>JBAUVJ010000460.1:0-2342 GCA_049583165.1 Candidatus Sulfotelmatobacter sp. | reverse complement strand
CTGGTTCGGGACCAGGGGGTCGGAGGTTCAAATCCTCTCTCCCCGACCAATTCAAATCAACAACTTCGAAAATAGCCGGAATCCAAGGACTTCCAAAAGGACTTACATTCGCGTCGCCGGCACGGGTTAAACCAAAAACTCGCGCCACACCGTAGCGCTGCAGTGCAACCTTGACTGTCGGACCCATCTGCTCGATAAGCGGAATGAAGGTACTCCGAAGGAAATCGAAAGCCGGAGCGGCTGGGTTGGATGCTTGGGAACACATCAATCTTTTTTCCCGAGCTGTCGAATGTAGGCCACCAAACCCGTAATCTGTTCTTTGGTCAATTGGCCGTCAAACGGCGGCATTTTCTTCTTGCCATTCGTTATAACATCGATGAGTTGCGCATCGGACTGACTCTGCACTCCTGCTGCGGTCAGGTCGGCAGCGCCCAATATCCTTCCCATGCGCACTGTGCCCTTCCCATCTGGGCCGTGACAGGCCGCACAGGTTGATTTGAAGGTCTCGCCGCCACTCTCGGCCTGAGAAAGCTCTGTACAGGAAGCAATCAGGCCAACAAATACCACACTACACGCCAACACTTGAATAAAATTCCCTCTCATCGAATCAGCCTCCTTAAATTTGCATCTCAAGCACGGATCCACGTCAACCTCAGATGGAGCAACGAAGCGCCAGCGTCACGGCCATGCAGATTGCGAGCGCACGTACACTTGTCTCGGGAGAGCGTGCCTTTCCTCGTTAAAAAGGCGACGTTCTCCACAGCGCTCGCTGTCACGCACGGTTATTCTGCTCCGCCAGGCGACGTGCCGGCCGGCAGCGAGTTCACAGCTGCGTTCGTCGCGGCAGCCCAGCCGCAGATCAATCCTACATCCTGCTTTGAAAGCTTTGCTTTGCGATGAATCACCGTGTACCCAGGCAGCGGCATCTCCCCATCGGACACGGCGTTGCAGATCAGCATGCGCTCGTCCGCCGAGGGGGGATGTTTCGCCCATTCGGAGAAGTTCAGGATTTCACGGCCCTCGCTTACGTGTTTAGAAACCATCCACGACACGGGTGCGACGCGGCTGTACCATGGCCAGTTCGTGCGACTGGAGTGGCAGTCCTGGCACGAGCGATCCAGAATCGCGCCCACCTGCGGATTGATCAATTCTGCCACGGGGACCCCCGCGGTTGCCTTGGTTTCGGGCATAGTGGCGGCCGGAACGAATTGCATTCCAACGAATACGAAGACAAATAAGATCGAAGTAAATGTTGCGAGTTTACGCATAAGATTCCATTTCGTTTGTGGCTAAATTTTCTTCCTCGCTATTTGAGTGGCCGAGAGCTAGATTCGCACCGCGCGAGTTGTCAAACTATTGTCAAAGCTCTGCCGGCGAATCCGTATTTTCGAGCGAAGCTTCCAGAAAGTTGGAAGGGAAACTGAGTCCTGCGCTTCTCGATGAGGTTCTCATTTCGAGCTGCTCATGTCAGCGGTGCACATTTTGCGACACATGAAGGAGTTGGTGGCGGATGCGGCAGACAGGTTCGGACGAATCGTCCGCAGTCGGAATTGATCCAGGAGGTTCTTAAGCGAGCCGTCGATGGAGGGACATATTCAACGAGAGTTCACTGCGCCATCGCCGCGGTCACTGGTAGCAGACTTTGGCTCGAAAGGCTAGAGTTTACGATGCTGACCGAGCGTGGCGTTCAGCAAGTCAAGGGAACCGGCGCCGCATATTCAGCGTCGCACTTGGAACAACCCTCAGCGCTATAGTTTCTTTACCCTGCGAAAGTAGTTAATTCTTTTACTTGCACTTAACAAATCTTTTACATACGAAACTCCTGCCTGCGATCTAATCGGTATCAAGATCAAGAAAACGAAAAAGGAGCACAACGTGGCTATGAAAACATTCATTGTTGTGACAGTTCTAGCGGCAATCTTCTTCTTCCTAATCACACAGACAATTTCTAATATGGATAAAGGCACTGTTACCGACGATCATCACGCAACGGACACGGCCTTCCAAGATGGTACGTATCTTGGAAAGCTCGCAGCCCGACAAGCAATACCAGCACATGTTGACACAGGTCGCTGGGCGACTGCCGCTGACCGAAAATCTTTCGCCGATGGGTACACAGCCGCCTATGACGAAGTTCTGGCGCGCATGCTTCAGCAGAAGGCTTCGGACCCGAGCAATGTAACCGCGGCCGCGTATAGGGATGGCCTCTATTTGGGCAAACGGGACGCCGAAGACCATCGACCAGCCGACATCACGAGTGTTCGCTGGGCTCAGTCGCAGAATGAAGAATCTTTTGTTTTGGGTTATCGTCAGGCATATGCGAACGCGACGAACTCGTGGTT
>JBAUVJ010000459.1:0-2593 GCA_049583165.1 Candidatus Sulfotelmatobacter sp. | reverse complement strand
GCTCTGGACCATCCGGTCTGACGAGGATTGAGAGGCAGTGGTCGCGGCGAGCAATTGGGAGCGAGTGATCTTGGGAGGGATGTCGCCTACGGCAAAAAGCGCAACGGGGCCGCGGAGGAGCGCGACGGTGTTGAGGTTCTGGTCGTCGACGGCTTCGAGGCGAAGCGGCATTCCGATCTCGAATTGAATGCGATCGCCATTTTTCCAGGTTCGATTGAGGGCGAGAAATTTGCCGGGGATGACTTCGGCGTCGGCGCCCTTGCCGTTGATGGACACGCGCGTTTTGGCGTCTGCCCAGGCTGGGATTCTTAGATAGACGACGAAGTTTTCGGAGTGCGGCAGATCGAAGTGCAGTTCGGTTGTGTTGGCCGCGGGATAACTGGTTTGCTGGGTGAGGGTGCAGTGCGTCTTATTTTGCGACCAAGTTACGCGTGAAGGAATGAACAGGTTGACGTAGATGCCGTCCGCGCTTGGATAGTAGGCGCTGATGCCGTAGTCGGCGGTCAGCTGCGGGAATGTTCCGGAGCAACAGGGCCACTTCTCGGGGAAATAAGCTTTCTTGCTGGCATCGTGGTGGTAGTCGGAATAGTAGAAAGATGTGCCGTCGGCGAGAATTGGCTTGGCGCCGGAGATGGTGTTGTAGAGAACGCGCTCCATGCTATCGCCGTAGCGGGAATCGCGGGTGACGCGGAGGAGATAGCGTGTGATTTTGAAATGACCGTAGGCTCCGCAGGGCGTTTCGAAGCTGGCGTGAGTTTTGTCGAGGCTCGCGGCCAAGAGACCTTTGCCGGGCTCGACGAAACCTTCGCTCGGTCCCCAGCCGCCGGTGGCATAGCTTTGTTCCTGCACCATGCGCAGGCCGTTGGAGGCGGCGCGGAGATAGTGTTCATCGCCCAAAACGAGATAAGCCTGCATGGCGGAGCTTAGCGTGTTGACGTGACTGTAGGCGTGTTTGCCGGGGAGGGCGTTGTGGTTTTCGGCGAGGGCGTCGTAGTAGTCGTGATAGATGAAGCGTTGGCCTAGATCGCGATAGCGGCGGTCGCCGCTTCTCCGGTAGGCGAGGAAGAAATTTTCGGAGAGAGTGTAGGTTTCATCCCAGGTGAAAGCGATGGACTTGTGGGGACGAGCTTCTTGCTGGACGCGGCTCAGGGCTTTTTCGGGGAGGTGGGGGAGGACAGCATCGGTGGCGCGCTTGAGGACGTCGAGAGCGATCGGATCGGCGGCAAATTGGTGAGCGTCGATCAGACCGCAGCAAGTTTTGTCGAAGGTGTAACCGGGAAGGCGGTAATCGACGTAGAACTTTCCGGTGGGCTCGACGGTTTCGGCGTAGGCGTGAACGAGGCGGTTAACTTTTGCTTGCGTGGGTTTTGATCCGGTGACTGCGTAGGCGCGGGCCAGGCCGGAGAGATATTGGCCAAAGCTGTGACCGGGAATGAAACCGTGGAAATTGTTCTCGGGATTGAAATCGTCGCTATTGTCGTACCAGCCGCCTAGGTCGGGGCCGGGGGCGGGTAGTCCTTGGCGCTGGCGAAAAGGCTTGAGCAGGCCGTCTTCGTCGAGATTGAGAAAAATTTCGTGAGTGTGGTCGAACTGCTGACGTAACAGGCCGTCTAGGAGTTGCACTTGGGGATAGTCGAAGACTCCTAGCGGGGGGGTGACGGCCACTTCGATCGCGGGGAGAGACTGCGAGGGAAGAGAGCGGGCGGCTAGGATTCCGCAGGTGGCCAGGGCGGAGGATTTTAGGAAACGGCGTCGGGAAGTGTAGATCATGGGAGCCTGCCTGCCGCGTGTTGGAAGCGCATTTTCTATTTTATTCGTAGCGAACGTTTTCCAGACTGGCTTTCTATATCGTTCCGATATACGTTTGCGCTGGCTTCGGTTTCTAGTTTGGGGTTGACGTTGTCCTGAGCCTGGTTTCGTCGCGACTGTCTCCCTCAGCGGCTCTACAGAGTGCTGGCTAAAGCCGCGAGTAAAGACAAGCCTTCTATCGCAGCCGCGAACCGCTGCGCCACCCAAGAGCAAGAGCCAAGTCGTGAGTCGAAATGCGGTTAAGTCGAATATAGTGGGGAGAAGAATGGGGACAGATTGCAGGGTGGTTATTCGATGGGCGGTCGCTCTTTGGGCGATGTGCGTCTTGGGTTGCGCTGGCGTTTCGGCGGAGAACGGGCATTGGGCGGCGGATAAGGCTAATCAGTGGTACGCGCGACAGCCTTGGCTGGTGGGTAGTAACTACATCACGAGCACAGCTATTAATGAGCTGGAAATGTGGCAGGCGGACACGTTTGACTTGCTGACGATTGATCGCGAGTTGGGGTGGGCGCAGGGTTTGGGGATAAACACGATGCGAGTGTTTCTCCACAACCTTTTGTGGCAACAGGATTCGCAGGGTTTTCTGCATCGCATGGATCAGTTCGTGGAGGTCGCGGACAAGCATCACATTCGCGTCATGTTCGTGTTGTTGGATTCGGTTTGGAATCCGCGGCCGCATCTCGGTAAGCAGCCGGCTCCGAAGCCGCACGTGCATAACTCGGGATGGGTGCAGGCTCCGGGCGCTGATCTTTTTAAAGACGAATCGCGCTGGAACTCGGAATTG
>JBAUVJ010000458.1:0-4657 GCA_049583165.1 Candidatus Sulfotelmatobacter sp. | reverse complement strand
GGCTTGTTGCGCTACCAGGCCTGCGATAACGCCGCGTGTTATCCGCCGAAAACTCTGCCCGTAAGTTTCGAAGTGAAAGTTGTGAAAGAACCGCCGGAGCACCACGCCAATCCCGCGCAGAGCCCACACGTCCATAATTAGTTTTCAGTTGTCAGTGCCGCGCGTTTTGAGTCTGTTGCGAAACTCTGGTCTTCCCGAGCTGCAGAACAAACATCGCTTCAGCCGCGTTAGCGGCGGAATATGAAAGCCCGGCACGGCAGTGCCGGGAAACCAAGAGTGATATAAACCTGAGTCCCTTCAGGGACGGCACGAAGTTTCGTGATAGATTCCGCCGGACATTCTCGCCCATTCCAAACAATTTTGACGAACAACGCCGTGCGCGCCTAAGATTGCAGCCCCATGAAACGGCTCATCTTTTGCATATTCGCATTCGCCAGCATGTCTGCAATCGGCTGCGCGCAATCAAACTCTTCGCCCACGATTCTCCTCATCGACGATGTCACGGTAATTGACTCAACCGGCGCGCCAGCGCAGCCTCATCGCACCGTCGTCGTGCGTGATCGCCACATTGCCGAGATTGCAAAGCCCGAGGACGTGCGTGCCGAAAAACTCGCCGCAGTTCACGTCGACGGAAGGGGCAAGTTCCTCATCCCCGGCCTCTGGGACATGCACGTCCACATGATCTTCGGCGATTGGTTCCCCCGTGGAAAGGAAATCGCTCTCCCGCTCTTCATCGCCAACGGAATCACCGGAGTGCGCGACATGGGCGGGGAACTCAATGTGCTTCAGCAATGGCGCAAGGACATTGCCGCCGGGACTTTGATTGGACAGCGCATGTGGATTGCTGGTCCGATGCTCGATGGCCCCAAGCCGCGTTTCCCCAGCTCGGTTGCGATCACAACGCCCGAAGACGGCCGCCGCGCGGTGGACGACCTAAAACGTCGCGGAGTGGATTTCATCAAGCTGCAATCGCTGATCCCACGCTACGCCGTCTTCGCCATCGCGGATGAGGCGCGCAAACAGAATATTACTTTTGTCGGCCATGTTCCGGATGCGGTGCGCGCTTCCGAGGCGTCGAATGCCGGGCAAAAGAGTTTCGAGCACCTGATTGGAATTTTCGAAGGAAGCTCGCAGCTCGAAGATGAATTTTTAAAGGGACCGAAGACGGTAGGTCAATTTGTTTCTACTTACGATCCCGCGCGAGCCGCGGCATTGTTCGCACTCCTGGCGAAAAATCATACCTGGCAGTGCCCCACATTGGTCTGGGAACGCGGCGGCAATCTGATCGAAGAGACCGACTTCGCCCACGATACCCGCGCCAAATACGTGCCCGCCTACTGGAAGGATGTGACGTGGAAACGATTCACCGATCAGGTCATGCACGAATTCAACACCGATGACTTGGCGACGCGAAAACGTTTTGTGGCCAAGGAACTCGAAGTCGTGAACGCAATGCACCACGCGGGAATCCCGTTTCTTGCAGGAACGGATACGGCTTCCGGCGTTTACATTTTCCCCGGCTTCAGCCTTCATGAGGAGTTGCAACGCTTCGTCGCGGCTGGCTTCACTCCCATGGAAGCGCTGCAAACCGCAACCCTTAATCCGGCGAGGTTTATGGGGATGGAAGATCGACTGGGAACGATCGAGAAAGGCAAACTGGCGGATCTTGTTCTGCTCGATGCCAACCCACTCGACGACATCCGCAACACGCAGAAGATTGCGGCGGTGGTCGTCAACGGCCGCTATTTATCGCGCAGTGATTTAGACAAGATGCTGGCCGGAGTGGAAGCGGCAGCGAAGGCTCAATAGAAAATAAAAATAGAGAGGCGAGACTTAGTCGAAACGCGGCGCCGCGCCGGCCAGAGCCAGAATCGCTCCAGCGAACAGCAGCGTGTCAGCAAAATAATTGAGTCCCTCGACCTTGACCGCAGTACTCGGGTCTACAAGCGATCCGATCAGGATCGGCCCATAGACAACCACGACAAGCAGCAAAATCCACGTACCGAGATAAGTCGCGGCCATCCGCGTCTTTCTTGCCAGCAGAATACTGATTCCCGCAATCAGCAGAATTGCTCCAGTTATGTAACCGATGAGCGCGTGTCCTGGAATCCACTCGGGCATGGGTTTTTCCAGGGGAACTCCGTAAGCCAGCGTGGGATGGAGAAACTGTTGCACGCTGAAAAATATTGCCGTGATCCCGATCACCACGCGGCCAACGGTAATAAGCGTGCTCTTTCCCCGTGGCGACCATCCGTTCGTCGCGCATGCCGAGAGAATCCAGGCGCCAGCGGCGAATGACGGCTCGCGAAACACAACCACCCAGGCAGTTCTTTCGTGGCTGGCAAGCGCTCCCGGAAGGTGGATCATGGCGACAAACAAAAACATCATGATGCCGAACAGGAGGCCCGACCAGCGCACTCCGATTTTCGTAGCAATACTCAAAGCCGCGGCGATCAACGCGAAGCCAATGAAATATGCCCAGAACAAAGGCCAGGGCATGTACTTGGGCACTCCTTGAGCAATGCCTTTGGCGGCAGAGATATGCTCCGCGCCAAAGACTGCAAGCGGTATGGCGAAGCAGAGATTGCTTAAAGCAACAATCTTGTCGAAGCCGTGAGCCTGCGCGAAGTCGCTCTTCGAGGCCCAGAGCGCGATTATGAAAAGCACGATGCCGGCGATCGACATCGAGAAGGCCGTACGCGAGAATTCGAGGAATGCGGCGAGCATAACTGAATGCATAGATTTCCCGAATTAGTAAAGCGCCTCCGATTTTACGACGAGAGCAAGTTGATGACGAGAGCACCTAGCTTAATCTTGGCTGGGGCCCGTGGGGTAATTGGCAGCACGTAAGCCTGTCCAGTTTTAAGGTGCGGGTTCGAATCCCGTCGGGTCCACAGTTTTCCCAGCTTGGTAGGGAAATCTGGCGGGGAGTCTCAGCACAGGGAGGCTCCTCAAGTAATCTTGACTTACGATTTCGATCTACCGATAATCGGTTGTAGCTGGACAGGCTTACGACCCCGAGTTGAGTTTTCGCTCGGGGTTTTGTTTTGGTTCATCGCGACGCGGGTTAGCCTTTGCTGCCCTGCTTCTTCCCCACCTTCGCCCAAGTATCCTTCAGCGCCACCGTGCGGTTGAACACCGGCTTGCCGGCCTTCGAGTCTAAATCGACGCAAAAGTATCCCAGGCGCTCAAACTGATAACGAGCACCTAGGGCCGCTGTCGCCAGCGACGGTTCGAGCTTCGCATTCGTAATGACTTCGAGCGAGTGCGGATTCAGATTCGCGGTGAAGTCCTGTCCGGGCTCAACATCGTCCGGATTTTCTTTGCTGAACAATGTCTCGTAAATCCGTACTTCGGCATCGACGGCATGCGCCGCAGAAACCCAGTGAATCGTTGATTTCACCTTGCGCCCATCGGGAGTGTTGCCGCCGCGCGTCGCCGGATCATAGCTGCAATGCACTTCCACAACTTCGCCTTTATCGTTCTTCACCACGCTAGTGCAGGTGACAAGGTAGCCGTAGCGCAGGCGTACCTCGCGCCCCGGCGAGAGGCGGTAATACTTGGGCGCAGGAACTTCCATAAAATCATCCTGCTCGATATAAAGCACGCGGGAAAACGGCACTTTACGCGTCCCCGCGCTCGCATCTTCCGGATTGTTGACCGCGTCCATCTCCTCGACCTGGCTCTCGGGATAGTTGTCGATCACAACTTTCAGCGGACGCAGCACTGCCATCACCCGCGGCGCACTCTTATTCAAATCTTCGCGTACAAAATGTTCGAGCATCGCCAGCTCGACAATGCCATTGGTCCGCGATACTCCTGCTGCCTTCACGAAGTTGCGGATTGCTTCAGCCGAATACCCGCGCCGCCGCATGCCGCGCAGCGTGGGCATGCGCGCGTCGTCCCATCCGGTGACGCGTTTTTCCTCGACGAGCTGGCGCAGCTTGCGCTTGCTCATCATGGTGTAAGTCAGGCTGAGGCGGTCGAACTCGATCTGCTTCGAGGGAAAAATCCCAAGCTGCTCGATGAACCAGTTGTAGAGCGGCTGGTGGTCGGCGAATTCGAGCGAGCACATGGAGTGCGTAACTTTTTCAAGCGAGTCGCTCTGCCCGTGGGCGAAGTCGTACATGGGATAGATGCACCACTTGTTGCCCGTGCGGTGATGCTCGGCGTGCAGGATGCGGTACGTCACCGGATCGCGCATATTGAAGTTCGGCGAAGCCATGTCGATCTTGGCACGAAGCACGCGCGAGCCATCGGAGAATTCTCCGGCGCGCATGCGCTCGAATAAATTCAAGTTCTCTTCGACCGAACGATTGCGATAAGGACTATCCTTGCCCGGCTCGGTTAGCGTGCCGCGGTGTTTGCGGATTTCATCGGCGGAGAGATCGTCCACGTAAGCCTTGCCGTCTTTGATCAGCTTGACTGCCCACTCGTAAAGCTGGTCGAAATAATCGGAGGCGTAGTGCAGGCCGTCCCAGTGGTAGCCCAGCCACTTCACGTCTTCTTTAATCGACTCGACGTACTCCGTGTCTTCCTTCTCGGGATTTGTATCATCGAAGCGGAGGTTGGTGTGGCCGTGGAATTCGTCGGCGAGGCCGAAGTCTAGACAGATGGCCTTGGCGTGGCCGATGTGCAGATAGCCGTTGGGCTCGGG
>JBAUVJ010000457.1:0-5388 GCA_049583165.1 Candidatus Sulfotelmatobacter sp. | reverse complement strand
GTCTCACGCGGGCATAAAACTTCTGCACGTCAGGTTCGCAGAGAGCTGGTTCATCCGGTGTGTCGACAAGAACAAGACCTGCGGCATCCCGCGGGTATCGGAGAGCGAACTGCCGGATGATCAATCCGCCATAGGAGTGCCCGACTAGAAGATAAGGTCCGGGGACTTGGGCATTAGTTAGAAGCGAGTGCAGCTCCTCGGCGCGATCGCCGACAGAGTGCCTTTGGCCTGAGGGTTCGCTCCAGAGATATCCGGCCCGATCATAGGTGCAGACACGTGCGAAGGCGGCGATTTTCTCCTGAATCGGCCACCAGAGCTTTGATGGCTCACCTGCGCCCTGCTCGATGACGACGGTGGGACCATCGCTGCCCTGAGAGAAAATGTGCAGCCGGTGTCGTCCCACGCTGATAAGACGTCCGGGCGCAGGATCGCGCTTCACATCTCCTCGCTCTGAAATGCATTCATATGCGTAACCGGTCAGCAAGAGCAGGCTGCAGAGCCCGCCTGCCAACTCGACTATCGTTTGTCCGGCAATCATGCCCAAGAAAATAATGCATTGATGTATAAAATGCAAGAGTGTATATTTGGTGGCTAAGGGCGATGAACGAGCAAGCAACACAAAAAATTCTGGCCAGCTCAAAAGGTGGGAAGCGGGCTCGCACCAAAGCGAAACTGATGGATGCCGCTGCGGTAGTAATTGCTGAAAAGGGCTTCGATCGAGCATCGCTGGCGGACATAGCTATCCGAGCAGGCATGACCCGCGGCGCTATATACGGCAACTTCAGGAACAAAGAGGAGCTGTTTCTGGCGTTGGTGGCTGAGTCCTGGCAGCCAATCGTTCCAAAGGTAGACCCCTCGATGAGCCTCAAGCAGCAGATGCGCATCCTGGGGCAGACGGTCGCAGAAGAGGCGCGCGCGCGAAGACGCCTCGCAACTGCGGCGACTGCCTTCCAGCTATATGTGCTGACGCATGAGGAAATGCAATCACACCTGCGCATGCAGAACGCGAAGATCTACCGGAAATTGGCCGCCAGCCTGCGAAAGATGATTCCGGAGAAGAATTTGCCCATGCCAGCCGAATGTTTCGTTCGGGTGCTAGACGCGCTCATCACCGGTCTCTTGTTCACATATTTCCAGACGCCCGAACTAATCACTGAGGACGTGTTTGTCGCAGCATTTGAGGCGCTTGCTTAAAGGAGCCCTCCATATGCTTCGGTCCTGTAACCTCCCTGGCTAGCGAGATCCGAATCGACTACGCAGGTCAGACAGCCAGCACTTCGAATTCTCTCGTTCGTCAATCGAGCCGCGTCTCTCTCATTGTCCGGTCAATGTCCAGTTAACCCCGACAGTCGTCCGTTTAGCGCCTAAATCGGCCTGTGGCTCCTATATTTATCAATAAGATAGCTCATGATGATTGCCCTTTTAAGGTATGGGTCGAGGTTCGAATCCTTCCCCGCTCACCAAGTCTCTTCGTGATTCTTGGGCAAACTGGTTCGACCTGCCGGCGGCTTCCTGTGAAAAGAGTTGCAGTAACCCTTCCGAAGCGTCGCCTAGACGCATGAATCCCCATGAATTAGGACCAGCGCCGCATAAATAAGGCAGGCGCCAAAATATGCGGCAACCTTTCGCGGAAAATGTGGCGTCATAAGCGGCGCTTCAGGTGGACCAGTTTTCTGATCCAGACGTCCAGACGCCTTGAGAGAATCCGTGAGCGCCAATTCTTTCCGCTGGTTTCAGCTTTCAGCTGCTGCTTTTTTTCTTTCCTTCTCGCTGATGATTGCGAGCACAGGGTGCCAATCCATCCCAGCAAGTTCCACGGCGACGACGAAGACGATTACTGCGATCGCGGTGACGCCTTCCAGCACCAGTATCGGGGTGGGCGCTACGCAGCAGTTCACCGCTACGGCGACGTATAGCGATAGCTCGACGGCAAATGTAACCTCGAGCGCGAGCTGGACGGCCGCGACTCCGGCGGTGGCGACTGTGAGTTCGAGCGGCATGGCGAAAGCCGTAGCTTCCGGCTCGACGACGATCACGGCTTCGCTAAGCGGAGTCAGTGGAAATTCGACCTTAACTGTATCCGCTGTGGCGAAGACTGTGACATCCATCGCAGTCACGCCCGCGAGCGCAAGTGTTTCGGTGGGGGCCACACAGCAGTTCTCTGCTACGGCGACATACAGCGACGGCTCGACCGGAAATGTAAGCTCTACAGCGAGTTGGACGGCGGCGAACACTGCGGTAGCAACTGTGAATTCAACGGGTCTGGCGACCGCGGTGGCCACAGGTTCGACGGCGGTTACAGCGTCGTTGATTGGGCTTAGCGGGAGCGCCACGCTTAGCGTGGTGGCGATTACGCCCACAATTACCTCGATCACGGTGTGGCCGACAACGCCAAGCATTGCGTTTGGCGCGACTCAACAGTTCTCTGCCATAGCGACATACAGCGATGGCTCGACGGGGATCATCACAACGACCGCGAGTTGGTCGGCTGCGACTTCAGCAGTTGCAACAATCAATTCAGCCGGACTGGCGACCGCGGTGGCGCCGGGTTTGGCGACCCTGACAGCTTCGCTGAGTGGAGTGAACGGAAGTACAACACTCAACATCACGATCCCACCTGGCACCGGGGCGAATGTTCCGCTCTGGCATTTTGACGCTCAGCGTAGCGGTTTGAATGCTGGCGAAACTTGGCTCACAACGACAAACGTAGATCCGCAGAACTTTGGCAAATTATTTACTTACCTCTTGGATGGCTACGTCTACGGTCAACCGCTGCTGGTGTCGAATGTGACGATCAATGGCGGCACGCATAACGTGGTTTATGCGGCGACTGAAAACGACAGCGTCTATGCCTTTGACGCGGACAACTATGGAACAGGTGCACCACTGTGGCAGGTCTCGCTTCTGCAAACGGGGGAAACTCCTATTACCGACGGGCCCATCCAGCCGGTGGAAGGCGTCACATCGACGCCGGCGATCGATCTTACAACCAATACGATATTTGTGGTTTCGACGCAGACCTCAGCAAGCAGCTCGACCTTCCGCTTGAATGCTCTGGATATAACCACAGGGGAGCAGAAAACCGGAAGCCCAGTAACGATTCAGGCTACGGTGGCAGGAACGAATGCGACAACTCTGACAACGGCGTGTCTGCAGCGAGCTGCGTTGCTGGTGACGAACGGCTCGGTATTCATTGGCTTCGGTAGTTGCCTTAGCGGGTGGTTGCTGGCTTACGATGAGCAGACTCTGGCTCAAACCGGAGTATTCAACGCAAGTCCCAATCTCGTTGGTGAGGGCCCCTATGCCAGCGCGGGCGGGATTTGGATGAGTGGCGCCGGCCCAGCTGCCGACGACCTGGGGAACATCTACGTCACGACCGGAAACGGACCCTGGGATGGGCAGACAGCGTGGAGCGATTCGGTGCTGAAGTTCAACGCCCAGCTTACGATAGAGGACTACTTCACCCCCGACGATTATGAGTACGAGGATTGTGCCGATGCGGATATGGCTGCGGGCGGATTGCTCCTGATTCCGGGAACCACGGACGCACTGGTGGGAGGAAAAACTGGAAAGCTTTATCTGGTAAATACAACAAATTTGGGTCACGAGAGCGCTAATGATGCAGGCGCGACCCAGACTTTCTGGTTTGAAAATGATCTGACTGCGCCTTACTCGGCGAGTTGCACCGACGCAAATGGAAACACCTGGACCACGGACATCAACTCTTATGAAATCTTCGGGACTGCCGCCTACTTCAACCAATCCGTGTATCTGGGAGTAACACCCACAACGACGACCGCGGCGGCTGGAGTGAGAGAATTCCCGTACTCCGGAACATTGACGCAGGGAAATTACACTACGCCGAGCATTTTGGAAAACAGCCGCGGCACGACACCATTTATTTCAGCCAACGGCACCGCGAACGGAATCCTGTGGATGATTGACCAGGGACAGCCGCTGCAGAGCCCGACAACCATTACTGCGGCCACACTGCGCGCCTATAATGCCGACGACCTGACAACTGAGCTCTACAACAGTGGAGCGAATGCCGGAGATGTGCCGGGGTACGGAATCAAGTTCACGTCACCAATCGTGGCCAATGGAAAGGTTTATATAACTACGGGGCATGATCCGGTGACTGCGACAAATCCGCAGGGCGAACTCGACGTGTATGGCCTAAAGTAGGCGCGGCCAGAGCATTTTGCGACAAAGGTAGTCGACTGTTTTGAGATCGGGTTCGCGATAATGGGCGAGAATATCGCTCTCCCCTAGTTTTTTCACATTTGCCAGCCCGACTCCCGTACAACGGTTCGCTCACGGACGGAATCAGAGAAATGGAGCCGTCGCGTGGCATCCGTATCCTATCGTTTTACTCCGATCTTCATATTCAGGTCTTTATTCCAGCCGTTTTGAATTGGCGGGAAATTGTTTCGAGCGCCAGGCGGGCGAAAGTCAGTTTACAATTGGTTACCGCTTTCAAACCTGCAATCAAAAGGTAGTTTTGCAGAAGTCGTCTATATACAAACGAATGAGGATGGTGCCCATGTTGCCGGTCAGAGCTTTGCTCCGCCGACTGCCGCGGATTTGCGTTGCCTCTATTTCGCTGTTCTGCGTTGCGCTATGCGCGGTTCCGTTGCTTGCTCAAACCACGATTTCCACGGGCAGCATTCAGGGTTTGGTCACCGATCCTTCGGGCGCAGTGGTGGGCGGCGCGAAGATATCCATCAGCAACAAGGCTACCGGCCGGCTGATCAGCGTGAAGTCTACTTCCGCGGGTGCTTACACTTCGGGCGCGTTGACTCCGGGCAATTACGTGTTGCGGGTAGAGGCGCAGGGATTCAAGACGTCGGAGATTACAGTGACAGTGCAGGTCGGCGTAACCGCTTCAGGGAACGTCAAGCTGCAGCTTGGACAAGCAACTCAGGTCGTGGAAGTGCAGGGGACGGAGATTGCCGTCAACACGCAGCAAGCGACCGTGCAAGGAGTGCTGACCACGGAGCAGATTGAAAACTTGCCCATCAATGGCAGGAATTTTCTCGACCTCGCGCAACTGGAGCCAGGAGTACAAATCCAGGATGGCGGAAATTTCGATCCCACCAAGAACGGATTTTCTTCTATTTCATTCGGCGGGCGTTTTGGACGCACTGCGCGCATTGAAGTGGACGGGCTCGACATCAGTGATGAAACCGTAGGCACGACCACGCAGAACGTGCCCGCCAGCGGCATTCAGGAGTTTCAGCTTCAGCAGTCTTCGCTCGATCTCTCCACTGAACTGACTTCTTCCGGTTCGGTGAACGTGACCACCAAGTCGGGTACGAACAAGTACCACGGCGAGGGATACTACGCTTTTCGCGATCAGACGCTGGACGCGAATCTGCCGGGTGGCAG
>JBAUVJ010000456.1:0-6696 GCA_049583165.1 Candidatus Sulfotelmatobacter sp. | reverse complement strand
GTCCATAACTCCGGTTGGGTGCAGGCTCCTGGAGCCGATCTCCTGAAAGATGAATCACGCTGGGATCTCGAACTGAAACCTTACATCACAGGAGTGCTTGCGCACTTCCGCAGCGATAGTCGCGTTTTGATGTGGGACCTGATGAACGAACCCGATAATGACAGCGTCCAGTACAAAAGCTCTGAACTTCCGGACAAAGCGATTCGGGCTCTCAGGTTGCTGAAGGAGGAGTGGAAATGGGCGCGCGCCGTGGATCCCGCGCAGCCACTCACCAGCGGCGTTTGGAAGGGAGATTGGTCGAGCGACGCGACGCTGAGCGATATGGAGCGTTTTCAGTTACAAAACTCTGACGTCATCACGTTCCACAGTTATGAACCTCCAGAGGTGATGAAGCGAAAGATCGATTCCCTGCGACGCTACAATCGTCCTGTCATTTGTACCGAGTACATGGCGCGGCCGCTGGGCAGCACGTTTGCCTCAATCCTGCCGCTGTTGAAGGCACAACATGTGGGCGCCTATAACTGGGGTTTTGTTAGCGGAAAGTCGCAGACAATTTATCCCTGGGATTCGTGGGAGAAGTCCTATGCCAGCGAGCCTGCGCTTTGGTTTCACGACATTTTCCACAAAGATGGAACGCCTTACGACACCAAGGAAACCGAGTTGATCCGCCAACTGACGGGGCGCGGATGGCAATCGTTGATGACGATGCGAAGCGAACCTTACTAAAAACGAACCTCTAAAGTGTCGGCTCAGTGCGAGTCGCGTGCCACGTGAGCACCGCTGCGTCCTACCAGAAAATCGAGGTCCGCTCCCTTGTCTGCCTGCTGCACATGTTCCACATAAAGCCTGAGCCAGCCGCGATCGGGAAGAGGCGGAGGCGTCCACTTTGCCCGGCGGGCCGCGAGAGTATCGTCATCGACCTCCAGACGAAGTAATCGCTTGGGAACGTCAAGCGTGATCACGTCTCCCGAGTGCACGACCGCGAGTGGGCCGCCGGCCGCGGCTTCTGGACAAGCGTGCAGCACCACGGTTCCATACGCCGTGCCACTCATGCGGGCATCCGAAATTCGGACCATATCGGTGACGCCTTTGCGGAGCAGCTTTGGCGGCAGCAACATGTTGCCGACCTCGGCCATGCCCGGGTATCCGCGCGGGCCGCAATTTTTGAGCACCATGACACAACTCTCGTCGATGTCCAGCGCCTCATCGTTGATCCTGGCGTGAAACTCTTCGATCGTTTCGAAGACCACCGCCCGCCCGCGATGCTGCAACAGGTGCGGACTCGCAGCCGATGGCTTGATCACAGCGCCATCTGGCGCGAGATTGCCGCGCAGGACGGCAATTCCAGAGCTGGCCTTAAATGGTTCCGCGAATCGGCGAATCACATCGCGATTCCAGCACGGCGCCTCTGCAACGTTGTTCCAGATCGTTTGTCCGTTCGCAGTCAGCGCGTCGCCGTTCAGGAGATTGGCTTCTCCCAGTTCGCGCAGCACGGTGGGCAATCCGCCGGCGTAAAAAAAATCTTCCATCAGATGTTTGCCGGAAGGCTGGATATCTACCAGGCATGGCAGAGACGATCCCAACCGATCGAAATCGTCGAGACACAGGGGCACGCCGATGCGCCCCGCAATCGCGATCAAATGAATCACGGCATTCGTAGAGCCGCCGATGGCTGCATTGGCCCGGATTGCATTCTCGAAGGCCTGGCGCGTGAGGATCTTGGAAATGCGCTGGTCTTCATGCACCATTTGCACGATGCGGCGGCCCGTCATCTGAGCCAGAGTGTTTCGCCGCGCATCGACTGCGGGAATCGCAGCATTTCCCGGCAAGCTCATCCCCAGGGCTTCCACCATATTGGCCATGGTCGAGGCTGTGCCCATGGTCATGCAATGTCCCTTGGAGCGATGCATGCAACTTTCCGCTTCGTGATACTCCTCGACTTTCATCTCGCCTGTGCGGAGTTGATCAGTCATTTGCCACAGTCCGGTTCCCGATCCCAAATCATGACCGCGAAATTTTCCGGAAAGCATGGGGCCACCGGAAAGGCCGATGGTCGGCAGATCGCACGAAGCAGCCCCCATCAACAGCGAAGGCGTGGTCTTGTCGCAACCCATGAGCAGAACCACACCGTCGATGGGATTTCCACGGATCGACTCTTCCACATCCATGCTTGCCAGGTTTCGGAACAGCATGGCGGTGGGCCGCAATTGCGTCTCGCCCAAAGACATGACGGGAAACTCCAGCGGAAAACCGCCTGCTTCCCACACGCCGCGTTTCACCCATTCGGCGAGCTCGCGAAAGTGAGCATTGCAAGGCGTCAACTCCGACCAGGTATTGCAAATCCCGATTACCGGACGTCCGTCGAATAAGTCATGAGGCCAGCCCTGGTTCTTCATCCAGCTCCGGTAGAGAAAGCCGTCTCTGCCCTCGCGTCCGTACCACGACTGGCTGCGCAGTTTGCTCATTTATCCGATTCCTTAAGATTTGTGCCGCAAGCTCGAGTGCTGCGATGATACCGTAAACTCATAGGGTAAACGTAATCTTGCCGCGGGGTTCTTCTTGACGAGAAGCCCGGAGTGGAAGATGATCTCGATGCTCTACATCCCCGAAAAGGATCTGAACATGTCTCGTGTGTCATCACTCTTGCGAATTCGATTCGCCGCTTATGGCGCGGGCCGGGCGTCGCGCTTAATCCTGGCCTTGGTAATGCTTTCTTCCACTTGGGCTTGGTCCTCCAATGATCCGCAGAAAGCTCTACAAATATTTTTTGTCGACGTCGAGGGAGGGCAGGCGACTCTGTTCGTGACTCCGGCGCACCAATCCCTGCTGATCGATACGGGCTGGGACGGTAATAACGGCCGCGATGCTGACCGCATCGTTGCGGTAGCGAAGAAAGCCGGGATCAGCAAAATTGATTACGTGTTGATTACTCATTTTCACGAAGACCACGTGGGAGGCCTGCCCCAACTGGTGGCTCGAATTCCAGTGGGGACGGTTCTCGACCACGGTGACAACCGCGAGAATACGGATGCCCCTACGGTGCAAGGGTGGCAGGCCTATCAAAGTCTCTTGGCGGCAAAAAGGTTCAAACGCCTGACTCTCAAACCCGGGGCCAGTCTTCCGATCAAGGGAATTCAGACCACCGTCATTAGCTCCGATGGAGCCGTAATCGACCACGCGCTGCCCGGCGCCGGAGAGGAAAATCCCAGCTGCAAGAATGCAGAACAATACCCGGAAGATCAGACCGAGAATCGGCGCTCCCTGGGGACGCTGTTCACCTTCGGCAAGCTGAGAATTCTGGACCTGGGCGATCTGACCCGCGACAGGGAAACGGAGTTGGTGTGCCCAAAGAACAAGATCGGCGCGATCGATATTTACATCGTCTCGCATCACGGCTGGTACCAAAGCAATAGTCCTGCGTTCTTGAATGCAATCGCCCCGCGGGTCGCAATCATGGACAACGGAGCCAAGAAGGGCGGAACTCCTTCCGCATGGAACATTATTGAAAAGTCGCCGCGTCTTGAGAACCTATGGCAATTGCACTTCTCCGAAGAGGGTGGCAGTACCCACAATGTGGCGAAAGAATTCATCGCCAATCCTGAGGGCCCGGATGCAGGCAATTATCTGGAGCTGACGGCATGGAGCGATGGGAGCTTCGACGTCACTAATTCCCGCACCCAGAACACCAAGCACTATCCGGCGCACTAGATCGTTGCGCCTGCGTGCGCGCAATTATGTTGTGGTGTCTGCGTGCCCGTCAGGCGTGGCAGTGAGGGTTTGTGAAAAGCTATAAGATCGCAGTGATCGAAGGGGACGGCATTGGACGCGAGGTCGTACCCGAAGGCCTTCGCGTTCTGGAATCCGCTGGGCGTCGCTATGGAATAAATTTTTCCTGGCATCATTTTGATTGGGGTTGCCAGACCTATCTCAAAACTGGCCGCATGATGCCGGAAGATGGGCTGGAGCAAGTGCGCGCCTTCGATGCCATTTATCTTGGCGCCGTGGGCTTTCCCGGCGTTCCGGATCATATTTCTCTGTGGGGATTGTTGATTCCCATCCGGCGCGCGTTTCAGCAGTATGTCAACCTGCGGCCGGTGCGCCTGCTCCGCGGCGTCGAGTCGCCGGTCAAGGGGTTTCCGCCGGGAAATGTCGACTTCTGCATCGTCCGCGAAAATAACGAAGGAGAATACTCCGAGGTGGGCGGACGTCTCTATCGCCATGAGGAGGCTGAATTAGCCATCCAGGAAGCGGTTTTTACCCGGCGAGGTTGTGACCGCATCATGAACTACGCTTTCGATCTCGCCCGAACTCGCCAGCGCCATGTCACCTCCGCCACCAAGTCAAACGGGATCATTCATAGCATGCCGTTCTGGGATGAACGTTTTTCCATCGTGGCCAAAAATTTTTCCGACGTTCGCATCGACCAATTCCACATCGATATTCTGACTGCCCACTTTGTGCGCCATCCCGACTGGTTCGATGTAGTGGTGGCGTCGAATCTGTTTGGAGACATCTTGTCCGATCTCGGTGCGGCGGTTGTCGGTTCCATTGGCTTAGCTCCCTCGGCCAATCTCAATCCGGAGCGGCAGTTTCCTTCCATGTTCGAGCCGGTACATGGTTCTGCTCCAGACATCGCAGGAAAAGGAATCGCCAACCCAATCGCGCAAATCTGGTCGGGAGCGATGATGTTGGAGCACCTCGGGGAAGCAAAGGCGGCACGGGCCGTCGAAAAAGCTTTTGAGTCGGTGCTGGCGAGATCAAATGTCCATACTCCTGATCTCGGCGGCAAGGCGAGTACGCAAGACGTCGGCGAAGCGGTCGCTCATGAGATATCGGTGATGGCCGAACCACAATGAATTCTTCTCTGCCACCGTCGGATGTCGCGAACAGCACGAGGCGCAAGATTGCGGTCCGTTTGCTGCCATTCCTTTGGCTGCTTTACGTCGTGGCTTTCCTCGACCGGGTGAACGTTGCTTATGCCGGCCTGCAAATGTCCCATGATTTGGGCTTCAGTGACCGCGTCTTCGGGCTGGGCGCTGGAATTTTTTTCGTCGGCTACGTCGTGCTGGAAATCCCCGGAGCCCTGATTGTCGAGCGCTGGAGCGCGCGCCGCTGGATCGCTCGCATTATGGTCTCCTGGGGAATCATCACCGTGTTTGTGGCGTTCATACACACGTCTCGCCAGTTTTATACCGTCAGATTCTTGCTCGGCGCTGCTGAAGCCGGATTTTTCCCCGGCGTGCTCGTATATCTCACGCACTGGTTTTGCCGGCGCGATCTGGCGAAAGCAGTGGCGTCTTTCATGGCCGCCCAGCCGCTCGCCAATCTGTTGGGCTCACCTTTGGCGGGGAGGATCTTACGGATTCAGTGGTACGGCCTCGAAGGCTGGCGCTGGCTGTTTATTATCGAGGGCATTCCCGCTGTGATCCTTGGAGTCGTGACCCTCTTCTATCTCACGGACTGGCCCAGTCAGGCCGGTTGGTTGCGGCAGGAAGAGAGTGAATGGATTAACGGAGAACTGAAGCGCGAAAAGGAAGCGAAAATCGCGGTGCGTTCCTTCACCATTGCCGAGGTTCTGATGCAACGGCAGGTGATCCTGCTGACTTTGATTTATTTTCTGGCCGCGACCGGAATTTATGGGTTCACCATTTGGTTTCCCACCATCCTGAAGCGAGCCTCAGGATTCTCAACTCTAAAAGTCACGATGCTTGTGTCTCTGCCTTATCTCGCGGCGTTGGCCGCAACTTTGCTAAACGGCTGGCATTCCGATCGAAAGCAGGAACGGCGCTGGCACACGGCCGGTCCTCTTTTCGTTGGCTCGGGCGCACTTTTTTTCGCAATCCTTTATGGCTCCCACATCTGGATCGGCCTCGCACTTTTTACCCTCTTTGCGGCTTGTATTTACGGCTATCAGCCTTGCTTTTGGGCGCTCCCTACGATGGCCCTCGGTGAGTCCGCCGCCGCAGCTTCAATCGGATTGATCAACTCCGTGGGGAATCTGGGAGGATTTGCTGGCCCATTCATCATGGGCTATCTCGTGACCACCAGCGGCTCGTTCACCTCCGGCTTGGTTTGGCTGCTGGTCAATTTACTCGCCGCTGGATTTCTAATTTTGTGCCTGCGTGGATTTACCCTCCGGCGAATTCCTTCGATATCGGGAGCCACACCGATCGAGGCTCTGCACTAACAGAACTTCGCTTCGACATAGGCAACCATAGGGTTGTTCTTCCGTGCAGCAAACGACGGTCCCGATTCTTTCCATCCGTTGCCGCGCACATTTACAATCAACCCTCCGTTGGTTGAGCTTCCATGGCCCTTAGGGAGTCTGAGGCGATCGTCCTGCGCACGTATCCGTTGCGAGAAGCCGATTTGTTGGTCACGCTGTTTACCCGTGTGGAAGGCAAAGTGCGCGGCGTGGCGCGATCGGCGAAGAAGTCGAAACGTCGCTTTGGCGGAGCGCTCGAGCCGATGACCTATGTCCGCGCGTTTTACGACGTGCGCGAGCGGCAAGAGTTGGCTCGCCTCGATTCCTGTGAGGTGCTGGAATCTCCCATGGCCACTGAGGTCACTTACCCGCGGTCCGTAGCCTTGGCGCATGTCGCGGAGCTGCTGGACGAACTGCTCCCCGACCGCGAAGCCAACGACGCAATATTCCGTCTGACCCTTTCGGTGCTGTATTCCATGAGAGGCTCCAGC
>JBAUVJ010000455.1:0-3693 GCA_049583165.1 Candidatus Sulfotelmatobacter sp. | reverse complement strand
GGATTTCGCCATCCTGGACCGACGACTTCCGGCGACGCGGATGTGTTTTGCGCCGGCGGATTCAGCGGAGACCCCTTCCCCCAGCCCATCCGTGGTAACCGGATTTTAGGAGAGGGAATCGGACGGCTTAAGCCGGGCGTGACACTGGCGCAAGCTCAGGCGCGGCTCGCTGCCATGGCCCACGAATTGCGCCACGACTTTCCCACCGATTACGCAGCGCGGGCGCAATGGACAATTGAGATTCAACCCTTACAAGAAACTTTGGTAGGCAAAGTTCGACCCATGCTGCTGGTGTTACTGGGTGCGGTAATCCTAATCGTTTTCATCGTATCGTTGAACATTGCCAATCTCCTCTTGGCGCGCGCTTCGGGGCGACAACAAGAGATGGCGATGCGGTTAGCGCTGGGGGCGAGCCGCGGCCGCATTGTACGCCAGATGCTGACCGAGTCCATGCTGCTGTCGCTCATCGGCGGTGCCGCTGGAATCGCAACCGCAGTTGGTACTTTGGGTTTCATCCTGCGCTTTGTGCCATCGAACGTTCCCCGGCTCAACGAAGTACGAATTGACTGGGTGGTGCTGGCGTTCGCTCTGCTGATTTCCATTCTCACCGGCTTAGTGTTTGGGCTTGCTCCAGCGCTTCATTCGGCGAAGGTCGCTCTTTATGCGGCCATTTGTGAAGGCGGTCGCGGCTCCGGCTACAGCACAAGGACCGGCCGATTGCGGGATGTTCTAATCGTCTCTGAACTGGCATTTGCCGTCATCCTGATGATGGGAGCCGGCTTGCTGCTACGTACTCTGCGGGACCTGTTGCGGCAAAATCCAGGCTTTAATCCCACTCAAGTGGTAACGGCAAACACGTGGCTAGGAGTTCCCAACGATCCGAAGACGGATCCGTATCTCGGTATTCCTGGCAAAGCCACCTTTGATCGCGAGTTGCTGCGGCGCATGAAGGCAATTCCGGGAGTAGAACTCGTCGCAATCACCTCATCTCTACCGACCACCAACATCAACCCCAACGCGGTCGGTGGCTTGGCGATTGAAGGCTTCGCGATTGAAGATAGACCGGTCGAGTCCTCGCGGGATCTTCGCGCCGAGAGAATTCGGATAAGCCCCGATTATTTTAAGGTGATGCAGGCGACGCTCCTGCGCGGCCGCTCATTCACCGAGGGCGATGAAGACGGCAAACAGCCGGTGGCCATCATCGATGAAAGCACCGCTCGAAAGTATTGGCCAACCCGCGATCCGTTGGGCCGCCAAGTGCGGTTCGGAAAAGACCCCACCAAGCCATGGACGACCATCGTGGGTCTTATTAAGGATATCAAGAGTGACGGTCTCGACATCGATGGCGTTCCCCACATCTATGTTTCGACCTATCAAGACCCCAGCAAGCAAGTAAACGTGGTGTTGCGGACGTCTCTGCCCGCGACCTTGCTCGAACCGCAGATTCGGCATGAGATCCAGAGCATTGACCCCGGCTTGCCCGTATTCAATGTTGTCTCTATGAATGACATCCTTGATCGCTCGCTGGCTTCACGCCGTTTTTCTGCCGATCTTGTAGGCGGATTTGCCGGACTAGCGCTCCTCCTGGCTTCCATCGGAATTTATGGCTTGCTGGCCTATATGGTCGGCCAAAGGTCCCGCGAGATCGGTCTACGCATCGCTTTGGGAGCCGGGCGGGCGGACATTCTGAAACTGTTCTTACACAAGGGTGTCGTTCTTGCCGGGGTCGGTATTATGGCCGGCGTAGTCTTTTCTGCGTCCACCGCCTCAATGATGGCGAGCTTGCTCTACGGTATTCGCCCCCATGATCCGGCTGTGTTCTTGATTGTGCCTTTGCTTTTGCTCGCAGTAGCTCTGCTCGCCAGCTATTTTCCCGCGCGCCGGGCAGCCGACATAAGTCCCATTGTGGCTTTGCGTGAAGGATGATTCGCCAATGAAATCGAGAGTGTCGATAGAGGGCGCCCCAGCAGTTTCCCCCTGCTTGCCCGGAACGCGCGTGGCGCAGGGCCACTCACCTCGCGCCATTCCCGTTCTCCGGAACGATTTTCCGACAAGTGAGGATGAAAAATGAAGAGAACTCTTGTGACCTCTGCCTTGCTGTTTGTCGCCGCGGTGGCGGCTGCACAAACAACACCTGCACAAACGAACAACCCAGTCAGCACCGCCCTAAGAGACATTCTGCCCGGCCGGCAGAAAAACACGGTCGCAGCCGTGGAAGCCATGCCCGCCGACAAATTCAGCTACAAACCCAGCGCCGACCAGAGGACATTCGGCCAACTCATCGTCCACATGGCCGAAACGAATTACCTGCTCTGCAGCAAGGCCGCCGCCGTCCCGGCTCCCAAGGTCGAGGACCTGAAAGAGACCGACTCGAAAGACAAGCTCGTCGCCGCGCTCAAAGCCTCCTTCGATTTTTGCTCCGATGCGCTGGCGAAAATGGACGATTCGAAACTGGCGGAAACCACGGAAGTATTCGGCGGGAAGCAATTTACACGCGCCTGGGTGGGTCTGATCCTCTCCGGTGCATGGGCCGACCACTACGGCGATGCCGCAATGTATCTGCGCCTGAATGGTGTTTTGCCGCCGACCGCCAAGAAGTGAGTGTGGAAAACAGAGAAAAGCAGATTGGCGGCTGCTGCAGCAAGCGTGTAAAAGCCGCATCGCCAGTGCCAAGTCCAGAAGCGTGATGTCGAGAGCATCTGGCTTTTTTCATACTATTCGATAGTTAGCTATATGACGAGTAGTTTCGCTTCGTTTAACGAGAAACTATAGCAACCGGGTAATCGGGCAACGGCAATCGCCGCTTCGAAGATGTTTTTTTCTCAGGCATGGCCAAAGATCATCGTGGTGATTGCGTTCAATAGCGCGGAGAGAGAGCGTGCCTGGTACGATGCAACCAAAGCTGGATCTCGATCACTTGCAAATGCGGATCGACGAAGCCGATGCCATGATCAACAGGGCTGCTGGCGAGAACGAAGCCTGCCGACGGCCAGCGCCAGCATAACGGGCCTGCAGATGACGCCTGGCTGAGGCCAGGCTTGGAAATCGCATTCGCGATCCACATCTCCAAACCAGCGGCTACTACGGAGTTGATGATTTTCTGCCAGGTCTGCTGGCGAACTATGAGATGACACAACGCTCGAACCCGGGGTTCTCGAAACCTGTAATCCGGAAAAGCCTTCCCCGGCTGCCCGACTAAATAGGACGAGCGCACAGCGCATTCCATCAAGGCCGGGCCTTAGCGCCTCAACCAAGGCCGAATACATTTGCGCAGGCCAACGTGTCACTTTCATTTTTGCTTGCGACAAAGCGGTTCGCCTCTCTTTGAAACCGGAACGATCCCGCGCGCGTTGTATTGGCTAACAATGTACTGCTGAAATCGCCGAAATCCTCGATCAAGGCGCGAAACCCTAAGCGTGACAGAATGCCGCGTGATGCTCAAGTGTGTGACGCTCGTGGTCTACTCTTATCGAAGAGCAAACGAGGCTGGCGAAAACCGCTTAGGCTGACGCGACTCTCTCAGGTACGTCGCAAGGAATTTCAAATACTCCTCCATGCCATCCCCAGTCTTGGCCGAAAGCTTAAGGACCTGCATGCCTGGACGCACAAGCTGGATGTTTTCGTATGCGGTCTTCCAGCTGAATTCAGCCGCGGCCTCCAAGTCAACCTTCGTGACGATGGCTACGTCTGCAC
>JBAUVJ010000454.1:0-26539 GCA_049583165.1 Candidatus Sulfotelmatobacter sp. | reverse complement strand
CAGCATTCAGTCAGCACAGACCTGTCATGGCTAAATGCTGAGTGCTAATTGCCAATTGCCAACTGCTAATTGCTCCAACCCCCATGCCTCACACCTTCGACGCACTCATCCTCGGCGGCGGCGCAGCAGGACTCATGTGCGCCATCGAAGCTGGCAAGCGCGGCCGCCGCGTCGCCGTCCTCGAACGCGCCAACGGCCCGGGCAAAAAAATCCTCATCTCCGGCGGCGGACGCTGCAATTTCACCAACCTCCACTGCCGACCTGAAAATTTTCTCTCTTCAAATCCACACTTCGCCAAGTCCGCATTGGCTCGTTACACTCCAGCCGATTTCATCGCGCTGGTCGAAAAGCACAACATCCCCTATCACGAGAAAACTCTGGGTCAGCTCTTCTGCGACCGCTCCGCCCGCGACATCCTCACCATGCTTGAAACCGAATGCGAGCGCGCAGGAGCAAAAATTATCCTGAATACAAGCATTCACTCCGTCGAGCGAACCACTGAATTTATCGTTCGCGCAGCCAGCGCCGAATTTTGCGCCGCAGCCCTAGTCGTGGCCACCGGTGGCCTTTCCATTCCAAAAATCGGCGCAACATCCTTCGGGTACGAACTCGCTCGTCAGTTCGGTCTCGCCATCCGTGAGCCCTGGCCCGGCTTAGTTCCGCTGCTGCTAAGCCCGGACGACCGATCCCGCTACTGCGATCTAGCCGGCGTTTCCACCGAAGTAATTGCATCCTGCTCCACGCAGCAATTTCGCGAGAAAATGCTCATCACTCACCGCGGCCTCAGTGGTCCCGCCATCCTGCAAATCTCTTCCTACTGGAATCAGCAGCAACCCGTCCTGATCGATCTGGCCCCCGGCCACGAAGTCACCTCTGCATTCCGCGATCCCCGCACGCCCAGAAACTTGAACACCCTGCGCACAGAGTTCCGAGCGTTTCTCCCTCATCGTCTCGCCGACCGCTGGCTCGCCCTGCATCCTCCCGCTTCGTGGACAAATCAAGCCCTGGCCCTCTTCGAACAGCAGCTTCATGCCTGGTCGATATCACCCGCTGGAACCGAGGGCTTCGAGAAGGCCGAAGTCACCGCCGGCGGCGTCGACACCGATGAACTCAGCGCCAAAACCATGGAAAGCCGCAAGATTCCCGGTCTTTTCTTCATCGGCGAAGTTGTCGACGTGACCGGCCATCTCGGCGGTTTCAACTTTCAGTGGGCCTGGTCCTCGGGCGCAGCCGCCGGACGAGCCCTATAGCGTACATAACTCTGTTGCTATAAACCATTGATTTGTACATTTTTAACCATACTCTCCCATTCCCTTTCCCAATTTGGGAACGACTTTTCGCCGTACACGATCAGCCGTATTGTTTTGGGAAACCGAATCGAGTATTAGAAAAGATGATAGTCATCCGACAGGAGGAAGATCACCGTGACACTACCTGATGAGCCCGAAGGTTGGCAAGCTCTGCAAGCCATCGCGCAACAAGAAAACGATCCGCAGAAACTTGCCTCGGTAATCGACCAGATGAATCGCCTTCTCGACAAGCATTACAAAAAGCAGGCAACCGCCGGAGGGCACTCAATTCTAGTTATCCCCAAAACCGTTGACTGCACCGTCAAACTCAACGTCGAGTTAGTTCAGCTAGAGTAGCTGCTGAAACCACAAGCCAACTTTCGTTCCCACCATGCCGTAGAATCAACTCTTGCTCCTAACCATTGAAAAGCTCATATACGGCGGTGACGGACTCGCTCGCCTTCCTGCTGATAACCAAGGACGCGGCAAGGCCGTCTTCATCCCTTTTGTTCTCTCCGGGGAAAAAATCGACGCCGCCCTCACCGAAGAAAAGCCCGGCTTCGCCCGCGCCCACGCCGCAGCCATCGTCGAACCTTCGCCGCACCGCATCTCACCACCGTGTCCACATTTCGGCGGTTGCGGAGGGTGCCACTACCAACACGCCGCCTACGACCATCAACTGGAAATCAAAAGAGAAATCCTGCGCGAAAACCTGCGGCGCATCGCCAGGATCGAACTCGATTGCGAAATCCAAACCCATCCCTCTCCGCCCTGGAACTATCGCAATCGTTCTCGCTTACAGCTCCGGACGCTGCCCAGCTTCGCCATCGGATATTTCAGGTTTGCCTCTCACGATCTTCTTCCAATCGAAGAATGCCCCATCAGTTCGCCCCTGATCAACCGGGGCATCGCCGCTCTATGGCAATCCGGACGCGCAGGCAAAGCCGTCGACGGCGTACGTGAAGTCGAATTTTTTTCGAATGAAAGTGACACGCGCCTCTTGGTCGAACTCTTATGCGCCCCCGAGGCTAGGCGCGCCGCCGTTCGCGCCTGGGCGGAAGAATTGTGCTCCGCCATGCCGGAAATCTCCGGAGTGGTTGCGTTCCGCGAGCCGCAAAAAGGTGTACGCGCACCCTTGGTTTCTGTCGGCGCTTCCGAACTAACCTACCGCACCGCCGCCGCAGTCTACCGTGTGAGCGCTGGAGCTTTCTTCCAAACCAACCGTTTTCTCATTGATGAACTCGTCAAGATCGTCACCAAAACCCGTTTCGGCGAACTTGCCCTCGATCTCTACGCGGGGGTCGGACTATTTTCCACAGCTCTTGCCTGTAGCATCCGTCACATCGTTTCTGTCGAGTCGTCACAGACAGCCTCCGTCGATCTTGAATACAATTTGCTATTGAATGCGAAGGTCGTGAACGCCACGGCTGAACGGTACCTGACCGAATTGGCGGGTGAAGGTCGGGCCGCAGATGGCGCAGTCCTCCCCCAGTTGCACCATAAGCCTGACGTCGTAGTCGTGGATCCGCCCCGAGGGGGCTTGGGCGATCGCGTGGCGCGTTTGCTTGCGGAAGCGGGCGCGCCCCGCGTGACCTACGTCTCTTGCGATCCCGCAACCTTGGCCCGCGACCTGCTCCCGCTCAAGTCAGCCGGCTATCGCATTGAGGAGGCCCATCTCGTTGACCTATTCCCCCAAACCTACCGCCTCGAAACCGTTCTCCACCTGATTCGCTGACCAATGCACATGTAGGGACAGCCGCCCCCGGCTGTCCGGCGAGCGAAGCGAGCCTCTCGCGTCCAGCAACAAATGCCTCCCATCCCGCCACTCTCGCCCCCTCCCGCGCCTCCATCCCCGTTTGAATTCCAACTCAAACCCACGCGCCAACCAATGCTTTGGGCCGCCCTTTCCTACGCTACAGGAATCGTCGCCGGAACATATTTCTCTCGTCCCGTTTCATGGTTGCTCCCCGCAGCTCTGGCATTTCTCGCACTAGCCCTCTTCTTTCTCCGCAAACAAAAATGGCTCGCCGCAACTCTGGGGCTCGCAACATTCTTCCTCGTCGGCGCCCTCGATATTCAACTAAAAGACATCCAGGCGAAAACCTCGCCCAGTGGACCCGCTTCCAGCCTCCAGCCTTATGCCTACGGTCCAGAAGCCGAGATCACGGCTCACGTCATCCGCGAAGGCAGATTTCGCGAAGCGTCTCCTGGCGAGCTCAGCCAAAGTCTCGACGTTGAAACCGAAGAAATCTTTTCTGCTGGCGACGAGAACGGCACTCGGAGCCCCGCGCACTCCGGCGTACGCCTCACCCTCTACAACAGCACAACCCCATCAACTTCCGCGCCCGCTAACGTCGCCCCGGCCCCGCTGCGCCTCTTCCGCTATGGCCAACGCATTCGTCTTCCCGTCAAGCTGAAGCTTCCCCGCAACTTCCACAATCCCGGAGCCTTCGACTATGAAAGTTATCTCGCCGCGAATGGCATCACCGCCCTGGCCTCCGCCAAAGCCGAGGACGTGCAACTCCTCCCCGGTTTTTCCGGAAGCGGTCTCGAACTCGCGCGAACCCGTATTCACTCCAGCATCATCGCTAAAGTCCACGCGCTCTGGCCCGCACCCCTGGCGGCTCTCATCGACGCCATGGTCATCGGCGAAGAAGCCTTCATCGACCGCGACACGCGGGTCGATTTCCAGCGCTCCGGCACCTATCACGTCCTCGTAGTGTCCGGGATGAACGTCACCATCCTCGCCTTCGTCGTTTTCTGGACCCTGCGTCGCTTTCGCCTCGCCGATATTCCCGCAACCCTGCTGACCATCCTCTCCTGCGTCGCCTATGCCTTCCTCACCGAAGTTGGCGCTCCCGTGTGGCGAGCCACGCTCATGTGCGCCATCTTCCTTGGCACCCGCCTGCTCTACCGCGACCGCTGCATGGTCAACGCGCTCGGAGTCGCCGCTCTCGCCCTGCTCGTCTTCGATCCCCGCCAACTCTTCGCCGCCAGCTTCCGGATGACTTTTCTTTGTGTCCTCCTCGTGGCCGCCATCGGATTACCCCTCATCGAACGCACCTCGCGCCTCTACCGACGTGCCCTCGCCCATTGGGACGCCGACGATTACGGCGGATCGCTACCTCCAAAAGTCGCCCAGTTCCGCTCCGATCTCCGCCTGATTGCCGGCCGCCTCGCGCGATTCACAGGACATTCCTGGTCGTTGCGCCTGGCGCGCGGCATCACGATAATTTGCCTGCGCACATTCGAACTGCTGCTTGTCTCAGCCATAATGCAGATGGGTCTCGCGCTGCCCATGGCATATTATTTTCACCGCGCCACCCCCATCGGCTTGCCCGCCAACATCGCCGTCGTTCCTCTCACGCAACTTCTCATGCCTGCCGCCATTCTTACGATTTCCCTCGGATATATCTCCCTTCTTCTCGCCAAAATTCCCGCACTCCTCACCTCCTTCGCGCTGCAAGCCATTACCGGCACGGTGCATGGACTCGGAACCCTGCGCCTCGCCGATCTCCGCGTAGCCACTCCCTCCTTGGTAATGATCGCGGCAGCTTCCTCCGCGCTCGTTCTCGCTATGCTTCTTGCCCGCTGCCGCGCGCTGCTCGCCGCCGCTGGAGTAGTCGCCCTGTTCGCCGCATCCCTAACTCTCGCCTTCCTGCCGCCCCAACCGCAAACTCAACCCGGAATTCTTGAAGTAACTTCCATCGATGTCGGCGAAGGCGACGCCATCCTCCTGGTAACTCCGCAAGGCAGCACCTTGCTCATCGATGCCGGTGGCCCAGTCTGGGGAGCCGCTTCACAACTCGATTTCGGCGAAGACGTCGTCGCGCCCTACCTTTGGACTCGCCGCATCTCCCGCCTCGATGCAGTTGCGATTTCCCACGGTCACTCCGATCACATCGGAGGCATGCCGGCGATCCTCAAAGATTTTCGTCCCAAAGAATTATGGATAGGCCTGCTACCCCCCAGCCGAGCCCTCGATCGCCTGATCGACGAGGCTCATGCCCTGGGAATCAAAGTTGTGCGCCACTGGGAGGGAGATGAATTTGATCTAGGCGGCGCGAAAGTAGACGTACTTTTTCCACCGCGAGACTGGCCCGTCGGCCTCGAGCCCAAAAATAACGACTCCATGGTCCTGCACGTCGCCTACGGCGAAACCTCCGTACTGCTCGAGGGCGACGCCGAGAAGGCCGTCGAGCGCCGCATCGCCAGCCTTCACGCTCTGCAAGCCGATCTTTTGAAAGTCGGCCACCACGGCAGCGCTACTTCCACAACACCCGAAATATTAGCCGCCGTCAAGCCCAGCGTTGCCGTAATCTCCGTAGGATTCCACACTTCGTTCGGCCTGCCCAAACCCGAAGTCCTCGCCCGCCTCCAAGCCGCCGGAGTCCGCGTCTACCGCACCGATCTCAACGGCGCCGTCACCTTCTACCTCGACGGCCACACCGTCACCCCATCCCTGCCCGCCGCTCCATGGTGAAGCCCCGCCACTCTGTCATTCTGAGCGAAGCGAAGAACCCCGTGCCTGCCTGCGCCACTGACGGATTCAAAAGGAGTCCCGACCACAGACCTGGGCTTTTCTTCGTCGCTTTCAATGCGTAGCCAAGAAGCCTTTGAAAAAACGCGCCCTTAATCGAACTGGAGAGGAACTCAACCCTGCGTCTCATCCTCATCCGGCTCACTCGCCCCACCGGCCGCCCTCGACTCCGCAATCAAACTCCGCGCCTTCACCGCATCCTCTTCCCGCACCAGAATAATCATCCCACCCAGTCCGGGAAACGCATCTTGCAGGAAAGCGCCGGACTTGAGGTCATTATCAATCCCCTCCGAATCCAGCAGCCCCTTCACCACCAACGCCTCCGACTCTTCTTCGCTGTCAAACACCTTCACCAGCTTCTCATTCGGATCAGGACGCCGCACTTGCGCCGTCCCATCCACTTGCTCTGCCATGCTCATCTCCTCCGAGTCGCTCGCCAATCAAAGGCAGCAGACTTCGCACGACTGTGATTCTAACTCCATTCCCAGAGTTGTATTTGACAAGGTGTATTCGACAACGTGTGTTCGAAGCAAAGCAGAGCTCCAGATTCTTTATCTCTCGTGAAAAAAATGTGGGCCATGGCTCCTAATGAGCGCTGGCCCCGTAGTCCATCTATGCAGAGGCGGCCAACTGTTCCCCGACGCTCGAATCGGCCTGCTTTTTCCATTTCGTCGCCTGAACAATGCAGATGACGTGAAGCATGATCAGTAGCGGCACTGCGAAAGTCGGAATCAGACTCATCGGTAGCACTGACATTGCCTGCGTCGTCACTCCGTGTGGGCTAATCAGACTGGCAGTCGTCCCCAGGGTTATCGCGATCACCAGATCGGCAATCCCCAGGATCTGCCAGAAGATGAAACTTCTACGCTGGCCGATATTCGCGAGTTTGAGCGCCACCAGCGGCGCTGTCATTCCAATGGTGATGTCGCCTAACCCCGCCGGCAGTGCGAAGACCCCGGGCAATATCCCCGCGGAATAGAGGACCAGGAAAGTGAATCCCATAATCCTCCAGGAATGGATGGAGGTCAAGGTGCGTGGGTTTAACGACGTGGCAAACTGCCGGAACCCCTCCCACGTTGCAAACCCAACGAGAAATAAAACGATTGGGATCAGAACCGCTAGCCCAAGTGCCAGCGGCGGAAGGTTAGGATCCGTTTTGAATAGATGCAGAGCTGAAGCCGACAGCGCAATAACAAACCATCCGGCAATCAACCCTGCGCTAAGTCTTCCATAGTTCGCGTTGCTCATATAAACCTCCTCATTGCGTAGCTAAAGTTGTGACTTCATTGCTTAACTTCAAAAGGTCGTGCCAGCGTTCGTCTCCCAGTTGACGCCCCAGTTGCACCTGCACATTTTCCCAGGCGGGTCGTGTGCGATTGAATTGAGACCGTCCGGCTTTGGCGAGACGCAGCAAGCGCTCCCGCCGGTCCGTGCCGCGATGCTCCGTGATCCAATTCTTTCGGATCATGATTCGCAGGGTACGCGTAAGCGTCGTGCTATCGATAGCAAGGATCTGTCCAAGTTCGCCCTGGGACACTTCTCCGGTTTGCCACAGTGCCTGCAAAATCGTGAATTGCGTGGCTAGCAGACCCGAAGCACGGAGCGCCTCGGAGTACATTTGCGTGAGCGCCCGCGAAGCCCGGCGAAGGCTCGCGCACATGCACGGCAATTCGGGAATCTTGAAGAGCGCGTTATTCATGGAACAATAGATGTATATACATATATTCGAGATTCAAAACTTGATCCCGGCTCTACGGAAACACCGATCCTGCGAGCGTTTAACTGTCTTGTCCTGATAGTTTTCGGATGTTTATTCCCACCCGAAGTCATTGCTTTCAGTGTCGAAACACCGGCACTTTCGGGCAGTTTATTTTGGTTTCGATCGGAGGAGAATAGTGAAACGGGGGGGCACCCTCGAACTATATCGCAACATCCAACACTGTGTGTTTCCGTAGTAGGAGCTGCGGGTAAAAAGGGACCGTATGAACTCCAGCAAACCGTCGGATCATCGTAATCATGCAGTTCGCGAGCAATCCACCGACTCTAATAACAACGAAGACGAATCCCGCAGAATCCGCCGCCTGCAATTAATGATCAGCATGGTCTCCTCCGTGATCAGTCAGGACACCAGCTTGACCATCGAAGAAGCCTCCGAACTCGCCGCCGGCGCCAAGCGCGCCGCCTTGGCTATGTTCCCCGATAAAGAACTCGCCTACGATCTTCTCTACAAACCCCGCCTGCAGCGCCTCATGCGCGAACGCTTCCGCCTGCAGTGATTATCGTGCGGATCAGCCCCTTGCCGACTATGCATTGAAGGGGCGCGGCTTCAGCCGCGCCATAAAGCGCAGAAAAGTAACAGCGGCTTTAAGCCGCCAACTACTCGTCCGCGACCGTATTCCTCAACGTCCCCACTCCCTCCACGTTGACTTCCATCACATCTCCCGCTACCACGGGCCCCACGCCCGCTGGAGTTCCCGTCGCGATCACATCGCCCGGAAACAGTGTCATGGCCTGCGCGATGTGCCGGATGACAACGTCGAGCGCGAAAATAAAATTCAGCGTCGCGCCCGACTGCCGCACCGTGCCGTTCACCCGCGTCTCCACTCCCACGCCCTTCCATGGATCAAGTCCATCCACCACCACCGGCCCGATCGGGCAAAACGTATCAAACCCCTTCGCCCGGCTCCACTGCCCATCTTTATTCTGCAGATCGCGCGCCGTCACATCGTTCACGCACGTGTATCCCAGAATGTAAGTCCGTACATCTTCATCCGCCGCCGGCTGGTGGCATTTCTTCCCGATCACCACTCCCAGCTCGCCTTCGTAATCCACGCGCTCTGAAATTTTCGGCCGCACTACAGTTCCACCCGGCGCCAGCAGCGCCGATGGCGCTTTCAAAAACAGCAACGGTTCCTGCGGCACATCGTGCCCCAACTCCGCCGCATGTTCTCGGTAATTTCGCCCTATGCAGACAATTTTCGAAGGCCGCACCGGTGGCAGCAGCACAGCCTCATCCAGCGCAATGGGTTCAATCCGCCGTGTCCGCAAACCTTCCGCGTCCCCATCGGATTCCTCCGGAGCCGTCAACAGTATCCTCAAGATCGAATCGCGCCCCGCCACCGACTCCACCAGCCCGTAATGCGCTTCTCCATCCAATTGAAACCGGCAATATTTCATAAAATCTATCTAACCATGAGATCCAGAAATCAGCGAGAAATTTTCGAGAACAAATAAGACTTTTGGATAGCGCATAGATTTCAGCTAGTACAATGATTTTGGGTGGCGCAGCGCTTATAGCGCTGCGATAAGCGGCTACTCAAAACTCACGGCTTTAGCCGCTGAGGATCTCAGCAGCCTACGGCATACTCTCACTGCCCTCCTCCGAGCGCCCACTCTCATTCCCCCGCTGATCGACAGCCGACACCGAGTAAAAATAAGTTTTCCCTGCCACAACATTCATATCCCGAAACGCCGGAGTCTTCACCAATTCTGAGTTCACCTTCGCCGCTACCCCTCCTGCTTCGCGCCGGTAAACGTTGTATCCCTCCAGGTCCGTATCCGCGACCGGAGCCCATATCAAATCAATGAATGGTTGCTGCCCCGCCCCCGAAGACACAGCCTGCAATCCAGAAGGTACCGCCGGCGGAAATACGTCGTGAGCAAATACTTTCAGTTCGGGAGTGTCATCGCCTTCGACTTCAATCGTAGGCTTACCCGCCATCGCGATCACACTCACCACCGTCCCTCTGTAAAAATATGTAAGCTCCCACTCAAAGGTTTGATCAAGAAAAGAAGTGTCGATCTTTTCGTGCGTGGTCTCTTGTTCCGTCGCCGAGGTTGTCGAGATGTTGGAACTTTGCCCTGCTGTAGCAACCAAAGCATTTGGTCCAACCGCGCACTCCGTCGCCTGCACGTCAGCGATCTTAGTTGCATTTGTGCTCGATTCCGGTCTCCGGTAAATGCGGAACAAATACTTGATTCCCGTTTCTCCTCTACCTGACGTGGGCAGACACTTCCACGAGACCAGCACACCGGGGGCAGTAGCGTTTGCGGTAAAACCGGCAAAAGGTGGTAGCGTGGGCACCAGCGGCACGCGCGCCTGATTCGAAATTCCCGCGCCCCGCCCCGCCTTGTTCAGCACCTCCACCGCAAACGTCGCAAACTCTGTCGGGTGCTCATGCTCCAGTGCAGCCGCCAGAGCGTCTGTAAAGCTGGCGCTCAACTTCTTCCCGGACGATTTCTTCGCCGCTTGTTCAAACCCCGCTGGTGGCGCGGCCTCGCCCACCGGCGTTCCACACTTCTTGATCACAGCCGCAACGCTGAGGCAAATATCGGTTTTTCCCAGATAACGCACACTCTGCCGGTCCGTGGTACGCGCGGGAATCGTCCACGTCAGCGTCACCCGGTCGCCTTTTCTGGCAGCATGCAAGTCCGATGGCGGCTTCGGCAACTCCAGCGAAGGCGCTTCCGGCGGACCAATCGAGGCACACGCCGTCATCACCACCAACGCTCCTAGCGCTAGTACCAGCTTTCCTGTATGAGTTTTCATGCAGAAACAACAGAGTACATCAGACTCGCGTAGCTGGGGGGCTAGCTTACTTTTGAATTGCGACGAAAATGGCTGCCCCACTCGTCGCAGTTTTCGTCGAGTGGGCACCACGGACCTCGACACCACGCGCCTTCAACCGCAATACAAGGCACTACATTAACCGCAGTACCTTTTAGATTCATCTTCCATACCGCAAAGTTGCCTGCAAAACTAAACTTAACCATGGTTCACATAGCACTGTAAAGTTATGTTTCGAGCAGTATCCATGCATGTTTCCGATATTAGTATGAAAATTCGTAGACGTAATGTTGGCCGCATTCCATTTGCGGTAGTGTAAAGAAATTCATCTTCTGCAAATGATTGATTTTAATTGAACACAACCGCGCGGGGTTTCGGTTATCAATCTGCAAGTAAGAAAACAGTTCTGTGTTTATCCAATGTTGTTTCCTGCCAAAACATCCTACCTGCGGATAACCACTGACAAGAAATCTGAAGAAGTGGAGAAGTATATGCAATCCAGAGTCGTCACTACATTACTTGCCTTCCTTGTCCTCGCAGGAATTTTTCAAGCATTTGCCCAGACCGTAACTACCGGAGAGCTTGCCGGAACAATCACCGATCCCACCGGGGCCGTGGTCCCCAACACTAACGTCGAGCTCCGAAGCCTAGACGAAGGTTCCGTGGTCAAGGTCAAATCCAGTTCGTCCGGCTACTATCAATTCTCCTATGTTAAGCCTGGCAGCTACCGGGTCACCGCGACCGCGTCCGGATTTCAGACCAGCCAAAAGCAAGTCACAGTGGCTCTCGGCGCCAGCCCTTCCCTCAATTTTCAACTCGAACTCGGCAGCTCCTCCACAACGGTTGAGGTCACCGCAGCCGGGACACAGCTGGAAACCGAAGACGCCAACGTTACTGCAAACTTTAATGCTAAGGCCGTAGAGCTTCTTCCGAATCCCGGCAACGATTTGTCAGCAGTGGCCTTCACTTCTCCCGGTGCGGTCGTAAATACCGCGGGTGGCGCCATGTTCGGCGGCGGCAACTTCGAAGTCAATGGTTTACCGGCCACATCAAACCTGTTCACCATCGACGGTTCCAACGACAACGATCCTTACTTCAACGTGAACAATAGCGGCGCCACTAATCTCACCCTCGGCTTGAACGACATTTCTGAGAGTACCGTCGTCTCCAATGGTTACAGCGGTGCCTACGGCGGTTTGGCCGGAGCCAATGTCAACTATGTCACTAAGTCCGGCACCAATTCCTTCCATGGAAATGCCATCTACTGGTGGAACGGCGACATCCTGAATGCCAATAACTATTTCCGGAATCAGGCGAACGGTCTTGCCGGCAGCGATATCGATCCCCGCCCCTTTGTGAACGACAATCAGTTCGCCGGCTCCTTCGGTGGCCCCATCAAGAAGGACAAAGCGTTCTTCTTCTTTGACGTTGAAGGTTTGCAGCTCGCAATTCCCTCGCCCCAGACCTTACAGGTTCCTACGCAAAACTTCGAGACCGCTGTCTTAGCCAACTTGAATACTAGTGGACTCTCGGCATCGGTTCCCTTCTACACCCAGGTTTTCGGTCTCTATAACCGGGTTTCGCAAGCGGGTGCAACCCAAATACTGGGCGGCGATTGCAACGACGTTACAACCCTGAATAATCAGACCTTCGGGGCGGCTAATCCCTGCGGAGTTAGCGTTCAAGCTGCTCTGCAAGCTCACACCCACGATCGGCTATATATCGGCAAGTACGATATGAACCTCGGGCCTAACGACAAGCTATTCGTCCGTGTGCAGTACGAGCACGGTCTCCAGGCTAGTTACACGGACGGAATCGATTCCGCCTTCAACGTCATCAGCGATCAGCCGGCGTGGCAGAGTCAAGTCGGCGAAACTCATATCTTTGGCTCCGACAAAGTCAATGACTTCAAGGCCTCGATGCTGTGGTACAGCGCTGGATTCGCCATGCAAAATCCGGCAGCAGCCGCCGCGGCGCTCTCCGTGCCCGGCACTCCAGCCGGAACGGAAGCTTTCGCACTTTTTGATGGTACCCTCTCTGCTCTGAATCCCGACAACGAAGTGATGCCCGAAGGCCGCAACATCACTCAGTATCAATTCGTGGATGACTTCAGTTGGGTCCGGGGACGGCACAATTTTAAGGTTGGCGCCAACTTCCGCCGCGATGACATCAGCGATCAGAACTTTCTCTACATCACGCCGTTAGTGGGCGCATTTTCGTTAGAGAATTTTGCTACAGGTGGTGTTGGCGGCGCTGGGGACATAATCCAGCAAAATTTCCCCTCGCGCACCGAAGTGCCTATCGCACTTTACCAACTCGGTCTTTACGCAGCTGATGATGTCAGGGTTACAAATAACTTGAAGCTCACGTTGAGCCTCAGGGCCGATCATCTTTCCAACCCCATCTGCCAAATCAACTGCTTCCAAAGGCTCGCATCAGGCGCTTTTGGAGACAGTAACGCACCAGTCAACACCGCAATTCTTGCAAACCAACACCAGGCATTTCCTTCGGTAACCAGCATTGCATGGCAACCCAAAGTCGGCTTTGCTTGGTCACCGGCAGGATCGCAGAAGACCGTGGTTCGCGGGGGGATTGGCATGTTCGCCGATGCTCTGCCCACCGGCGCGATCGATACCTTCCTCGGGAACGCTCCGTCGGATCCCGGGTTCAACACCGTTGGTGGCTATATCGCACCCGGCCAAACGGGAGCATTCCCTGGGGCGACGTGCGGCACCAGTTGCACCTTGTACCAGCAATCTTCAGCCGCAAACGCCAGCTTTGCTGCCAACTACGCCTCCGGCGGCGGCGTTACCCCGTTCAATTTCGGAAATGCCAACCCTGTCAAAGTTCCAATCTATTACAAGTGGAGCCTGGAAGTTCAGCAGTCCGTGGGGTGGCATTCAACTCTGAGTGTCATGTACGTAGGCAATCACGGTTCGCATGAAGAAATATCAAATGCTGCCGCGAATGCCTATTGCTGCATTGCCAGTCAACTGCAATCGGCCGCTACGCCGGGACCATTGCTCGGCCCGACTTTTGCTAACTTTCCAACCACCGCGCCGGACTCGCGTTTCGGAGTTGTGAACCAGGTCCAAAACATTGCCAACTCGAATTACGACGGCTTGATTACCACCCTGAGCCATAACTTCGGAGGAGGTTTTCAGTTCACCGCGAGCTACACTTGGAGCCACGCGCTGGATGAGATCTCGAATAACTCTCTCTCTCCGTTCGGATTGAATACTGCCGGAGAGTACGCGGACATTATTTTCCCGGAAAATCCCGCTAGCCTCCGGCAATACAACTACGGCAATGCCGACTATGACATCCGCAATAACTTCAGCATGAACTATGTTTGGTCCGATATGTTTCGCCACATTACTCATTGGGGTCCAAACGCCCTGATGAAGGGGTGGACAGTATCGGGTACGATTTTCGCGCACTCCGGCCTTCCCTTTACTCCGTACAGTTCGGCCGTATCAGATGCGTTGGAGTCAACGAACTTCGGCGACAGCAGCGATGCTCAAGCCATCTTCAGCGATGCCACCGTCGGCCCAGGCAGCATCTCATGCGGCTCCTCGGCGGCTTCCGTGTCGAGCGCCAACGTTCCCAATCCCTGTATGAGTTTGAGTCAGTTCCCCGATCCGACTACTACCTATGGAACTCAAACTCGGAATCAATACCGTGGACCTGCCTATTTCGATACCGATTTCGGAATCGAAAAAGGATTCGGCCTGCCCAAGTGGGAAGGTTCAAGTCTTTCCGTCGGTGCTCGATTCTTCAACCTGTTCAATCACCCGGACTTCTACTTCCCCATCATGAACGCGGATGCTCCGAACTTTGGGCAGATTATCCAAACCGTCAGCACTCCGACCAGCATCTACGGTTCTGGCCTGGGCGCAGACGCTTCACCAAGAGTCATCCAGCTCCAGCTAAAGCTGAACTTCTAGACACTTCGGCTATTGCCCAAAACGATCAGGGCGGTGCGAAAGCACCGCCCTTTTTTTCGTCTGTTTGAGGGGTACCGTTTTGAAGGGGCGCGGCTTCGAGCCACGCCGTAACTAACCCAAAACCATAGCCGGCTTTAGCCGCTGAGGTAACCGGCGCAATGGAGAACCGTCAGGCGGGACTTACTTTGCGTCACTTGAAAAAGGTTACTACGGTCCGAAGGAGCTCGATGGTTTTCCTGTGTTCCCCTAAGCCCTCTCTATTTAAGCTTTCCTACAGAATATATCTCGACAAATCCTGATCCTTAACAATGTCCGTCAACATCTTCCGCACATAGTCCGCATCCACTATCACATGCTCGCCTTTTCGCTCCGGTGCATCGAAGCTCAACTCATCCAGCACCCGCTCCATGATGGTATGCAGTCGCCGCGCTCCAATATTCTCCGTGCTCTCATTCACCCGAAACGCGAAATGCGCAATCTCCTGCAGCGCCTCCGGCGTAAACTCCAGCTTCACGCCTTCCGTCTCCAGCAGCGCCGTGTACTGCTTCACCAAAGACGATTTCGGCTCGGTCAAGATCCGCACGAAATCCTCCATGGTCAGCGACTGCAACTCCACTCGAATCGGAAACCGCCCCTGCAACTCCGGAATCAAATCGCTCGGCTTCGAAACGTGAAACGCTCCCGCCGCGATAAACAAAACGTGGTCCGTCCGCACCATTCCATAGCGAGTATTCACGGTCGTGCCTTCAACAATCGGTAGAATGTCGCGCTGCACTCCTTCGCGCGAAACGTCCGGACCATGCCCGCCCTCGCGCCCCGCAATCTTGTCGATCTCATCCAGAAAAACAATTCCGGAATTTTCCACGCGGTCAATCGCCATCCGCGTCACCTGATCCATATCGATCAGCCGCTGCTCTTCTTCCTGAATCAGATATTCAAACGCCTCGTTCACCTTCATCTTTCGCTTCTTCGTCCGCGCGCCAAAGATGTTCGGCAGCATGTCCTTGATATTGATGTCCATCTCCTCGACGCCCTGGTTCGTCATAATTTCAAAAGATGGAAAATTCCGCTCCCGCACATCGATCTCAACCTGCCGCTCGTCGAGTTTTCCCTCACGCAGTTGCTGTCGCAATTTCTCCCGCGTCCGCGACGAAGATTCAGTCAACGCCGTATTGCCATCGATCACCACTCCCCCGGCAGTGGTCGGCTCCGCGGGCCGGCTCGGTGGAGATGGCGGTAGAAGAATATCGAGCAACCGCTCCTCCGCATTCAACTCAGCCTTATCGGCAACATCCTCCAGTTTCTCCTCACGCACATTGTCAATCGCGATCTCCACCAGATCCCGCACCATCGACTCCACATCGCGTCCCACATATCCAACCTCAGTAAACTTCGACGCCTCCACTTTCAAAAACGGAGAATTCGCCAGCTTTGCCAGCCGCCGCGCAATCTCGGTCTTTCCGACTCCCGTCGGCCCAATCATGATGATGTTTTTGGGGATGATTTCTTCAGCCAATTCAGGCGTCAGCTTCTGCCGCCTGGTGCGGTTGCGCAGAGCAATGGCGACAGCCCGCTTCGCGTCTTTTTGTCCGATAACGTGTTTGTCGAGCTCAACCACGATCTCGCGTGGAGTAAGTTCGTCGAGTGCGAGTTGTTCTTCTTCCGCGCTGCTGGGTAAATAAATGGCCATAACTTAAAGTTCTTCGATGGTTACCGCATCATTCGTATAGATGCACATCTTTCCCGCAATCTTCATGGCTTCTTCGGCAATCTTGCGGGCTGAGAGTTCCGTGTGCCGCGCCAGCGCTTCGGCCGCAGCCTGCGCATAAGGACCGCCGCTGCCAATGGCCGCCACGCCGCCGTCGGGTTCGATCACGTCGCCTTGTCCGCTGAGCAGAAATGTCTGTTCCTTGTCGCAGACCAGTAGCAACGCTTCCAGGTGGCGCAGAAATTTATCGGTGCGCCAATCTTTAGCGAGTTCGACCGCGCCGCGTCCCAGGTTGCCGTGGTACTGTTCGAGTTTCGACTCAAACCGGCTGAAAAGCGTGAAGGCGTCGGCGGTCGAGCCGGCAAATCCCGCCAGAATTTTGTCGTTGTAAAGCCGCCGGATCTTCTTCGCCGAATGTTTGATAACGGACTCGCCGAGCGTGACTTGTCCGTCGCCGGCCAGAACCACGCTGCCATTGCGGCGGATGGATAAAACTGTGGTGGAGCGAATCAGGCGTTTCGTAGACATGAGCACAATCCTTGATTATAGCAGCGTAGGCAGGGCACTCGGCACTCAGCACTCGCCTCAGGGCAGCTGATCCAAAAGTTGAGTCAGCCGCCGTTTTACGTCTGGCCACTCGGCGGCCACGATCGAATACCGCACTGAGTCGCGCGGAATGAAGTCGGCGGCCATGCGATGAGAGCGTAGAATGCCCTCGAACTTTCCTCCGATGCGTTCCAGCGCAGCGCGGGAGCGCTGGTTGCGCGCGTCTGTATGAAAGCAGACGCGGAGCACCTCCCAGCTTTCGAAGGCGTGCGTCAGCATCAGCAGTTTGGCTTCGGTATTGGCCGGAGTTCGAATCGCGGATCGCGTAAACCACGTATAACCGATTTCGCACGCGTCGGGAAGAATGTCGGACCAGGCTGCCCCAGTTCTCTCCTCTTTTGCGAGAACTGGGAACTCCTGCTGCGCGCAGCGCCCTTGCCGCGCATGTCCCTCCGGCCAGGACCATCGCTCGATATTCCAGAAGCGTGTGGACCCAATGACGCGGTCGTCATTCACCTTGACGATCGCGTAAGGCACGGCAGTCCCTGCATCGCGCCAAGCGAGCGCAGTATTGACATAAGCCGTAGCTTCGATCTTTCCCTGCGGAACGGGACTCCACTGGTAGAGCGCCGGCTCCGCTGCCGAAGCGTCCACCAGACCATCGACGTGATGGTGAGCCAGCGGTTCGAGGCGAATGTGCCGGCCTATGAGTGGCTGAATCTCTTCCATCGCTCCAGTTTCCGATGAGCCGTAGCGCGATTGTGCCGGTCGCGCCCGTGGAAGAGCGGCGCTTCAGCGCCGCGTCCCCGCCTCAGAATGGAACCGGAGATCGCGAGCAATGGGGCACCCGAAGTCAGACTACACCCCCACCGTCTGCGCACTCGGTTTCCCCGCCAACAACTGCCGCAGCACATACTGCAAAATCCCGCCATTAGCGTAATACAAAGCTTCCTGCGGCGTATCGATCCGAACCACTGCCTCGAACTCCACCGGCTTGTCCTTCCCACCTCCGCCGGTACTAGCACTTGATGTGGCACGAACCTTAATCTGTCTTCCCGCCGCGAAGTGCTCCACAACATCGCGCACTCCGGTAATCTCAAACACCTCTTCACCCGTAAGCTTCAACGATTCCGCATTCTGACCCGCCAAAAATTGCAGCGGCAAAATTCCCATGCCCACCAGATTCGAGCGGTGAATGCGCTCGTAGCTTTCGGCGATGACGGCGTGGACTCCGAGCAGGCGCGGTCCTTTCGCAGCCCAATCACGCGAGGAACCCGACCCGTATTCTTTGCCCGCGAGGATTACCAGCGGCGTGCCTTCGGCAATGTATTTCTCGGAGGCGTCGTAAATCGACATTTCCTGATTCGTCGGCAGGTGGCGAGTAAAGCCGCCCTCAACATTAACGAGTTTGTTGCGCAGGCGAACATTGGCGAACGTGCCGCGGACCATAACTTCATGGTTGCCGCGCCGCGAACCATAAGAATTGAAATCAGCAGGCGCAACCCCGTGCGCTTGCAAATATTTTCCCGCAGGCCCATCTTTCTTGATCGACCCCGCAGGAGAAATGTGGTCGGTGGTGACGCTGTCGCCGAGCACTGCAAGAACGCGCGCGTTTTTTATATCTTCGACTGGCGAAGGTTTGATCTTCATCTCGTCAAAATAAGGAGCACGTCGGATGTAGGTGGAATCTTTTTCCCAAGCGTAGGTTTGGCCCTTGGGAATCGAGAGTCCACGCCAGCGCTCGTCACCCTGGAACACCTCCGCGTAGCTTTTCGAAAACATTTCTGCGGTAACCGAGTGCTCGACCGCTTCGTCGACTTCGCGCTGCGTAGGCCAGAGGTCCGCGAGATAGACGGGCTTGCCGTCTTTGCCTTTGCCGATCGCGTCTTTGCGGAGATCGGTGTCGATACGTCCGGCGAGAGCGAAGGCGACCACCAGCGGCGGCGACATTAAATAGTTGGCGCGGACTTCGGAGTTGATGCGCCCCTCGAAATTGCGATTGCCAGAAAGAACGCTGGCAACGACGAGATCTTTTTCGTCGATGGCTTTGGAGACTTCGTCGGGCAATGGCCCAGAGTTGCCAATACAAGTGGTGCAGCCATAGCCGACGATGTGAAATTTCAGTTTTTCGAGATAGGGCGTGAGACCGGCGTTCTCCAGATAATCGCGGACGACTTTGGATCCGGGCGCGAGCGATGTTTTCACCCAGGGCGGAACTGACAAACCTTTTTCGACCGCTTTTTTCGCGACCAGGCCAGCGCCGATCATTACTGATGGATTCGAAGTATTGGTGCAGGATGTGATCGCGGCGATCACCACGCTGCCGTGTCTGAGCGCGTCCTTTACGCTGGCCGCGACGTGTTCGTGAACGTTCGGGTCTTCAACACCGATGGCAGCAGGACTGCCGCCCTCCTGTTCCCAGCGCGTGGAGTTGTTGTTTCCAGCTATGGGCGCGGCTGCGGTTTTTGCCGCTCCGGATTTCGGCTTGATGAGCGAGGGCAAAGCCTTCTGGAAAGAATCGGCGGCTTGCGAAAGGATTACGCGGTCTTGCGGCCGTTTGGGCCCGGCGAGGCTGGGCTCAACCGTGGCGAGCTCGAGGGTAAGAAGTTCGGAATATTCGGCCTCGCGCGTTTTCTCATCGTGGAAAAGTCCTTGCTCGCGACAGTAGGCTTCCACCAAGGCAATTTGTTCCGCGCTCCGCCCGCTGAGTTTCAAATACTTCAAGCTTTCTTTATCGACGGGGAAGATGCCGCAAGTCGCACCGTATTCCGGCGACATATTGGCGATGGTAGCGCGGTCGGCAAGCGGGAGATCGTGCAGACCGGGTCCAAAATACTCAACGAATTTTCCCACGACTCCGTGCTTGCGCAACATTTCTGTGATCGTAAGAACCAGGTCGGTAGCGGTTGCCCCTTCATGCAGGCGTCCTGTGAGTTTTACTCCGACCACCAGCGGAATCAGCATGGAGACGGGCTGCCCGAGCATCGCAGCTTCCGCCTCGATGCCGCCCACGCCCCAGCCCAGCACGCCGAGGCCATTGATCATTGTTGTGTGGCTGTCGGTGCCGACTAACGTATCGGGATAGGCGATCCTCCTGCCATCGGATTCTTTCACGAAAACCACTCGCGCGAGATATTCAAGATTGACCTGGTGGACGATGCCGGTGTCCGGCGGGACGATGGCGAGATTTCGGAATCCGGTCTGCCCCCAGCGGAGGAACGAATAGCGCTCTTTGTTGCGCTGGAATTCGAGCAGGGCATTTACCTCGAAAGCGTTGGAGGTGCCGAATTCGTCGACCTGCACGGAGTGATCGATTACCAGTTCGACGGGCTGCAGAGGATTGATGAGCGCAGGATCGCCGCCGAGCTGCCGCATGGCGTCGCGCATGGCAGCGAGATCGACAACGCAGGGAACGCCGGTAAAATCCTGAAGCAGGACGCGGCTGGGAGTAAAAGCGATTTCTTTATCCGCCTTGGAGTTTTTATTCCAGGCAGCCATCGAACGGATGTCTTCTTTTTTTACGTTGCGCCCATCTTCAGTGCGCAGAAGATTTTCAAGAAGGATGCGCAGGGAGTACGGAAGATGTTTGGTAGAGATGCCTTGCTGGTCAAGAGCATCGAGGCGGTAGATTTCGTATTGCTTGTTGCCGATCTTTAGAACGGAGCGGGATTTGAAACTGTCTAGAGACATAATGGCCTTCCTGATGAAAAATGCCGCGAGACTGCTGCCAGCTCTTATGAGTTTAGTCGTTCCGCCGCGGATTGCGTAGTCCGGGACCCGAGTGCGAAGGCCAACTTCAATACTGCGCGTCGAGTTGGGAAACTGCCAGGAATGAATCAAACAAAAATACGGCGGAAAACAATTCGTGAAGCGGTCCACACAGGAAGCCATGGAGCTTCGCCCCACAGACACCCGAAAGCGGCTGTCCCACGTGGGCATCTCGCGAACTAAATGTTAAGGAGTCTCAGGGAGTGTGTATTCGAAGTCGTAAGAATGTTTCCCGTCGACGATGTTGATGGTCATCTTGCCCGCAAGGCCAGCCAGTTGGCCGGTTCCAGAATCCGGCACCACCGTCACCGTTAGTTGTGGAGCGCCCCGGGTCAAGGTACCGGTATGCTGCAACATGAATGTGCCGCTGCGGACGCCCTGGGCAGTGCGTAATGTTCCGGTGACGCGTTCGATGGCGACGTAACCGGCCGAGCCTTTGACGTCCGTCATGGCGGTCAGCATTTGGCCTTTGCTGGTGCCTTCCAGATCGCCGTGGAACTGTTTGTCGATCGTCATGCGCCCCATGGTGGCGTCTTCGAATTTGCCATCCGGAGTCTGAGGATTCACTTTTACGTCGAACGGTCCGCTGGCATGTTGCGTCATTGCCGCTCCTTTTCCAGTTGTCGTTGGAGCCGGATTTGCACTCGACGGCTGCGTCTGAGCATAAGTCATTAGATCGAAGCCCAAAAATGCACCCAGGCAAATCGCCGGCAGGATAAGGATCACGGCCTGGGCTCGTTTTCTCATCGTGCTCCGTTATAACATTTTTCGATTGAGGCCGACTGTTTCTTCCCCAAGAAACGCTGCTCTCTGCGAACCTGCACGTTACGACGACGGCAATAGCAACACAACAGCACCAAGCACGTAGCTCACCGGACGATTTCTGATGAAATCCGCAACCCGGTTGGCTTTGGCCAGATCGGCGCTGGCAATCGTGGAACGCACAACGGCGAGAGGTTTAGCGGGCAGCTAACCAAACCTGGTAGCCGACTACGGCCATCATGAATATCAGGTAGATGCGGAGGGTCCAGAGAACGAAGAGTTCAGGGCCTTTGAGACGCCGGCGAGGGATGGGCTGCTTCTTGGCCCCGACGAGTTGATCGGGCTCCAGCGACGATAGAACCAGATTTTGATCGAGGGCGGATATTGAAGGCGCGGTCGGCTTATTGGTCATAGAGTCAGATCACGTACGAATCGAGTTCACTTTCCTCCGAGCGCGGCGAACATGTTGGGAGCGATGATGCTGATGCCGAACAGAATCCCCGCGGCGGTCAGAATAAATACCACCGCTGCGGCGAGGAAGTTCGCCCACACCGGACTGACGAGCGGACCCATGAGTTCCTTGTCATTGACCAGCATGAAGAGGAAGACCAGCGCCGGGGGCATGGCCAGAACCGCGACCACGTTTACGACGAGAACCACATAGACAAGCGGCAGGCCGGGGATGAGAACGATCCCGGCCGCGGCAGCGGCGCAAAGGGTAAGAACTGCGTAAAAAGATTTGCCTTCTCCCATCGGGAGATTCAGGCTGTGCGGTTTGTGAGTAACTTCGCCAAAGGCGTAGGCGGAAGAAGTTGAGATGGTAATGGCAGCGACGATGCCCGCCTCCACCATGCCGAGAGCGAAGAGAGACGCACCGAACCGGCCGATGATGGGCTGGAGTGCCTGCGCGAATTCGGCAGCCTGAAAATTATCAGCGGTCATTTGATGAGCGAAGAGCGGGGCGGTCGCGAGAATCGTGGCGATCGCAGCCGCGGTTGCCAGTGCGGCCCCGAGCACCGTGTCGATGCGGCCGAAGCGAATGTCTTTGGTGGTCATGCCTTTGTCGACGGTGGCACTCTGCTGGAAGAAAAGCATCCACGGAGTTACGGTAGCGCCGATGTCGGCCAGGACGATCAGTAATGTGTCTTTGTTAAAGCCAGGGAGCGGTCGCCAACTGATCAGGGAATGACCGACCGAATGCCAACTCGGGTGAGCCATGAGTGCAACTGGAATGAAGATCAGGTTAAATGCGGCTGCGGCGAGGGTGATCCGCTCCCAGGTCCAATAGCGGTGACTTACGAGGGCCGCGTAAAGGATGACGAGGGCGACGACAATTGCCAGCCATGGAGGTACTCCGAAAAATCCCAGGCCGGCGCGGACGGCGATGAATTCGGTAATGAGCGTGAGGAAGTTGCCGATGCCGAGATCGATCATGGAGAACCATCCCCAGAAAGGACCGAAGCGTTCGAAGATAAGTTCGGCATGCCCTCGATGGGTAGCCGCGCCAAGGCGCACGGTCATTTCCTGGACGATGATGGCCATGCAAAACGTGAGAACGACGAATGGCAGGAAGAAGCCGACTCCGAACCGCGCACCTGTGGCGGCGTAGGAGAGCATGCTGGGCCCGTCGTTTTCGCCGAGCATGACCAGGACACCGGGACCAGCCAACAGCCAGAGCAAGCGCGCCTTGGAGGAAAACCCGCGGCGGGCACGGGCGGCGGAGACTCGGACGCGATCATGAGCGCGGTCGACATCCTCGTGCGTCACTACGATTTCGGGTTGGGCGACCGGCTTCAAGGTTGGAGATACTTGCGGGGTGCGAGTCGTCTCTGGAGGTAGATTCAGCGTGGAACCTGCGCGGCAGAGATTAGCGCAAGTATACACGAATCTATAAACTATGGTTAATGCACGCGCAGCAAGGACTTACGGAGATCCCTTGCGAAGCTGCAGCCGCTGCCGCTGGTTCAGTCAAAATAACTAGTGTCCGGTGCGTGGCTCGATGGGAGCCAGCCAGACGCGCTCGGCAGCGGCCCGGCCTAGGGAGACTGTACCCGAAGAGGTAGAAAGAGTAAGAGTCTGGTCGTAGTTGCGCTCGAGAATTCGTAATTTTGCCGCGGGTCGAATGCCGCGGGCTTCGAGGAATTCGAGCAGACGGCGGTCGCGCTCGTAGATTCCGCTAACCGTGTAGGCAACGGCGGGCTGGGCATCGGCGAGCAGGAGCAGTCCGCGATGACGGCGACTGGCCGGGCTTTCCATCTCGCTCATGTTGCCATGCGGACAGATGCCCCGCTTGCCAAGTTTGGCGAGTAGCTTGGCCTCAAAGTCCGGCGAAACCGCGTGCTCCAGACGTTCGGCTTCGTCGTGGACTTTCCACCATTCCATGCCGAAGAGTTCGGCCAGCATGCGTTCGATGAGGTGGTGCCTGAGGGTGAGCCTGCGCGCGATTTTGCGGCCGGCGGACGTGAGGCGGACGTGGCCGTCGCTTTGCACGCGCACTAGAGAGTCCTTCTTCAGGCGGCGCAGCGCCATGGTCACCGCGGGAGCCGAAACCTTCAGCCAATCCGCGAGGCGGGCGGAAATAACGGACTCGCCTTCACTTTCTGCCTCGAGGATAGCTTTCAAATAGTCTTCTTTGGAAACCGTGATCATCTGGGGAGATTATACGACGAGGGATTAAGCATGGTTAATGGTGGCTGGGAATTAACAGCTTTAACACAGAAGCTGTGCTTTCGTTAGGAGCTATTAAGAAGTGTGCGTTTGACATGCTTTCTTCTCTACCCTAACCTTGAGTTTCTCCAGCTATGAAAATTCTGGTTTTGGGCAACGGCGGGCGCGAACACGCGCTGGTATGGAAGCTCCAGCAGTCGCCACGGGTTTCGAAGCTCTATTGCGCTCCCGGTAATGGAGGGGTCGTAGACGAGGCGGAATGCCTGCCGGTCGACCTGAAGAGTTTGGATTCAATTCTCGCTCTGGGGCAGAAAATCCTGCCGGACCTCACGGTCGTCGGACCTGAATTGCCGCTCACAATGGGCGTGGTGGATGAATTTACGCGACGAGGATGGCCCGTCTTCGGGCCAAACAAGGCCGCGGCGGAACTGGAAGGAAGCAAGAGCTTCGCCAAGGAGTTCATGCAGCGGCATCGGATACCGACAGCCGCATATGCGATTTGCGATTCCGTGGAGGAGGTGCGCGAGGCGTTGACGCACTTCCACGTGCCCGTGGTAGTAAAGGCCGACGGATTAGCGGCGGGCAAGGGCGTGGTAATCGCAGCCAGTAAAGAAGAGGCTGCAAGCGTCGCTGCCGAAATGCTGGGCGGCAAAATGGTGGGTCAGGCAGGCACGCGAGTAGTACTGGAAGAATGTTTGACGGGCGATGAAATCTCTTTTCTGGTGCTGAGTGATGGCGAGCGCGTTGCTCCGCTGGTGGCCGCGCAGGATCATAAGCGCGTGGGCGAGGGAGACACTGGGCCAAATACCGGAGGCCTGGGCGCATATTCCACCGCCGAGATGGTGGATGACACGATGCGGGACTGGCTGGTACATCATATTGCGAAGCCGGTCGTCGAAGGGATGAAGGCCGAGGGAGTTGAATATAAAGGCGTGCTCTATTGCGGCTTGATGATGACCGCTCGCGGCCCGATGGTGCTTGAATTCAATTGCCGCTTCGGCGATCCGGAGACGCAGCCGATCCTGATGCGGCTGGAGAGCGATCTGGTGGAAGCGCTGGAAGCCTCGATCGAAGGACGCGAAAGCGACGGAGATTTCAAATGGTCGAAGGATGCTTCCGTGTGCGTGGTGATGGCTTCGGGAGGGTATCCGGGGATGTTCGAGATAGGAAAAAAAATTAGTGGACTGGATGCAGCCGCAGCGATCGATGGTGTGAATGTTTTTCACGCCGGAACCACGAAGCGGGATGGGAATTTTTATACCGCAGGCGGGCGCGTGCTTGGAGTCTCGGCGCGGGCGCCAAACCTGGAAACGGCGGTGCAACGCGCGTACCAGGCGTGTGGGAAGATTAAGTTTGAAGGAGCCTACTATCGGAAGGACATCGCGGCGCGGGCGGTTAAGAAATAGTTCTATGGCGTTGATAGGTTCATTCGGCTGCTATTTCACTTTGTGAAACGAAATCCTCGTTCCGGATGGCAAGGCAATAAATACTTTTAAAAGAGGACTGATGAGCAAGACCATGGTTTCGATTGTGATGGGCAGCGACTCTGATCTGGAGATTATGCGCGAGGCGGGCAAAGCACTCGAGGAGTTTGGGATTGGTTATGAAATAGATGTCACGTCGGCGCATCGGTCGCCGGATCGTACGGCGGACTTTGCGCGCAAGGCCGCAGGCCGCGGGATTCAGGTAATCATCGCGGGCGCGGGCGGGGCCGCGCACCTGGCCGGAGTAATCGCGGCGCACACGACCTTGCCCGTGATTGGAGTGCCCATTCCCTCGACATCCCTGCAAGGAATGGATTCATTGCTGGCGACGGTGCAGATGCCGGCTGGAATTCCAGTGGCGACGGTGGCCATCGGGAAGCCGGGCGCCACGAATGCTGGGATTTTGGCGGCGCAGATCATCGGCTTGAGTGATGCTTCGATTGCGAAGAAGCTTGAAGGTCACAAGGAAAAGCTCGCGCGCGGGGTAGAGGAGAAATCGAAGAAGCTCCGGAGTACGTGGGGCGCTTGATTCAGAACATCAGGCTGTAGAGTTAGACCCCAAATTGCTTCATAGTTGGGCAGCAGTGCCAATTCCTTTCTTCTTCGCGAAGGGCGAAAGTTTTTGCAGGAAGACGCGAATTTGATCGAGTGTCTGGTCCGAAATTTCGTTGAACTTGATGCCGATTCCAAGCCCCGGAGTTTTGTGGGCAACTTCACCTTGCGCCCAAGCCTTCGTTTGGTCGATCCAGACGCCAATTCTTAGCTTGACTCCTCGCTCCAGCGGGATCGGCATTTCCACGTAACATCCACCCAGGCTCAGGTCTGCGACTGTGCCCCAGAACGACGCGCCGCCCTCGACATGGATCTCAACCGGATTGTGGCAGCGGTAACGAGGATGGCGGCGACGCTCAGTCACCGTCAATTTATGGATATCGGGGGCGACATGAGGTAGCGGGAAATCCCAGAGAGGCTTCTCCGGCGAGATGTTCAGCAGGCCGACGTGCCCCGCTTTAGCAGTGCCCGCCTGGCCAATCCACTTCACGCGGAAGTGCACCCGGTTTGTTCCGTAGGTCACACCAACAATCTCGTCGAGGGTGAGTTTGGCCTCTACGCCCGCTAGCTCCAAGCCGTTACGGCTCACGTTCACGGTAAAGATTTTTGCCGAGAAAATTGCGCCGCTGCTGTCAGTGCCAAAGATGCGCACGGGAGCCTGGATCTCCTTGCGGGGCTCGCTGCGCTTGCCCATCTGTGTTGCTGAACC
>JBAUVJ010000453.1:0-3958 GCA_049583165.1 Candidatus Sulfotelmatobacter sp. | reverse complement strand
CGCCAGCGTTGATTCTGAGCCAGGATCAAACTCTCGTTTGAAACCTGATGTCTGCCGACGGGTAGTTGGCAGACTGCCATCGCAGCGCATCCAGTTTCGCTTGCAAAAGCGGCTCTGGTTTCAACAGCGCGGATGGCGCCACCGTTCAGCCTTGGCTTGTCTTCATCTTGCGAAGAAGGAAGAAAAGTTCACGGTGGTCTATCTTGTGAGATCGCTCGGACTAGTGCCCGAATTCGTTTCTCACGACTGGCACGTTCAACCTAGTTGTCAAAGACCGAATCGCGGTCCGCCGAGGCGGCGCGTTTCAGTCCAGGCGGATTCTTTTATGTGAGCAAGCCCACAGAGCGAATCCGACTGTCCTCGAAACCCTACAAACATACAGTGCTGCGGAAAATCCTGTCAATCGGCGCATCCCACAGGATTTCCAGATGATTTCCACATCGGGAAAAGCGTGGGACGCGGGAGCAGGAGAGCTGCCGGCAAAGAGTCGAGCTGCGCTCGACGAACAGTCGAGGGCGGCTGTTCCCACATTTTGCCGTTGTGCTCTTAAGCACGCGCAACAGTATGGTCTTCCGGTCGGGGTTGAGCGCCAGTTTCGGCGCACGCTTTTTTAGGGCAGCCCGGACGGAAGACAAAAAATTGAGAAAAGATCCTAGTTGGAGGTCCTTGCTTTGAAGGTACCCTTCAGAACGCCTTTACGCTTTCCGAATGAAGTCCCGTGGCCGGGACGATTGAGAACTTCTTTGACGACGCTCTCTGAATACTTAGATGCCGGAGACGCACGAGAGTTGCAACAAATACCGGCTCAGCCACACATCTGCTCTCGGTGAATTGTTTATAGCAGATGAACGGGGACGAGTGCAAGAGAAAGTTTACAGATGCGAAGAGTTAATCGACTTGGTTCTCGGAGCTCGTCTCTTCATCCGGGCTAAGGTAGTCGAAGTCCCAACGAATCATGTGCCTCAGATCGTGCAGTGTGATCTCCGACTCTGTCGCGAGGTCCGCATCTTCAACCTCGATCCCATCGCACTGCCCCAACCATTTGCGGATTTCGCTCACAATGCTGTTGGCGCGTTGCTCTTTTGCAAAGTCTTCAGGCGATTGGGACGCCACTACGACACGCAAAATGATTCGGTACGGCGTCTCGTCTTTCAGTTCCGCCATCGTGTCAAAGGCCACATAAATGCCCACGACATCTTCGCCGTCATTGTCGAGCTTCTTGCTTAGTTTTTTCTTGACCTTCGACGGGATTCGATCCAGAAAAGCGGTTGGAAGCGAGGACCGGCGATAGCGACGTCCCGCCCAATTGGCGATGGCCAGTACATCGCCACCACCAATCTTGATCGTCTTATCTCTGGTGCCCTTCTCTAGGATTCTGCGATCGACGCGATGCTTCTCGTGAACGTCAATCTCGTAGAGTCTCGCGCTCCTCTGCTCGGAATTGGAGCCTGCGCGGGTTCTTGCCGTTAAATAGCAGCCCGCTCTCAGCACTGCTAGGCCTAAGTCGCGCAACGAAAAACTCCAGGAATGGCTCCGCCTCGTATGAAGGGTTTACGAGGTCACAGTCGTGCGAGATGACAACCAACTTTGTATCGATGGTTGCTGACGCAGGCAAGATACCGTCCGGCAAGAGCTCGTGCGGAAGTACCGTCCCTTGCCTCCACTCGGACTCAAGGAGAACGGACACAGTTGACAATCAAACCCCGACAAACAAATCCAAAGACTACATATCAACATCCTCGGTGGATGACCACTGAGTTAACTTTTGGGTAGTGACTAGTTTGAAACCACGCCGTTTCGCCACATCCATGACACCTGGACGACGAGCGCTGCGCGTAAGCGCCTCGGCAATCTGGAAGAAACTCCTGTGGACTGCAGGCTCGTCAAGGACCTTCTCGGACAGAAGGGCGAGCAGGGTTCCTCCTTCTGCTAGAGGTAGCGACAGGAATCGACCAACCGGTCTAGCAGAAATACTCCTCCACTGCCGCGAAAGTCGGTAGAGTGCTTCCAACCGCTGAGTATGTTTGTCGCGTACGACAGCTTGGTCTGCCAGCCACGAGTAGACTGTCGGCCTGCCAACACGCAGAGCCTTCGCCGTGTCAGTAACGGACATTGATAGATATCGCCGAATAGCGGCGAGTTTCTCTTGCGTGTCTAGTAGGCGGCCGGAATCGATGCTGCCGTCGGCCTCGCGAAGCACTCGCACGCACAGAAGCGATCCACTAGGAAGGTAGCTGGGTGCTTGAGGATTGACGAATCCGCCAGTTCCTACTAAAAACACCGCTGCCAGAAAAGCATTGTTCAATTTTATGAGGCTGCTGGAGGTTCCTGAGGGTATGGAGACGGAACCAGTTCCAGCGAAGCTGTCAACAGCATCAATCATGCTTTGCATTCTAGTTTTCGACCTTTCCCCATTTTTTCAATGCCCTTTGTGTCACCGCGTGTTAAATATAAGCCTGTCGGAACGTATCGGTTTGCGCTACGTAAACCTCATCCGGCTGGGACCAGACGAGAATTGGGTTGACTTCATACATCAAGGATTTTTAGGTTTGGATCCCAACTCGGTAGGAGTCGAAAAGTGGACGAGCGGGTCACAGTTCCTCGGCATGACTGGGGTCGGACAATTAGTGATCAGGTGCTCACGTTCCGAACAGCCGTTCCCACCAGATCTGCTGACCAGTACACTCGCGTACTCGACTCCGCTATCTGACAAAGGAGAAACGGTGACAACTCTTGATTTCGATCATTTCGCTGAACAGGCTTCCGACTTCAAGGTCCCTGCGGCCATGGCTACATTAGAGCGCCTGCACGAAAGTCTTGACAGAGTGTTTACTGCGGCAGTGAAACACAATAACTCCTTTTGATTACTTTTTGGCATGATCCCCCGGTCCCGCGTCTTGGGATTTACTTATGATTCGCGCAGGAACTGGCGATACAAGAAATCCAAATCCCCACTCTAGCCGCAAAGGACGCGGCTAGAATGGGGCACCTCGGTGGTGGTGGTTTCATTCGCCAAGAAGCTGCGGCCCGATACATCTGGGCCGCTAGACAGCCGGGGGCGGCTGTCCCTACATGACCTTCGGGGCTGAAGCCGGTTCAATTGTTGGGGATTGACGCGGCGCTGAAGCGCCGCTCTTCCACGGTGAGGGCGCCGATGCGCAGCGCTGGAAGCGCTGCGCCACCCAAAATCAAGAATCTAGCGGGTGAGGAGGTGCCAGGCTTCCTGGTATTCGCCGTACTTGGATTTTTTTAGGTGGGGGGAGAGGACTACGGTGGGTTGGTTGTTGGTGGCGAGGATGGGGAGGATGTACCAGGTGTCGGCGGGGATGACGTAGGCGGCGAAGAAGTCGAGCTGGTCGGGGCGGTAGAGGACGTGGCTGGAGCAGATGGTGCAGACGTAGGAGTTGTGGCGTTTGTACATGGTGCACTTTACTTGCACGCGGCGGAAGAGTCCGAGGTAGTCGGTGGCGACGTCGTAGGGAGCGGTTTCGCCCCAGGGCTTGTTGGCGCGGAATCCGTGCTCGGCGGCGCGCTGCATGAAACGGAGTTCGGCCCACTCTCCGCGAAGCTTGGAGTGCGGGATGTTTTGGCCGGGATGGGGCATAGGAGGTCGCCTGGGGAGAAGCGGTGTGAAATTGTTGGGGTTGATGGATGCTGGATGAAAGAGTTTTGAGCAATAAGAGACGCGGGTCGTGGTCAGTTCGATAAGGAAGCGAGTCGGACCTGCGCTCGACTGGACAGCCGAGGGGGGCTGTCCCTACATGAGTCGTGATCGGTGTCGATATTTGCATGTCAGGCTGGCTATGTTTGGGTGGGTGTGTCAAGCTGAGGGTTATGAAGAAACAGGCGAGTGACCAGTCGTTTCATGATCGGCGGTATCAGGAGCGGAAGCGGGCGGAGGCGGCGAAGCGACCGGTGAAGAAGGTAGGAGCTGGGCATGCGGCCCAGGTAGCCAAGG
>JBAUVJ010000452.1:0-9773 GCA_049583165.1 Candidatus Sulfotelmatobacter sp. | reverse complement strand
AGATTCCACTGAATTTCGACAGTCGGAAAGCCAGCGCCGACGACGTGCGACGCGGCGAAAGTCTGGTGATCCCCGCGACTCTCGCGCTTTTGCTGGTGGCTTTTGGAAGCCTGGTCGCCGCCGTGATTCCACTGGCGGTTGGCCAGCTTGCCATCGCCACCACTCTGGCGATTGCAGGATTCCTGGCCCAGCGCTGGCACTTGTCCATCCTGGTTCAGAATTTAGCCACCATGCTTGGCCTGGGCTTGGGAGTCGACTACGCGCTGCTCATGATCAGCCGCTTCCGCGAAGCGATTTGCGCCGGGAACGACGGGCCCGCGGCATCGGTCATCGCGGCACGTCAGGCAGGTCGCACGCTCTTGATCTCGGCTTCAACCGTAGCCATCGGTTTTCTAGCCCTCTTGACGGTTCCGATCAGCGAAATCCGTTCCATCGGCATCGCAGGCGTCTTGGTGGCGGGAATGAGTGTGCTACTGACAAATACGCTTGTTCCGCCATTGCTGGCGTTGCTCGGTCGGCGGATTGATATTGGCCGAATGCCCTTTACTCCAAAGTTGGATGGGCGCCGGGCCGAGCGCACGGGAAATCGCTGGCGGCAATGGGGAAAGGTGATTGTCGCGCATCCCTGGCTTGCGCTCTTTGTGGCAGGCGCCCCTTTGCTGCTGCTCGCCTGGCAGGTCAGACAACTTGATACCAGCCTTCCACGCGGGGATTGGCTTCCGCGGGCGGCCGAATCAGTCCATGCCCTCCATACCCTGAAACAAATGGATCGCGAGGGCGTGGTTGAATCGATGCGCGTCATTATCGAGCTTCCAACCGATTCCATCGCGCAAACCGACGCCGGATGGAGCGTGCTGGATCGTCTCACCAAGCGCCTCGCCAGCGACCCTCGCAGCGGGCGCGTGATTTCTATCACTTCGATTGCGGAGAGCAACCGGTCGTCCCTACTTAACCTCCCGCGGGAGACGCGTCGATCGTTTCTGAGTAGTGACGGACGAGCGGCACTGCTTGAAGTGATACCAGCGAGTTCGGTCTCCCTGCGTGGCCAGGTCAACTGGGTGCGGGAGCTTCGCAAGACCGGCGCGCTCGCTCTCACCGGAGTGCCTGGCGCAACGCTTCTTGTCGGGGGCATTCCGGCACTCAATGCCGATTATGAAACGATCGTCAGAGACCGCTTTCCGTCGGTAATGGCGCTGGTCGTGGGGGGAACACTCTTTGCGCTACTCTGTGGGTTCCGATCTATATTCGCCGCTCTGAAGGCTATTACACTCAACCTGTTCTCAGTCGCGGCGTCCTTCGGAGCATTGGTTCTCGTTTTTCAAGGTGGACATGGAAGCAGCTTCTTGGGAGTTCCCGGGGGAGTCGGCAGCATCTTTCCCCTGGTTCCAATCGTCACCTTTGCCATCGTCTTCGGATTAAGCATGGATTACGAAGTATTTCTGGTTGCGCGTGTTCTCGAGGCCAGAAGGAGCGGGCTGAGTGAAATGGATGCGATCCCGGAGGGTATGGCTCGAACCGCCGGCCTGATTACGAGCGCCGCCGCGATCATGATCGTGGTATTTGCGGCATTCACCTTCGGAAGTTTCCTAGTAGTCAAGATGATCGGATTTACCTTGGCGGTCGCCGTGTTAATTGACGCCACACTCGTTCGTATTGTGATCGGTCCGGCGCTCCTTCGTCTCGCAGGCGATTGGAATTGGTGGCCTGGCGGGCTCGCCAAAGCACGCAAGGCGGCTTGATCGCGAGTCGCGGAATAGGTAAACGCCGTTTTTCTGGAATGAGAACATCTGCGCCTTACTGCGTAGACTTCATGAACTCACTCACCAATGCGGCGATCTCATCCGGTGCCGTATCCAACGCAAAGTGTCCTGCATCGAGTACGTGGACCTCAGCGTTCGGTACGTCCTTGCGATAGCGTTCTGGTTCGCCGGGGTCGAACGAGAGATCGTGTTTTCCCCAGATCACCAGCAGGCGCGGCTGCTTCTCGCGCATCCACGCTTGCCATTTGGGGTAGGCGTCGACGTTTGTGCGGTAGTCATAGAATAGATCGCTTTGAATCTGCGCCTGCCCCGGCGCATTCAGGAATGCGTATTCATCGCTCCAAAGATCCGGGTCATAGAGCTCAATCTTCGGGTCGTCTCCGATATGGCGCGTCTTCGTGGTGGCAAGAGACAGCAGGTTTTTCCGTAGCGCTTCTTCATAGGCGGGCCGGTCCGCCCAGAAGGCTCGCCGCGTTGCCCAGTTCGCGCCCAGGCCCTCGTTATGCGACACGGCATCCTGCACAATGAGAGCTTCTACGCGCTCCGGATGCGCCAAGACCATGCGAAAACCCACGGGGCCGCCATAATCCTGCATGTACAGTGTGTATCGCGAGAGGCCCAGCGCTTCGGTGAAGTGATTCATGATCTTGGCGCAGTGATCGAACGTGTATGCGAATTGTTTCGGGTCCGGCCAGTCGCTGTGCCCGAAGCCCGGATAATCGGGCGCGACAAGGTGATAGCGATCGGAAAGCCGGGCGAAGAGAGGCTCGAACATCCGCGACGAAGAGGGAAGGCCGTGCAGCAGGAGAAGCGTCGGTGCATCCTTGGGGCCGGCCTCCCTGTAGAAGATGGAAAGTCCATCGATCTTTGTGGTGCGATAGAACGTCTGGTGTTCCACAGGACTTTCCTTTCGATGTTCCTGGCTTTGGGCGAGCAATTGAAATGATGCGACCATCGCACACACCATCAACGCCGCGCGGGAGACCCGCGAACACCGGGTCAAACAAGGCAAACTGAAAAGGCGCACGACAACCTCCGTCATACGAGCTTTTGCACCGGTGCCCGCCCGATTTCTCGACCGCGTATCCGGCCCAACTTCACATCGTCAAAACCACGCGGAATTGTGCGTTGCCGCTCATCATTCGCGCGTAAGCCTCGGCCGCTTTTTCGAGCGGATAGGTTTCATTCATGGGCCGCACGCCGCTCAGTTCGGCAAAGCGCAACGTGTCTTCAGAATCGGCGGGGGTCCCGGCGGCCCAGCCTTGAATGGTTTTACTTCCATTAATGAGCTGTAGTGGCGTGACTTCAATTGGATCGAAAGTTGCGCCGATCACCACGAGCTTGCCGTTTGGCCCCAGACCCTCGATCAGCTCGGACATCGCTTTCGAGTTAGGCGCCGTCGCCAGAATTACCCGTGCGCCGCCAAGCTTTTGCAGCTCCTCTGCCGCCTTCGTCGATTGGCTGTCGATGTACATGCTCGCCCCAAGTTTCTTCGCCAGCGTCGCGTTTTCCGGGCCGCGTCCGATCGCCACTACCTTATAACCAAACTTGTTTGCGAATTGAACTCCGAGATGACCCAGGCCACCGATACCCTGTACCGCAACCAGGTCGCCGGGAAGCGCACCGCTGTGCCGCAGCGCGTTGTAGGTAGTAATTCCGGCGCAGAGCAACGGCGCCGCGTCGGTGTCACTCAGACTCTCCGGTATCGGCACCAGTGCCTCGACGGGAGCTACCATATATTCCTGGTATCCACCGTCATAGCTGATGCCCGCAACTTTCTGATTGCGGCAGTTACGAAAATCTCCGCGCCGGCACTCACGACACGTATTGTCATGGCCGCCGTGCCAGCCGACGCCGACGCGCTGCCCTTTCTTCCATGCGGAAACGCCTTCACCCAGTTCATCAATAACGCCTGCCACTTCGTGTCCGGGAACGCGGGGATACTCAAGCCCCGGCCAAGGGGCGCCCTCCACCGTGAGCACGTCACTGTGGCAAACACCACAGGCCTGCACCTTGATCCGCACGTGTCCTGCATCCGGCTCAGGGATGTCACGCTCGACGATCTGGAAACCTGCTCCCGGTTTGGTAATCTGCGCCGCCTTCATTTGCGCTACAGCCATTGGTACGACTCGTTTCGTTGCCATAAGTCCTCCTGTGAAGTTTCAGCTATGGTTGAAAAGCACATACTACGAACGGCCAGTTTATCCCGTCACCTCGAAAATTACTTCCAGTTCGACCGGGGTGCCGAGCGGAAGGCTTGCCACGCCGTAGACCAGGCGGCAAGGGTTCTTATCTTTTCCGAAGACGTCTTGCAGCAACTCTGAAGCGGCGTCGGCGACTTTCGCTTGTTCACGGAAATCTCCAGAAGTGGCCACCGAGACGCCAAGCCGGACGACGCGGGTGACTTTGTCGAGCGATCCCAAATGCTCGCGCGCGACAGCGAGCACGTTGAGCGCTGCCAAGTGGGCCGCCTGGCGTCCCGCTTTCACATCAAGCTCCGCGCCGACGCGCCCAACGAATTTCGCTGTGCGGCCCTCGGTGGGAAGCATCCCAGTCAAGAAAAGCAGACTGCCCGTCTGCACCGCTTCCACGTATGTGCCGAACGGCTCAGGCGGCGCCGGCAGCTTGATGGCAAGTTCCTTCAACCGCTGCTCGGCGCTGGCCGGAGGAGGCCCTTCGTGGGTTGACATTTTCTTCCTTAAGTTTGTATGCATTTATCTCTCTCAGGCCGAGCACCCGGCGGCGAACATCTGTTCGCTGGCGGTGCCGGAGAAGCCAGGAACTGGCAGGTGAACCTCCCAGAGCACTTTACCGAGTTTGGTCACGGATTGCGTCACAGCGTGTGCTCTCCATGTGATGATCAGAAAATTTGTTCGTTGCATTGTATTCGATTCATTCGTATTCAATACCCTGACCGCGACCAAGCCCGAAGCGAAGGACGAATTCATTGGACGGAGGGATCGCTCCGCAGCTGGGCACTGGAAGGCTCGACGGGCGCATTGTTAACAGATTTCCATGCCCTGAGTGACACGAATCGCTCGACCATATTAGATTTGATATGCACGTTTGCTTCAGGAGAAAGCAGGATATGAGCGACGCAGCCGTACAGACACCACCACGAGAGGACCATTCCTCAAAACCACAAACCTTCACAACGAAAGCCTATGCGGCTCGCAGCGCAACTACGGCGCTCGCGCCATTCACCCTTCCGCGCCGCTCGCCGCGTCCACAGGACGTGCAGATCGAAATTCTTTTTTGTGGAGTGTGCCATTCCGATCTGCATCAGGTTCGCAACGAGTGGAGAGACGTAATGCCGACGGTGTATCCCTGCGTCCCCGGCCATGAGATCGTCGGCCGCGTGGTCAAGGTCGGAAGTGCTGTGAAGAAATTCAAGGAAGGTGACGTTGCTGCGGTCGGTTGCATGGTGGACTCATGCCGCATCTGCACCAGTTGCCGTGCCGGAGAAGAGCAGTATTGCGAGAACGGTTTCACCCTCACCTATAATTTTGACGACAAAATTCTTGGTGGTGTCACCTACGGTGGATACTCCGACAACATCGTGGTCGACGAAGAGTTTGTATTGCGCGTATCCAATAAGCTTGATCCCGCCGGCACCGCGCCCCTGCTCTGCGCCGGTATCACTACGTATTCGCCGTTGCGTCATTGGGAAGCCGGCAAGGGAAAGAAGGTCGGAATCGTTGGCCTGGGCGGATTAGGGCACATGGGCGTGAAGTTTGCCCACGCATTCGGCGCCCATGTGGTGGTCTTCACCACGACTCCGAACAAAAATGCTGACGCTCGCCGCCTGGGCGCTGACGAAGTCGTGGTTTCGAAAAACGAAGCCGAGATGTTGAAACACGCCGGCAGCTTCGACTTCATCCTTGATTCGGTTTCCGCGGACCACGATCTGAACGCTTATCTTCAATTGTTGAAGCGTGACGGCACCATGACCCTGATCGGCGCACCGGAGAAGCCGGCAGCGCTGTATGGTTTCAATTTGCTGATGAAGCGACGCAGGCTCGCGGGCTCAGCGATCGGCGGTATCCGCGAAACACAAGAGATGCTGGATTTCTGTGCTGAGCACGGAATTACGGCTGACGTGGAAGTGATCAAAATCCAGCAGATCGACGAAGCCTACGAGCGGCTGCTCAAAAGCGATGTGAAGTACCGGTTCGTGATCGACATGTCTTCGCTGAAGTGACACTCGGGGGCTAGAGGTCCCGGCATCGAGAACAACAAAACCGAGCCGCGCCAACCAATTGCTGAGAAATATTTTAAAAGTACATCTCGATGTCGATTTTGCCGTTGCCCGTTCGACGTCAGAATAGAGGGCGAGATGTGACCGGTAGAAGCAATGCGGAAACCCGCCCCGAACCCAAGAGCAGCAAGGAGACCAATGCGATGCGATTCATGATGCTAATGATCCCCAAAGGATACGAGAAAGCCCCACCCGGCACCTTGCCAGAGGCCAAGGCGATTGCCAACATGATGAAGTACAACGAGGCGCTGCATAAGGCGGGTGTGCTGCTGGCGCTTGATGGACTTCATCCTCCTTCGATGGGGGGTGCGCGAGTTACCTTTGCCGGGGGAAAGCCCAAGGTGACCGATGGACCGTTCGCCGAGGCAAAGGAAGCGATCGGCGGGTACTGGATAATTCAGGTCAAGTCGAAGGAAGAGGCGGTGGAATGGGCCTCGCGTTGCCCCGCTTCGGAGAACGAGACGATTGAGCTTCGTCAGTTGCTGGAAATGTCGGATTTCCCGGCCGATGTCCAAAAAGCTGTGGCTGCTTGGCACGATGCAATGGGAATAAAAGAATGATTTCGTACTTATCGATTTCAGCGCCCCCTCGTTCGACGTGTAAATGAAGGCTGGAATTCGAAAGATAAACAACTCAGAAGCCAGCCGCAAACCCAGGAATTAATAAGGAGACATGACAATGAAATTCATGATGTTGGTCAAGCACCCCGAGAACCAGGGCCCTCCACCGAAAGCGCTGATGGACGCGATGGTGATACTAACCGAAGAGGCAGTTAAGAACCACACCATGCTCGTTAACGGAGGGCTCGCTCCAACCGCGCAGAGCACTCATGTAAGGGTTGCTAACGGCAAGCTGTCGACGATCGATGGGCCTTTCTCAGAGGCAAAAGAGGTTATCGGCGGCTTTGCGATATTCGAGCTGAAATCGAAGCAGGAAGCGCTCGACGGCGCAGTGCGCTTCATGGAACTTCACAGGAAGCACTGGCCCGAGTTCAGGGGCGAAACCGAAATGCGGCAGATATTTGGGCCGGAGGATTTCGCTCAATGCATGGAACAGCGAGAGGTTGCGGCCGTTAAATAGCCTGTTTGACAGCCTGCGCTTGCGCTGGCCGATGAACCATGATGTGATCGGAGCTGTGGCAACCGATACACATCGTGCAATCGACGCAGTTTGGAGAATCGAGTCGCCGAGGCTCATCGCCGGCCTCGCGCGGATTGTGCGCGACGTGGGCATAGCCGAGGACCTCGCGCAGGATGCTCTCGTCGTTGCGCTTGAACAGTGGCCGAAGTCAGGCGTTCCGGAAAATCCGGGGGCTTGGCTTATGGCCGCGGCGAAACATCGCGCAATCGATTACTTCCGGCGAAATGCCCTACTCGATCGCAAGCACGAGGAACTCGCCCGTGAGTTCGCAACTAGGGAGATGGTCGTGCCCGATCTTAATGCGGCCCTCGATGACGAAGTCGGTGACGACCTGCTGCGCCTTGTCTTCGTTTCTTGCCATCCGGTGCTCTCGACCGAGGCGCGAGTTGCGCTCACGCTCCGCCTGCTCGGCGGTCTGACGACGAGTGAGATCGCGCGTGCATTCCTCGTTCCGGAGCCGACCATCGCGCAACGCATCGTCCGCGCCAAGCGCACGCTTGCCGAAAAGCGCATTCCCTTCGAAGTTCCGCGAGGTCCCGACCTCGCCGTTCGCTTGTCCTCGGTGCTCGAAGTTCTCTACTTGATTTTCAATGAAGGCTACTCCGCGACTGCCGGAGATGACTGGATGCGGCCTGCGCTTTGCGAAGATGCGCTGCGCCTGGGGCGCATTCTTGCTGAACTCGCGCCGCGAGAGCCGGAGGTGCACGGACTGGTCGCGCTGATGGAGATCCAGGCGTCGCGCTTTGCAGCTCGTGTGGGGCCTTGCGGAGAGCCCATCCTTCTCTTTGATCAAAATCGTGCGCGCTGGGATCAACTACTGATTCGTCGTGGGCTCGCAGCATTGGACCGTGTAGAAAAGCTCGGAGGCCAACAGGGTCCATATGCGCTGCAAGCGGCGATCGCCGCGTGCCACGCGCGCGCGCGGGCACCGGAAGAAACAAATTGGAAACAAATCGTGGCACACTACGGAAATCTGGCACGCTTGACTCCATCTCCGGTGGTGGAACTGAACCGTGCTGTGGCGCTCTCGATGGCCAACGGTCCGACTGCCGGCCTTGAAATTGTCGACGCGCTCATTTCCGAACGATCACTCGAAAGCTACCACCTGCTGCCGAGCGTGCGCGGCGATCTCCTCCAGAAGCTGGGCCGAATGGGCGAGGCACGCGCAGAATTCGAACGTGCAGCCAAGCTCACTCATAATAGTCGCGAGCGCGAACTGCTGATGGGGCGGGCAAGAGCGTGCGGTGCGGGTTCAACCGTTCCCGCGGGCGACGATCAGAGCGAATCGAGTCCGCCTTCCGAGGAAGCCGCCGGAAGGTCCTGAGAGCTGAAATCTGCATGGACGGATTTCTGCAACGCTTCGCGCAACCCTCTTGCCGGCCCGGCACTCAAAAGCATAACGTGAATGGTGATCTTTATTCGATCTAGCGGAATTCTTCTCCATGTAACCTCTCTTCCCGGCGGGCATGGGATCGGCGATCTGGGGACGTCGGCTCATGAGTTCGTGGAATTTCTCGCCGATGCCGGACAAAAAATCTGGCAAGTGTTGCCTATCGGTCCAACCGGATACGGCGATTCCCCTTATCAACTTTTTTCGGCGTTCGCGGGCAATCCGCTGCTTATTGATTTGAACTCCCTTCGAGAGCGAGGACTATTGTCGTTGCAGGAGATGGCTTCGGCTTCCGGCCTTCCGGAGGATCATGTTGAATATGGCCGGGTAATTGAGGTCAAGCAGGCTCTTCTTGCTAAGGCAGCTTACGCGTTTCTTTCCGATCGCGCCCACACGGACCGCGATTCTTTCGATGCATTTTGCAAAAGTAATTCTGATTGGCTAGACGACTACGCTCTGTTCATGGCCTGCAAGAACATCTACAAAAATGGGGTCTGGGCCGATTGGGATGTGGAAATACGAAGGAGGAATCCATCGGTCTTACACGAATGGCGAGAACGGCTGACTCCTCAGATTGAGATTCATAAGTTTGCCCAGTTCGAATTTTTCCGGCAGTGGGAGAAGGTCAGAATCCATTGCGGGAAATACGGGATAAAGATCATGGGCGACGTTCCCATCTATGTCGCTCATGACAGTGCGGATGTGTGGAGTCATCCGGAGTTGTTTCGTTTGGATGAACACTCCAAACCAAGTGCCGTTGCAGGTGTTCCGCCCGACTACTTCAGCGCTACGGGTCAACTGTGGGGAAATCCACTCTATCGCTGGGACGTATCGGCCGCGTCAGGTCATCGCTGGTGGATCGATCGTTTTCGAGGATCGCTAAAAATGTTTGATCTGGTGCGACTCGATCATTTCCGCGGGTTCGAGGCGTACTGGGAAATTCCCGCGAATGCGTTGACGGCGCAGGGAGGCAAATGGATCAAAGGTCCTGGGGCGGAGTTCTTTAGGGCCGTTAAAGCCGAGTTGAAGGCGCTCCCATTCGTTGCTGAAAACCTGGGCGTAATTACTCCTGAGGTGGAAGCGATGCGCACAGAGTTTGGCCTTCCGGGAATGAGCTTGTTGCAGTTTGCGTTTGGCAACGATCCGCAGGGGCCCAGCTTTAGGCCGCATAACTACTCTCGCGAACTTGTAGCCTACACTGGCGGACACGACAACGACACGACGG
>JBAUVJ010000451.1:0-7782 GCA_049583165.1 Candidatus Sulfotelmatobacter sp. | reverse complement strand
TAGGGTTCATTCGTGTGCACGTCTTCGGTTCCACTGCCACGCCAGCCACACCACAACTCCAGTGACTACGACCCCCAGCACCCAATAAATGTGCCGCCGAAACACAGTCGCCATCAGTTCTACGATCTGAGGTCCAAACCACAGGGTCAACAACGACAGCGTAAAAAACCGCACAAACCTTCCCGCAAAAATCGCCGCGAGAAAATCGCGGAACTTCATTTCAAATACCGCCGCTCCCAGCACAAAAATCTTGAAGGGCACCGGCGGCGGCAGCATTCCCGGAAACATCAACGCCCAAAACTCGTGCTGCTCAAACGACCGGTGAATCCGCAGAAAGCGCTCTTCCGAAATCCGCTTGCGCAAAACTTTTTCACCGCCCAAGTACCCAATGATGTAGAGCGGAATGCTGCCCAGCGCCGAACCCAGCGACGCCATCACCACATAAAACAGCAGCCGCTTTCGATCCTGATAAACGTATGCCGCCACAATCGCGTCCACTGGCATGCCCAGTAGCGCCGAATCTGCAAATGCAATCGCGAAGACTCCCCAAATTCCGAAGTGCTGCAACAGTGCCCAAATCCACGCCGCATACCGCGACAGTATGTGTCCGATCGTTTTCAAAGGAAATTTAGTGTACGTGAAAAGTGATGGCAAGGAGTGCAGGGCGCTTAACTTGGGAACATCTCTTGCGACCGTGCGGAGTGAATACCCAGAATCTCGGAAAGATGACGCCTAGGGGTGTTCCGTTTTTCCATCCAACAAGTTCAGCGCGTGAGGCACCAAATCTACCACTGTTTGCAGCGATTCCACTGCGCCGCTTGGGCTGCCCGGCAGATTCAAGATCAGAGTCTTGCCGCGCACGCCGCAGACTCCCCGGCTCAAGGCGGCAAATGAAGTGTACTTTGAACCTTCGCGCCGCATCCGCTCTGCCACGCCGTCGATCACACGCTCGCAGATTGCCTCGGTCGCCTCCGGAGTGATGTCCCGCTCCGCAATTCCCGTCCCGCCAGTGGTCACAATGAGCCGCACTTCCAGCGCCAAGTGAACCAGGGCGTTCTGAATCTGCATGGAATCGTCCTGCACAATTTGTTTCGCCACCACGCGAAAGCCAAATTTCGCCAGCGACTCCGCAACCGCCGGCCCTGAAACATCGACGCGCTCCCCGTGCGCGCAGGAATCGCTGACTGTAAGCACAGCCGCAGTAAACGCCGCCGGCGGATTCGCCTCAACTGTCGAGGAGGACATCTTCCTCCTCTTCCGTTCGCCCACCGCTGCTGGCGCCACTGCCCGCACTGCTGGTCGTGGTAGCGCTTGCGCTCGCACCGGCGCCGCTATCATGGGCGGTTTCCTCCACCGGTTCCGCGCCACCCTCACGCTGCGATTCGTCCAGCAACCGCAGGCCTTCCATCAGCAGGCCTTGGGTATTGAGTTGCGTGGTTTCCTGATCGGTTTTGCCCTCGAAGTTGAGTTCGAAATTGCCGCCAGTCCAGCGCAGAACTTTGAAGACCGCCTGATCTCCCAGCAAAGACCCGTAGGTGGCGTGTTTCACCTGCCCCTCAACAAAAAAGACCTCGCACTTCTCGCCTTCGTTGTTGAGTTTGAGCTGGCAACTCTTGCGCCCCATTTCCAGCGACTGCATCAGATCGATCACATTCATCTGCGAAAGGTTCCCGCGGACTACGCCGTCGGAAGGCGCCGTCTTCGCCATCTTCTCAAGAGCGATGCGATCCACCGTGCGCTTGATACGCCGCGTAGCTTCTTTCAGGAAGAACGGTTTTGCCAGGTAGTCGTCGGCGGCATCCTGCGGCGAAAGGCGCTCATCAATGTCAGCGCGGCTGGCCATTAAGATCGCCGAAAAATTCGCTGTGGCCGGACGGCTTTTCAATTTTTCCACCAACTGCCGCCCATCCATTCCCGGCATGCGATAGTCGCACACAACAAGATCAGGAGGATCGTCCACCGCTTTCAGGAGCGCATCCGCCGAATCCGTTGCCGCCATCACCCTCGCAAAGGGGGCGAGCGCGTGCTGCAACATTCCCAATACCATGGGATTGTCATCCACCAACAACAGTTTGACGTTGTTCTCCATGATTCCAGTCAAGCTCGATCTACTTCGGCCGCCGGTACTCTCCACTCTTCCCGCCGCTCTTGCGCTCCAATACGATCTCTCGAATCTCAATCCCCTTATCGAGACCTTTTAGCATGTCATAAATCGTGAGGGCGGAGATACTGGCGGCTACTAGGGCTTCCATTTCCATGCCGGTTTCGGCGGTGGTTGTTGCTTTGGTGGCAATCGCGACGCCATTCTCGCATAGGCGCAACTCGACATCAACGTACGAGAGGGGTAATGCATGGCACATTGGGATCAGGTCGGCCGTGCGTTTGGCGGCCATGATTCCGGCGATGCGTGCCACTTCCAACGGATCGCCTTTGGGGTTGTGCGGCAACGCTTGCAAAACCTCCGGCTTGATAACAACAAACGCGCTGGCTTGCGCCTCGCGCCGGGTAGACGCTTTGCCAGAGACATCGACCATGCGCGCCCGGCCGGAATCATCGTAATGGGAGAGCCTCTTCGACATGCGGAATCTCTATCTTACAATGGGACGCGGCGGAGAGACGTATCGCCGGTTTGGACCCGTTATCAACGCAATCAACGCAGCATTACCGCTATCCATTCGCCGGGAAGCATGTGCTCGCGATCAGCGGGCATCACGATATAACAATTCGATCGACATCTGGCGGCGATATCTCCCGATCCTTGCCAGGGAACGAGTTCCACTTGCGAGTCTTCATATTGACCGGAAAGAACGGCCGGGAGGAATCGCTTCAGCCCAGCCTTGACGCGAATCTCGGATTTCAGACGAGCGTGGAGGAATGTCAGCGGCCGCGCTGAGGCGCCCGCCAGCGCTTCGATCATAGGGCGGGCGAATAATTCGAAGGTAACCATGGTCGAAACCGGATTGCCGGGAAGGCCAAAGAAGTACTTGTGCGATGGGGGGGGCGAACTACCCGGAATACGGCCAAATACCACAGGACGGCCGGGCTGGATTTTCGCCCCAGTGAAATGGAATTCAGCCTGCATTTCCGCCAGAACTTGCTCGACCAAATCATAGCGGCCCATCGAGACGCCACCAGTCATTAGAAGTAAGTCGTACTGCAACCCTTGCTCGATCAATTGCTGTAACCGGTGCGGTTCGTCGGGAGCGATGGGCAAAAGCACGGGTTCGGCACCGGCTTGCTGGACTTGCACCGCGAGCGAATAGCTGTTGGAGTTACGAATCTGCGTTGGAGCGATTTCCGCGCCGATCTTGACGATCTCATCGCCGGTCGCCAGCACTGCAACGCGCGGACGGCCGTACACTTGGAGCGTTGATTTACCTACCGAAGCAGCGAGTGCGATTGCGGCCTCGTTAAGCCGCGTGCCGTGATCGAGCAGAAGGCCGCCAGATTTGGCCTCGGCCGCTTGAGCGACGATGTTCTCGCCCGGCACGACGCTCTTTGTGATCTCGACGCGCTCGCCCTGAAGGGCTGTGTACTCAATCATTACCACGGCGTTTGCGCCGGGTGGCACAGGCGCGCCGGTCATGATAGAAAACGCTTTCCCTCGATTTAGTGAGGGCGCAGCGTCCCTAGGGATTGGGCCTGCTTTGATCTCCCCAATCACGTTCAACTTTGCCGGAAGTTTCTCCAGATCGGCGGCGTGGACCGCATAGCCATCGCGGGTGGATCGAGGAAATGGAGGGATATCGCGATCTGCGAGCACTGACTCGGCAAGGACTCGGTTAGCGGCCTGTAACAACGTTACGCTTTCCATAGAGCTTGGGGAAAGCAGGGAAGCGTGGTCTTCGACAATGCGGCGTGCGTCTTCGAAACTTAGGACCAGCGAATCTGGTGCGGCCATTCAGAGATGATAGTGGAGGGAAGGCAGAGTCGTTTTCGATATCATCTCTGGCTATAGGGCTTCGAGCTCCAAGTGCCAAATCGCTACCGCACCAGCTCCTGCCCTAGCAGCGTGGCATTACTCGCGAACGAGAGGCCTACTTCCAGGTCGACGACGCGGTTGCGGACGAGTTGGGCGATTTCGCCGTCGAAATGTTGCATGCCTTCGGCAGAGCCTGCTTTCATTGCGTCAAGCACCGTTTTGCCGTCGCGCTCGCCTTTTTCTATGCACTCCCGGGTGCGCGGATTGGTTTTGAGGATCTCGGCGACCGGAACGCGGCCATTCCGGTCGGTCTTCGGAAGAAGGCGTTGGCAGATGATATAGCGAAACGATTTGGCAAAGCGCTCCCGTATCTTTTGCTGTTCGTCGGGCAAAAACGAGCTGACGATGCGCTCCACGGTTTTTGGCGCGTCCATGGTGTTGAGACTGGAGAGAACCAGATGTCCTGTCTCCGCCGCTTCCAGAACGATCTCGATGGTTTCGCGGTCGCGCATCTCTCCGACCAGAATGACTTTAGGAGCCTGGCGTAGGGCAGAGCGCAGGGCGTGAGCGAAACTGGGCGTATCGCTGTGTAGCTCGCGCTGATGGATGGTAGAGCACTTGTGATTGTGCAGAAACTCGATGGGGTCTTCGATAGTGATGATGTGATAATACTTCTCGCGATTGATGCAATCGAGAAGCACGGCGAGGGTGGATGACTTGCCCGAACCGGCGGGACCGGTGACCAGGACGATGCCATCGCGCAATTTGGCGACGTCGGAGAGGTGCGCGGGCAGGCCCAGCGAAGCCAGGTCCGGAATCAAGGTGGAAATCACGCGCATCACGACAGCGCAACTGCCGCGCTGAATGAAAATGTTTACTCGAAAGCGTGCTACCCCGGACAGGCCGTAAGATACGTCGCACGATCCGTGTTCCCGCAGGGTTGCGACGGCTTGTTTGTTGTCTCCAATCAAGTCGGCGGCGAGGCGTCGCGTGTCATCAGCCGTGAGGCTGGCGAGCCCTGGGACCTGGACGGGAATAAGCTGGCCGTAAACCTGAACTTGGGGCGGGCGTCCGGGAGAAAAAATCAGGTCGCTGACCTTCTCCGCACCACGCAGCATGGCGGCCAGCAAAGTTGGCGTTTCCACTTTGCCGCTGCCCGAATAGCCTTCCAAAGAAACCGAAATTGGCGCGATGCCCGGTGCGACCATCTCATCCTCAGTTAGGGAATTGCACGTACCACAGAGTGGGAAAGGGCCAACAACATTTGTGGCCAGATGGGTACACTCTAGCGCGACATTGGGCAAAGTGTAAGGGCAGTAAAGTACATAGTCCTTAGTAATGTACGCGAGCGCAAAATGAAAAAAGGCGGCTGATTGAGCCGCCTTCTTGTGGTTTGCAAGTGGTATGCAAACTACGTCATTAGCAAGAATGACCTAGTTTGATTTCTTGGCTGGGGCCTTCTTCTTGCCGAAGCCGGTTTCCACCGGAGCGCCGATGCTCGCCAACATGGCTTTGGCTTCTTCGGAGTGCCCGCCAGTTGGCACCAATTCCAAATACTTTTGGAAGGCTTCCGCGGTGCCCGGCGCGGCCACCATCTTGTCCCCTTGAAGAGTAGCTTTGCCCAGCAGGTTCACTCCCTTCTGGTAATAAGCTTCTGCCCTGTTGGGATCGGCCGCGATGCATTTATCAAAGGCGTCGATGGCCTTGTCGGCTTGACCTGCGTTGGTGAGAACGGCACCCATATTGAAATAGTATTGTGCGGCCGCAGAAGGATCGGCCTGCGCCGCCTGTTGGTAGGTCTTTATCGAGTCGTCGATCTTACCGTCTTTGCTGTAGGCCTCGGCCAGATTGTTGTAATAGGCGGCCAGAGTCTTGGTAGCGTTGGGATCTTTGTCGTTGGTCGCTGCTTGCTTGAGCTGCAGCGCCTTCTGATAGGCCTCCACGGCTGAGTTGAGACGTTTTTGCTTCTCCGCTGTGTCGGTCTGTTTGGTCGCAGACATTCGATAGGCATCGCCGAGCTTGAACCAGATCAGGTCGCGGGAAGGGTCGATCTCATTGGCAGCAGTTAGGTTTGAAATCGCTGTATCGTAGTCTCCAGCGTCGGTGGCAACTTTGGCTGCCGCCAGCTTTTCGTTCAGAGACTTAACGGTATTGACTTCCTTTTTTTGCTTTTCCTGCGCCTCTTGCTGAGCCTTGATCTGTTCGGGCGTCAAGCCCTGGCCCTTCGCCGCTTCTTCGGACTGCTTCTTCATGTCGAAATCGAGCGTGTTTTCATCCAACGTGACCTGAAATTTGTTGAAGTGGAAAATTTCCTTGTTGGCTTTCAGGTCATCAGCGCTCTTGTACAGCGTCACGTTGTAAGAGCCGGCGCCCACTCCGAGAGAGAAATACTCGCCTTTCTTGTTGGTCTTGAGGGTGTATTTCTGGCCATTGTCCTGGTTGGCATAGACCACGATTCCATCGGCAATGGGATTGCCCTGTGCGTCTTTGCAAACTCCCTTGACGGTTCCCGACGCGCCTTGGGCGAAGACCAGAGGAGTGCACAGCGCCAGCATCAGGAGAACGAGGGAGAACAGTGCGAGGTGCTTCTTCATTTTTGCCTCCCGGCAAAATAGCTGCTAAATATGGATTTCCAACCGCTCACTAAGAAATGCGCACTTGAACTCGCGTGCATTCTACTACCGAACCCTCGATGAACGACAACGGCTAAACCCCTTCCATGGTGGCATAAGGGATCGGGTCCTTCACCCCCGCCGCGTTAAACGCCTGCAATCGCAACGCGCAGCTATCACACACGCCGCAGGCTCGATCCTCATGGCGGTAGCAAGACCAAGTTAAATCGAATGGCGCGTTCAGTTCAAGGCCGAGGCGGACAATTTCCATTTTCCGCATGGCGATGAGCGGCGTCACGATCTTAATGTCGCCCTCTTTTGTGCCCATCTGAATTAGGCGGTTGAACGCTTCATAATACGCGGGACGGCAATCCGGATAACCGGAGCTGTCAGGTTCGACAGCGCCAATATAGATTGTCGCAGCCCCGAGAACCTCCGCCCAACTCACCGCGACGGATAGAAAATGCGCATTGCGAAAGGGCACGTAGGTTACCGGAATGTCATGGCCAGCGGAGGGACCAGTGGGTACGGCGATATTCTGGTCGGTGAGTGCGGAGCCTCCAATCGTGCGTAGAGCCTCATTGCGGACCAAAAGCTTGTTTCGAATGTTCAGGCGGTCGCAAATCGACAGGAAGGATTGCCGTTCACGCTGTTCGGTGCGCTGCCCGTAGCTGACGTGCAAAGCGGAGACATCGTGATCGCGAGCGGCAAGCACGGCGCACACGCAGGAATCCATGCCACCGCTGAGCAGGACAACGGCATGTTCTTTTAATGGCGTCATCGTCATTGCGCGAACAAATCCTAAACTCCCTTTACCGCTGGGTCCCAGATGAATTTATGTAGCTGGAGGCCCAGGCGGGCGGAAACTTCGTCCGCCAGCATCCACTCGGCTAATTGCCGGGGATCGAGGAGGCAGTGCGAGCTGTCGCGGCCTCCTGTGGCATCTTTGCGGAACGCCGGCGAGAACAGTACGGAGTTCACGCGCTCTGCCAACTTGTATTGCTGCGTGAATTCGCGCGCAAACTCATAGTCGGTTCGATCGCTGAGGACAAACTTTACTTCATCGTGAGCCGTCAGGGTCGTGAGATTTTCGTTAAGAAACGTATCGGCCGCGCCGGAGTGCGGGCACTTCACGTCTACAATTTTGATCACTTCCGCTGGAACCCGCTCCAGTGGCCTCTCTCCGCTGGTTTCCAGCAATACACGATATTTGTAATCTAATAGTTGGCGCATCAGCGGGATCAGTTC
>JBAUVJ010000450.1:0-4773 GCA_049583165.1 Candidatus Sulfotelmatobacter sp. | reverse complement strand
CTCCCAGTTGGCTAACTGGCGCGTTGTGAGGTGAAGAATTCTAAGTAAATCGGCTCGACTGTACAAGACGCTCACAACCTCTCACGCGTTCATTCCGGATTTGATGGTTCTCGTTCAATCCGTTTATGCTTCGGCCGTTTCTGTTTCTATCCGCCGCGCAAGAATCTATTGCGCTTATTATGCGGAACTTGCGGAGGAAAAGGCAACAGTGAACGACTGTGGAAATCTGTGGAGAACCTGGATGATTTACATGCAGCGGAAATGGTGCAGTCGAGCTGCGCTCGACGGACAGCCGAGGGCGGCTGTCCCTACATGGCCTTTTTTCCACGAGCCAACGCGATGTTCAAACCGCGACGGCGGCTTGGTATTCCTCGTAGGTGCCTTTGAAGTCGGTGATTTTGTGGTCGCTCTCGAAGTGCCAGATGCGGGTGGCGACTTCGTCGATGAGGTCGTGATCGTGGCTGACCAGAAACACGGTTCCCTGAAATTTTTGCAGGGAAATGTTTAGCGCATTGATGGCTTCGAGATCAAGGTGGTTGGTGGGTTCATCGAACACAAGGACGTTGGGCTTTTGCAGCATGAGCTTGCAGAAGAGGAGGCGCGCGGCTTCGCCACCGGAAAGGACGCTGGTGGATTTCGTAGCTTCGTCGCGCTGGAAGAGCATTTGTCCGAGCAGACCGCGAATTTCTTCGCTGACGGCCGCGGGGTTCCACTGATGCAACCACTCGAGAGCCGTCATGCCGCCTTCGATGAGGCTGCGATGGTCCTGCGCGAAATATCCGATGGAGGCCTCGTGGCCCCAGATCACTTTTCCGGAATCGACGAAGGGGCCATCGTAGCCGCTGGTTTTGCGCAACTCAGCTTCGGGAGTGGTGGGCGAGTTGGCGAGAAGAGCGTTTACCAGCGTGGTCTTGCCGGCTCCGTTGCGGCCCATGAGGGCGATTCTTTCGCCGCGAGTAATGCTGGCGGTGAAGTCGCGGATGACTTGCTTGTCGCCGTAAGACTTGCCGAGATGCTCGACTTCGAGAACGTGCTTCCCAGAGGGACGTTTGGGCTCGAACTTGATGTAGGGACGCGCGATGTTCGACTTGGCGAGTTCGGTGACCTGGAGGCGTTCGACTTCCTTGCGGCGCGACTGGACCTGGCTGGAGCGCGTGCCGGCGGCGAAGCGGGCGATGAATTCATTCAACTGAGAAATTTTCTTTTCGCGCTGCGCGTTCTGCGATTCGATCTGCGAACGGACTTGAGTTTTCGCCAGCACCATGTCGTCGTAGGAACCGGTGTAGGTGATGATGGTTTCGTAGTCGATGTCGGCGATGTGGGTGCAGATGCTGTTGAGGAAATGGCGGTCGTGGGAGATGGCGATGACTACGCCGTCGTAGGCGTTGAGAAATCCCTGAAGCCAGTGGATGGAGTCGAGGTCAAGGTTGTTCGTGGGTTCGTCGAGCAGCAGCGCTTGTGGATGGCCGAACAATGCCTGGGCGAGGAGGACGCGGACTTTCTGGCCACCCTGGAGTTCGCTCATCTTTCTGGTGTGGAGTTCTTCGGGGATATCCAGGCCGTCGAGCAGGATTGCGGCGTCGCTCTCGGCGGTGTATCCATCTTCTTCGCCGACGATGCCTTCGAGTTCGCCCAGCTTCATGCCGTCTTCGTCGGTCATGTCGTGTTTTTCGTAGATCGTGTCGCGCTCCTGCATGGCCGCCCACAGACGCTTGTTGCCCATGATGACGGTGTCAATGGCAGAGTGGGCGTCGAAGGCGAACTGATCCTGGCTGAGGACGCCGAGTTTGCGGGGACGGACGACGGTGCCTTTTTGCGGCTCGAGTTCGCCGCTGAGTAGCTTCATGAAGGTGGATTTGCCGGCGCCGTTGGGGCCGGTGAGGCCGTAGCGCTTGCCCGGCGTGAAGGCGGTGGAGACTTCATCGAACAGAATTTTTGCGCCGTAGCGCATGGAAACATTACTGACGGAAAGCATGATTTCGAGTTCTCTTCTTCTGGGCTTCTTTAATTTGGCTTCTTCGGGGAAGCTTGTTCAGGCGACGTTATATGGGAACTGTCGGATATTCCGCCAAAACGGTGCGCAGCTGGAGTTAATAGAATATCACGGCCAGCCCGGTGGTCCTTGCGATCAAGCGGCCCAGGGATCGACCAGTGAAGCGAGGATGTCCGAGAAGTCTCGGACATTTCGCGTCGCCAGGGTCGCGTGATGCGCTAAGACTACCCCAGCAATCATGGTATCGCGCGACTCTCGCGGACGGCCTTGAGTTTTTCGAAAAGCCATCAAATCGCTTGCATGTTGGGCGGCCTCTGAATCAAAGGGTGCGACGCGATGCTCGATCCGTTCAAGAAGATTGCGGAAGCCCTGTTCGTAGGATTCGCGTCGCTTGCCGGCGGGCATCGTTTGCAAGCCGAAGCGCACTTCAAAAACAGTGATCGAGGTGGTCCAAATTAAAGCGCGGGGCTGGCGATCAAGCCATGCAATCACTTTCCGCTCCGGCCTGGGGCGCATCCACTCGGAGACCACGTTGCTATCGAGGATGATCATTCCTCAAAAACGGGAGGCTTGATTTCGATGTGCAGTTCTTCGATCTGGAAATCCGGACCGTCCTTGGGAAAGAGCGCGGCAATTTCCGACCCGAGGCCGTAGACAGGTTTCTTCTCTTCTTTACGAACGGCGGCGCGCAGAATGTCGCGGACTTCTTCTTCCATGCTGCGGTGGTTGCGGCGGGCGCGGCGCTGGAGGCGAGTCTTCACGGCATCTTCGAGATTGCGGACTACGAGCTGTGCCATGGAATACTCCTATTGGTTGATATCATGATATCAGTTGTAGGAAACTACAACAACCGACAATCCAGCCGTCTTTCCGCATTTTAGGTGCGCTGGAGAACTCCTTGAGGAGACTCGTTCATCGTCAGATTGCGAGGGATCCTTCGACTGCGCGAACCAATTCGCGATGCGAATCGTTTCACTTCGCTCAGGATGACAAGATGGGATGGCGGCTCGGAAAATCGGGCTTACGGCCAGTCCTGGGCTCCGTGGTAGATGCGTACGATCTCAACAATTTGAGCCCGGATTCGATAGACAACGATGTACGGGAGACCGGGGAAACCGATTCGCGAGTGCCTTCGATTCGTCCGGCGCGGCCACGCCGGGGAAATCTTGCAAGAGTGCCACAGGCATCGTAAATGGCTTCGGCCACATCTGCGGCTGCAGTGGGATCGTCCTTCTGGATGCGTTGAACAATTTTGTAGAGGTCGTTTGCGGCGGGGGCGGTCCAGCGCACTCGCATCAGGACTGCAAGATTTGTTTCAGCTTCTTGCCCACTTCTTCGTGCTCGACGAAATCTCCGCGATCCGCTGCGGCCAGGGCAAGATTGACCGCCTCGATAAAATGTGTGTCGTCTTCCAGATAACGGCTCAGGACCTGCCGCGCGAGTTCGTCTGTCTTTAAGCCTCTCTGGGCAGCGATCTCCGAGAGCTGCGCTTCCTTCTCGGATTGAAGGCGAATCTCCATGCAACAAGTCTAGGAAGGTTATTTAACCCTGTCAAACAGATTCGGGATATCAACCCGATTAATCATCAAAGTCCACGAGATTCGAAATATCGACAGAGACGGCTTCCGCTTTCAGTGTCCGCCGCTCAGTTCGCGGACGATTGCGCCGGCGAATTGTTTGGCGTCGCCGAAGAGCATCAGGGTATTCGGAAGGTAGTAGAGGGGGTTGTCGATGCCGGCGAAGCCGGGGCTCATGCCGCGTTTGATGACCATGACGGTGTGGGCTTTGTCGACGTCGAGGATGGGCATGCCGTAGATGGGGCTGGAGGCGTCGGTGCGGGCGGCGGGGTTGGTGACGTCGTTGGCGCCGATGACGAGGGCGACGTCGGTTTGGGGGAAGTCGCCGTTGATTTCGTCCATTTCGATGAGGCGGTCGTAGGGGATGTCGGCTTCGGCGAGCAGGACGTTCATGTGGCCGGGCATGCGTCCGGCGACGGGATGGATGGCGAAGCGGACTTCGACTCCCTTCTTGGTGAGGATGTCGTAGAGTTCGCGGACTTTGTGTTGGGCTTGCGCGACGGCCATGCCGTAGCCGGGGACGATGACAACTTTGTTGGCAGCGGCGAGGATGGCGGCGGATTCTTCCGGGGTTGCGCTATGGACGGGCTTGGCTTCGGCTCCGCCGGCGGCCGCGGGCTGGACCTGGCCGAAGGCGCCGAAGAGGACGTTGGTGAAGGAGCGGTTCATGGCTTTCGACATGATGACGGAGAGGATGAGTCCCGAAGAACCGTCGAGCGCGCCGGCGATGATCAGGAGCTTGTTCTGGAGGACGAATCCCATGGCGGCTGCGGAGAGGCCGGCGTATCCATTTAATAAGGAAATGACGGTGGGCATGTCGGCGCCGCCGATGGGGATGATCAGGAGGATTCCGAAGATCAGCGAGATGCCGACGATCAGGGGGAAGAATTGTTTGGCTTCGGGGTGCAGGACGAGATAGACGGCGCTGGCGATGGCGACGGCGAGGAGCAGGAAGTTGACGAGGTTCTGTCCTTTATAGGTGATGGGGCGCTGCGGGAGGATTTCTTGTAATTTTCCGGCGGCCATGAGGCTACCGGTGAAGGTTAGGCCTCCGAGAATGACTTCCATGGAGAGGACGGACATCATGAATTTCGGGACGTTTGGGGTGCGCAGATAAAATTCCGCGGTGCCGACCAGGGTGACGCAGAGTGCGCCGAAGGCGTGGCTGAGCGCGGTTCGCTGGGGGACGGCAGTCATCTGGAC
>JBAUVJ010000449.1:0-3069 GCA_049583165.1 Candidatus Sulfotelmatobacter sp. | reverse complement strand
GGCAGATCGGTTGAAGCTTGAGGGAAACTGGAAAGACCTCATGAAGAAATCCCTGTCCAAAAAGAAACCATCCGAAGGATGGCCCAAATAGACAAACATCGTCACATGAAGAAAATCATGTGGGGATTGCTCGCTCTGGCTGAGTGCATTTTGGCATTCCTGCTGGCACGCCACGCGATCTTTAACATACTCAGGATCGCCCTAACGCGGTGGGCCGTACTCGCGCCAAACGCCTGGTATTTTGCCGGGATGCTTTTCGGAGGTTTGCTACACCTTCTAGTCCCCAGCCTTCTTATCTACCATGCGGTCCGAATTGTCCGTTCGTTTGCTAAATGAGGCAGCCTTGCGTAAAAGACATACTTCCGACGCCTGATAGCGTCAGTTGAGCTTGACATACAATCGGTGTACGAAGAAATTCATCAACGAGAAGGAGAGAGCATGCCCGAGACTGGTTCTTGGCTTCACGGACATCCGGGCGAGCTTGTCGCCACCGTTTCCGTGGCAGACTTGAAATCGGTGTGGGATATGTTTCAAGACCTCGGGTCGCAGCACCCCGGAGGGGTTGCCGTCGAAGACGGCTTGATCGAGCGGGTGTGCAGCCCCAAAGCCGACATTCACGCCGTTGTCTATCTGTCTCAGGATCGCTTGCCTGTTCATAACTCTGCAACTTGTTCTTTGGTGAGAATCTCCATCGCATGAAAAGCGACAGTGCTGAGTACCGTCGCTCTAATCAACTCGATTTTGTCGGCTATTCGTCGGCTATTCCTGCCAAGCTATCTCGTATTGCACCGAAATAGGTGCAATTTACGCACTGCATCTCATTGAAAGCACGTAAAGCATTGATTATAATGACATTATGAGACCGTCGCTCTAGCCACCTGAGCTACGCCGCCATTCAATTTGGGGAACGCAACGAGCGGGACCAGTCGCAAGCTCCGCGAAATCTCGCTGCCTTGGACTCAACGAGCCGGAACGATCCGCCACATCCAATGCTTCATTTTAAGAGCGCTCGTAAAAATGTGTCAAACACTGCAGGAGCCTTGATTGCATTCATCAATTCGATACTTGTCAGTTGGCAGCATGAGGCGGGAAACTTGTCGTGGCATGAAAACTGTTGCCGTCATTCCTGCGCGGCTGGCCTCGACTCGTCTGCCGCGCAAGATGCTTCGAGAAATTTCCGGGAAGCCGCTCGTAGGCTGGGTCTACGAGGCGGTTCGCTCATCGTCATTTCTTTCCGATGTGATTATTGCCACCGACTCCGAAGAGATCATGAACGCCTGCGACCGCTACGGCTGGAAAGCTCGAATGACTTCGCCAAATCATCGCAGCGGGACCGAACGCGTGCATGAAGTCTCTAACGATTTGACTGCGGATGTTTATCTCAACGTGCAAGGCGATGAGCCCCTCGTGCGTTCGGAGCAAATTGCTACGCTGTTAGATGTCATGAAAGATCCATTGATCGAAGTCGGAACCTTGAAAACCCTTTGCCCGGCGGAGGAAATTGGTAATCCAAATGCGGTCAAAGTCGTGACCGAGGCCAGTGGCCGTGCTCTCTATTTTTCGCGGGCCACCATTCCTTTCGACCGCGATGGCAGCACTCCGCGCTACTTCAAGCATCTCGGACTCTACGCTTACCGGAAGTCCGCGCTGGATTTTTTTATGTGCCAGCCAGAATCGACGCTCGAAAAAATTGAACGGCTAGAACAACTGCGCTTTCTGGAAAACGGAGTTTCAATTCATGTGGGCGAGACGCTTTACGACTCAGTGGGCGTGGATACGGAAGAAGATCTTCAACGGGTGGCGACGATTCTTCGCCAGCGCTAGTTTTTCGTTTGCCACGAAGAATTAGCACTCACGCTTGCGGGCCCGCGCTTTGCATGCGGTCCCACTCTTCCGCGGCCGCCACGCGCCTTGAGATTGCAGGGTGCGAGTGGAATAAAAGTTCTATCCATCGAGATGGAGTGCGCTCCGCGAGGTTCTGCTGCGCCAACTTGTTCATCGAAGAAATGAAAGGCTCCACGGTGGCGATCGATTCAAACGCGTACCGATCGGCCTGCCTCTCGTTGTATCGTGAATACGCATTGAGCGCCGGCATCAAGAGGAGCGAAATTACAGTTGCGGTGATGGCCAGCAAAGGCAAGTTGGCAAAATCGGAGAGTTCCTCGAACATGTGATGATCAACCGCGTAGTGGAGCACAAAGTTGGCCACCCAGAAGCCGGCTAATGTAATCCCCGCCTGGACCAAAATACTTTTCAGAATATGTTTGTGGACGTGATGACCCAGCTCGTGCGCCAGCACGGCTTCGATTTCTTCTGGGGCATAGTTGTCGAGCAGAGTGTCCGCCAGGATAATTCGCCGCGTGCTACCGAGTCCGGTAAGAGCCGCATTTGCTTTCTTGCTCTTTTCCGAGAGCTTCCAGCGATATACACCGCGGACGCGCGTCCCTGCGCGCTCTCCAAGTTGAATCAGCCGGCGGCGCAGGTCTTCGTTATCCAGAGGTTCGAACTTGTAAAAAATCGGAAACAGCGCCACGGGGGCAAGCTGCGCTAACAGGATGAATAACCCCATGAACAGAACCCATGTGATCAGCCACCAATGCTGTGGCGATTGCCGAATCATGAAATACAGCAACTCCACGATGATCTCTGCCATCACCAGCCCCACCAAAAAGCTCTTGACCTCATCCCACAACCACGAGCGAGCCTTTTGCGTTGAAAGCTGGAAGTTTTGTTCCAACCGGAAGGCAAAGTAGTCAAATCCCAGACCCAGAACCTTGCTGATCAGGAGAAGGAAGAACAGATAAAGAAAAACGGCGAATGTATAGTTCTGAAACCCGCGGCGCAGAGCAATATCGCGCAACCATCCCGACCAACCTGTGATCAGCAGGGCGACCAAAAAAACCGAGCCGACGACAAAGTCTGCGATTCCGAGCCAGCGGTGGATTTTGTTGTATCGCCGCGCCTCGGGCGAATCATCCGGAGTAGGGGGTGTGCGTTCCGTGGAAGTCATGCTCACCCACAAGTATCGCACCAACACCTCTTCGATGTGGAGTCGCGAGGCGGTTACTG
>JBAUVJ010000448.1:0-7767 GCA_049583165.1 Candidatus Sulfotelmatobacter sp. | reverse complement strand
GTGCGAAGCTGGCATGTGAGCGCGCCGTAGTCGAGTGCTTGCGAAAGCTTGCTCCACGAAATTTTTCCTTCGGGGACCAGGACCAGGCTGCGCATCCCGCCGCGGGCGGCATAGGCGGCCATGGAGGCGGAGGTGTTGCCGGTGGAAGCGCAGGCCACCCAGCGATATTGCGCTTGCCGTGCAAAGCTAGCGGCAACGGTCATGCCGGTGTCTTTGAACGAACCGGTTGGGTTCATCCCCTGATGCTTGGCATAGAGACGCGAGACGCCGGTGATGCGCGACGACAACGGAAGCTCGTAAAGCGGGGTGTTGCCTTCGCGCAGGGTCACGACTTGGTGCTCGGACTCAGGCGTTGGGAGAAGCTCGCGGAAACGCCACACTCCGCTGAGGTCGAGCGCTGCGTTTGAGGAGCGGCGTTCGCGCCAAAGAGATTTTAAAAAAGTAGCATTCAGACTCGATGAATTCCAGGACGGGTCGGTTATTTCAAGAAGTTTGTTGCACTGCGAACAACGGAAATCCTGCGGAGCAGTCGAGGACAGCGCATGGCAACCGATGCAGCGAAAGACAAAAGTGGGTTTAGCTTGGCTCGGCGAAGAAGTTTGTTTGTCCGAGTCGGGCTGGCCCGGATTTCGATTATCCGGGTTTCGATTGGAAGTGGCGGAGCGAGGCATGGATGGGCGGGTTACTTCGTGCCCCGCAGATATTGGTCGCTTTTGTTGATCCAATCGGCGCGGGGAGGGGTGAAGACGTCGAGGTCCACTGTATCTTCAACCGCTTCGGCTTTATGCGGCATGTTGGCCGGAATACAGAGCACTTCGCCGGCATGCACGACGATCTCTTTTCCGTCGATCCAGAATTTTAGCGCGCCATCGAGAATATAAGTGAGTTGCTCGTTGTGGTGGCTGTGCTCGGGAACGATGCAACCTTTTTTCAGCAGCACACGCGCCAGCATAATTTCCTGGCCGACGACGAATTGACGCTGCAGGAGCGGCTTCAGTTCTTCGAGCGGGATAGTGTGCCAGGGGACGTATTGCAGCGGAGCCTTAGCAGCCGCATGTTTGTTGACCGCACGTTGCGCCCGCGAATGGGATTTCGTGTTCTTCGTTTGTTTAACGGATTTTTTTTTGCCGGCCGTTTTCTTTCCAGCTGAGGCTTTGCGTTTTGCTCTTAATGGCATTCGATCGTTTCCTGGATTTTTCACGAAGCTTATCAGTTCGATTAGTGAACCTTGCCCCCATATAACTTCACCGCAGTGTCATGCAGATAAGCGTGGGCTAGTTCGAGCGCCCGCGCTTCGGTGATTTCGTTTTCCGAAATCATCTCGGCCAGCGCGGCGGCCAACGCGGTGCGAGATGACTCGGCTCCCAGCCAGTAGCTCTCTTCCGAGCCCAACGCTTCATTGTACGGGAAACAGTCGCTGCCGAAAGTGATCTTATCGGGGAAGGTTTCCAGCCACATCTTCATCGTGTCTTTGAAGGCCGAGGGATACTGGGCAAGCTCGCCGTAAGAAGAATCCAGATAGACATTCTTCATGGCTGCGAGCCAGACGGCCTCGCGCTCGTGGGGGTACCCAGCGTGGATCATGACGAAGGTTGTGTTGTGGTAGCGCGGGTCGCGCAAGACGCTCTCCAGATTCATGATGTTGCTCTGCGTGAGATTGAAGTAGTCGCCAATGCCCACGGCGGTGTGAATGTGCACCGGAAGATGTAAGCGTCCACCCTCCAGAACAAGGTAGCGGAAAATGTAATCCTGAAAAGTGCGGTAATCTTTTTCGCTGGGAATGCCGCCGGTGACGTAGCGGTAATAAAGGTCGGCGGCCTGGTCGCGCGTGGGATCGCCGAAAGTGGTGGGCCGGAAATATGCGACTTCGAACTTCATCGCGATTCCGCCCTTTTTCTGATTGTCTTCAAGAACCTGGCTGATGAATTTCAGGTAGCCATCGAGATCGGCGGGGAGCTTGGTCGCGTTCTCCTGCTGCATCCAGCGGTGCAACATTTTCTCTTGCAGGGGAATGTAGACGCCCTGGTCTGAATTGCGCGCGGTCTCGCTCGTGTTGTTAAAGGGCCACATGAACGAGTCGGCAAAAAAAACCCAGGGAAAACGCTGGGGATCAAGATAGTCCGCCATCATGGCGCGATTGGCCACGGAACTCTCGGTATTAATTTTGTCGAGAATCATGTTGAAGTAGGCGGTGCCGGAATATTTTTTCTTCATTTCGGCTTTTTTTGCAATCAGCCACTTGATGTGTTCCGCGGAAAGATCGGTGTAGGGATATCCGAACAAGGCCTTGGCCGCGGCAATCAACTCCGGATTGTCGTCGCGCTGGCGCAGGGCCTCGCTGGCATCGGGAGGCGCGGCCATGGCGTCGACATCGGGGTCATCGGAGAAGCCCGGGTGAGCGTGATGGTCGAAGGCCGGGATCTTTTCAATCTGCGGCAGAAGACGCTGATAAATCTGTTGCACGTCCGGGCCCGGCAGTGGACGGGCCTGAGCCGTGGCCAACGTCGCCAGGGCGATCGCGGTGCAGGATAGAGCGACAACAGAAAGAAATATTTGTTTCATGAGCATGATTTTCACGAGCACGGTTCCTTAAGTTTGTGGAGATAAATTATTCCCGACGGGAGGTTGCGATTATTTTGCGACCAGAGTTCCCTGCCAGGCAGTCGAAACTTTTGTGATGCGGACAACAGCCTCGCGCAAATTCTCCACGGACGAAGCAAACGAGAAGCGCACAAAGTCCTGGCCCGCTGGCCCGAAAGCCGCTCCTGGAATAGCAGCGACGCCAGCGTCATCCAGGAGAACGCGGCATATTTCTTCCGCGCTGCTGCCCGTGCCGCGAATATCCACCCAGGCGTAGAAAGCTCCCTCGGGGGGTCCGCAGCGAAATCCTGGAACTGTATTCAAGTCGCGAACGAACTGCTCGCGGCGGCGGGCAAACTCAGCAACCATTCTCGGTGTGCTACCTTCGCGATCCCGCAACGCTTCGATGGCGGCATATTGCGTGAACTCGGCGACGCAGGTATAGCTATTCACCGCCAGCAAAGCCAGCGCTCGCGCGACTTCCGGCGGCGCAACAGCATAGCCTAGTCGCCATCCGGTCATGGCAAAGCTTTTCGAGAAGCCATCGATGATTAGTGTGCGCTCGTTCATGCCGGAATAGTTCAACATCGACAAATATTCCGTGCCGTAGTTGATGCGGGCATAGATTTCGTCGGAGAGAACCCAGAGGTCGTGCTTGACGGCGAGTTCGGCCAGTCCGCGCTGAACGGCGTCGGTATAAACCGTGCCCGTGGGATTGCCGGGAGAGTTGGTGATGAGCATGCGCGTGCGGCGCGTGATTTTGGCGGCGATCTCAGCCAAGTCAGGCTGAAAATGATTCCGGGAAGATAGCTCGAAAGGAACAGGCACCGCACCGAGGCCGAGCGTGATCGAGGAATAGCCCGGAAAACCAGGATCGGGATAGAGAACTTCGTCACCCGGCTCGAGCAGCACCATCATGGAAGCGAAGAGCGCGGCCTTGCATCCGGGGGCGATGACGATATCCGAGGCAGCGACATTGATATTGCGCGTGCGCTGCAAATAGGCGGCGATCTCAGCGCACAGCGCGGGAAGTCCGGCGACGGCGCAATAACGGTCCTTGCCCTCAGCCAGGGCGTTCGCGGCGGATTCGACGACGGACGCGCCGGGATGGAAATCGGGCTCACCAAGTTCAAGATGAATGATGGAACGCCCCTGTGCCTCAAGTTCTTTGGCGCGCGCGAAGACCGACAGCGCTCCTTCGCCGCTCATAACCGACATCCGGGATGCTATCGATCGCATGCTTTCTCCAAAAAAGCTACAAACCTTTATACATGCCGCCATCCACGAGGATGGTCTGGCCGGTGATGTAAGAGGCGCGTTCGGAGGCGAGCCAGACAATAGCTTCGGCAACTTCGCGGGGTTCGCCCAAGCGCTTCAACGGAGCGTCGGCCGCCCAACCGCCAAAAATTTCCTGCTCGCTTTTTCCTGAGGCCGCGGAACGCGCGGTCGCCAACTCTTTTAAGCGGTCGGTCGCGGTGAAGCCGGGACCAACGTTATTCACCAAAATTCCATCCTTGCCAAACTCATTGGCCAGGCTCTTGACCAGGCCAACGACCGCGGCCCGCACCGCATTCGAAAGCACCAAATCGGTAACAGGCTGCTTGGTGGTGATCGAGGTGAGAGTGATGATACGTCCCCATTGCTTACGCTGCATGTGGGGAATGACTTCGCGCGCGAAATAAACTGTGCTGAGAAAATTCAGTTCCAGGGCGCGTTGCCACTCTTCGAGGCTGGCGGCGAGAAATCCTTTGGCGGGCGGACCGCCGGCGTTGGTGACGCAGATATCCACGCCACCGAATTTCTTTGCGACGGAAGCTACGAAAGCGCTGACGGCAGACGCATCGGTAACGTCAAACGCCTCGGCGAAGACTTCGACTTGATATTGCTTTCTAATATTTTCCGCCGCCGTCTGCAACGTTTGCTGGTTACGTGCGCACATGGCGAGGAGGCAACCTTCGGCGGCGAAGGCTTCGGCCGTGGCACGGCCCATGCCCTGACTGGAGGCGGCAACCAGAGCGACGCGATCTTTTAAGCCAAGATTCATGGAGCAGGAATTATAAATGGTGCGGTTGAAATCCCTCCGCCTGCCGATTAGAGATAACCGCGATGCGCCAATCCGACGAATACGGTGGCAAAGAAAACCATCGCGGCACTCGAAGAGAATTTCCGTCACGCGCGTTCAGTGAGGAGTGGCAGGCCGGTAGATCAGCCCGATGACGATGCCGGTGACGGTCCATTCGACGAAGTAGGCGGCGGCTTGCTGGAGGGTCCCCGTCAATCCAATGTTCAGGTTGACGTAATTGTGAATGACAAAGGAACAGACGGAAAAGACTCCGATCAGCGCTCCAAAGCGCGCACCTTCGGAGAGGCCAGAGCCGCCATGGTAGAGCAGGCTGTAGATCACGGCCAGCGCCAGCATCGCGATGAACATCGCGGGCATTCCGACTGGCATGTGGCTCATCTGGCCTTGCTGATCTCGATATACCGCGGGATATTTTTGGAACTCACCGCGAAGCGAGGGCAACAGGCCAAATATTGCGCCGCCCAGAACAAAATAAGCCGCGAAGGCGCCAACGGCTGCGAGAGCGATGCGTGTGAGGTTCATAAGCATTCCTTTCCGAATGCGATCGGCGTTTTCGGAGATCGAATTTCGCGATTATCTTACACGAGGGCGGCCCTAGGGCAGGCACGAGGACAGTCGGCAGCGTCGCCATGACAGCGATGCCAGAACGGCTCGCTTACGGGTCGACGGGATGGAACTCTGGCGACTCCACCTTGAGCAAACGGTAGGCTTCATCCATGGTGCGAACCACGTACAAGTCGGGGCGAGTTTTTTCGCCGAGGATCTGAAACATGCGCGCCAGCCCGTAGATGTAATCTCTCGGAATCACCAGGACTCGCATGTAGCCGTCGGGGAATGCGGGAGGAGCAGCTGCCACTTCTCTTATGGCGTGGGTGGAAACTTCGAACTCGGACACTCCAGTGAAGTCCAGAATGCCGCGACAGGGCGGATGGGTCGCCATATACTTCGCCGCCGCGGCGTAGTACTGCAACAGAAGCGCACCGCTCATTCGGCCTTCGATCGAACCGCGTAGGATATTGTTCTTGGCGTCGAAATCCACAACAATAGCCACCGAAAACCTCGCCGGAACATTTTACCAGCTACTTTACGAATGGGAGCGAAAGCCGTGTCCAGAGCCGCATTACCCGCAGTCAAGGGCAATGACAGAGCCTTCTTCACAAATGGAATAAAATCTGTCAACTCCGCCGGAGAAAAATTCGTAAAGTCAGGCTAACCAAAATAGCCGAAGCATCATCAAGTTGTAAGTAGGGTTTGCGCGCACGTCGTCGGTCCGGTTCATCCGGAGGGTCAATCGCGGGTTGGTTCGCGAATTATTCCGTAGTCCTTATGCTCGGTTGGTTGTCAGCGCGCGCATCCCGATTCTGAGGGGGGTACGATGCTAAAGGCTTATTCCGCTCCAACTGACTCTGCTCGGCCAACATTGACGCCACGTGGCAAGAACGGCACTGGGGTACCCGCACATCACGGCGCGGAGCGGACCGCGCCGGCTTCGTGGCGATTCGTACTAGGAGCTGCCGTCGGCGTGGGGCTGGTGTCATTTCTGGGGACTGAACTCATGCATTATCTGCTGGTGCCGGACATTGGGCGATCTGACGAGAGACTGCTGGCGGAAGGTTTGTCGGCGCTCATTGTCAGCTGCCTGACTGCGAAGTTGGTGCAGATTACGAGAGAGCGGCATCAGCTCACGGTGGCTAGGATGCAAGTGATTGCCGAGATGAATCACCACATCCGCAACGCTTTAAGCCCGGTCTCGCTCTCGTTGGACGCAACCGAAAACCAGCAACTGAAGGGCATCGTCTCCGAGGCGGTTGACCGCATCGATTGGGCTCTGCGGGAAATACTGCCTCGCGAAATACCGCTGGAAGACGGGCAGAGGCATTTGCTGGGATATTTTCAAAGACATAAAAGCTCTTCGCGTTGAGTCCTCAGTCCTATCAGAAACAGTCTGACGCTAGAGATCCAGAAACCGATTGCGATGCTGGGCGTTTGGGATAACGCACGTTTCGTGGCGGCCGAAGATGCGGTAACGGCGGCTTGCGAGTGCGTCGTAGGCGTGGTCACGAAAAAACCTGGGCACGAGTCGCAGCACGAACGCGGTGGAACGCCACATGATGCTGAGTTCTTTCAGCACAAAGAGAACTGCGTCGGAACGCCGCAGCAGACGCTCGTCGGGAAGTTCGGGATTGACCACGACGTAAACCGTATCCAGATCGCTGGGTGCGAGATTGTAGCGAACGAGTATGCGGCTGGATAGAGCGCTTTGCAGCGACGCAAAACGGAAGACGTCTTTACGATCGCGGCGAAGAATGAACTGTACAAAGCGGTTGCAGAGGCCACAGACGCCATCGTAGAGAACTATGGGTGCGGACGTCGAGGACAGCATGAAGACTCAAGTTTTCGAATTAGGAGTTCAAGTTCGTTCTACACCGAAAAAGTATAGCCGATTCTCGGACTGCTCTCAGTGGCCTTTATGCCTGATGGGTTCGAGCCGAGGCGAAGCAATTCTGATCGAAGGCGCGCGTGACGCCGGGTTTGATGAAGGTAAGGCAATTCGCTGGGGCCGGATTTGCCGCGGATGATTCGGATGACTCGATCTTTCTCGTCCGCCGACCAGCGGGCCAGACCAGGGATTAGGGCCAGGACTAAGGACCAGTTTTCGAGAGAGCGAAGCTGGCCTTCAGTCCATTGGGCAGGCTTGATTTTTAGCGCACGCGTCACAGCAGCGGTGGAAGCTCGCCGGATTTTCTCGCTGTCGCCATTGAATCCACGCGCCATGCGGCGGTTCACAAGCAAGCCGAGATTACGGGTTGAGAAAGTATCCCAGTCGCCGCAGTTGTAATTATGAATGTCCGGCGATTGCAATTCATAAAACATGTGGGCCTCGGCCAGGCGTTTCAAGGTGCGGGGCGGAGTGCGGTATTTCGGATCAGCAGCAATTCTGTGCTCTTCCTTTTCACACTGCACACGCAGATCTGCTCGTCCTGAACGAAAGCCTAGCTTGCGGTAGAACCAGAACGCGCCGGAGTCGATCGCTTCGTCGTTGTTCTGGCCGATCTGGTAGGGATAAATCGAAATACATCTCGCAGCAGTAAGAGCGCATAGGC
>JBAUVJ010000447.1:0-3682 GCA_049583165.1 Candidatus Sulfotelmatobacter sp. | reverse complement strand
ACGGAAAGATCCGCATGGACTGCTCGAGTCCGTATGCGATGGCAAGACTCGTGGGATTGAAAGATCACTATCAGGTTGCGTTCGGGAACGACACTGACGCCGATCGCCACGGGATCGTCACACCTGTCGCGGGTTTAATGAACCCAAACCACTATCTCGCCGTGGCCATTCGTTATCTGGTGACGCATCGGCCGCAATGGAAGCAGACCGTTGCTGTTGGAAAAACAGTCGTGAGCAGCAGCATGATTGACCGTGTCGTTCAAAAACTCGGCCGTGAGTTGCGTGAAGTTCCCGTCGGATTCAAGTGGTTCGTTCCGGGACTGATCGATGGCTCGTATTGCTTCGGAGGAGAAGAGAGCGCAGGAGCAAGCTTTCTTCGCCACGACGGCACCGTGTGGTCCACCGACAAGGACGGATTGATCATGGTCCTGCTGGCCGCCGAGATTGCAGCTCGAACCGGTAAGGATCCCGGCCAACACTACGAGGAATTAACGGCAGAGTTCGGCACCCCCTATTACACGCGCATCGACGCGCCCAGCACTCCCGAGCAAAAGGCAAAACTCTCGGCGCTCTCGCCGGGCTCAGTCAAAGAGTCGGAATTGGCGGGCGAGCCGATTACCGCCAAGCTGACCCAGGCACCGGGCAATCAAGCTCCCATTGGCGGACTGAAAGTGGTGGCTAAAAACGGCTGGTTCGCGGCCCGGCCCTCCGGCACCGAAAACATTTACAAGATCTACGCGGAAAGCTTTAAGAGTTCATCGCATCTGAGTGCCATCGTGAACGAGGCGGAAAAGATCGTGAACAATGCGTTAGGTTCCGGAGCCCAGCGATGAGCAGTGACGGGGGGGCTGCAAGTGTTCCGCCATTTCCGCCCGGGTACCGCGCCTCGGGAATACTGTTGCACGTGACATCTCTGCCGTCGCCTTACGGCATCGGTGATCTTGGTTCAGCAGCGTTTTCCTGGATTGATCTCCTTCATAGTGCCGGCCAGAAGTGGTGGCAGGTGCTGCCGCTCGGTCCGACGGGTTACGGAAACTCTCCTTATCAGTCGGTGTCGTCGTTTGCGGCAAATCCTGCACTGATCAGTCCCGATTCTCTGATTGCGGACGGTTTGCTGAAGACTGCGGATTGCCAAGCCGAGTTCCCTTCCAACGCTGTCGATTACGACGCGGTAATCCCGTTTAAGTATCGTCTCCTCAAAACGGCGTGGACGAATTTCAAGGCCGGGGCGTGCAAGCATTTGCGGCCGGACTATGACGAGTTCCGCCGGCGACAGGAACATTGGCTGGACGATTACGCGCTATTTCGTGCGCTGAAAACCAAATTTCGCGGCGAGTACTATCTCAACTGGCCGGAAGAGTTCGTGCAGCGCCGCCCCGACAGTCTGAACGCGGCCAGACGGGAATTGGCAAATCAAATCGAGGAGGTCTGCTTCGCTCAATTCCTGCTGTTCCGCCAGACCGATCAACTCAAGGATTATGCGCACTCCAAGGGCGTGAGACTGATTGGAGATCTGCCATTCTTCGTTTCTCCGGATTCCAGCGATGTCTGGGCCGACCCGGAATTGTTTCTGCTCGACGAACGACGTCACCCACGTTTCGTCGCGGGCGTTCCTCCGGACTATTTCAGCGCGCAGGGCCAGCTTTGGGGCAACCCGGTATACAACTGGGATGCCCTCCCTGCGACGGGCTTTCGCTGGTCGATCGATCGGCTGCGTGCACTCCTCGCACATGTGGATGCGATTCGTCTGGATCATTTCCGGGGATTCGCCGCGGCCTGGCACGTCCCGGTGGACGCTCCAACGGCTCAGTCAGGTCAATGGGTGCGGGGACCTGGCTCCGCGTTCTTTGAAGCCGTGCAGAAGGAACTCGGCGGCCTGCCCTTCATCGCGGAAGATCTAGGAATCATCACTCCCGATGTTTATGGACTGCGGGATCAGTTCCAGTTGCCCGGAACCCGGGTTCTTCAGTTCGCCTTCGACGGTCACTCCGATAATCCATATCTTCCGAATAACTTTGTCAGCAACACGGTCGCTTACACAGGCACGCACGATAATGCTCCAACCCGAGAATGGTACGAACAACTGCCCGAGTACCAGCGACAGAACTTCTGGGCCTACCTGAAACGTGCGCCGGGCACGAGTGAGGACGCAGCACCGTTGCTGGCGGATTTGGCATGGAGATCGACTGCGGCGTTGGCCGTTGCACCACTTCAGGATCTCCTCAATCTCGGCGCTCAGAGCCGCATGAACATTCCGGGCAGCACAACCGGAAATTGGCGGTGGCGAAGTCCGCGCGACATGGCGCCGCTCCCGGCTTTTCGATGGTTGCGGGAACTGACAGAAATGTCGAAGCGCGTGGAACCGGAAATGGTCGATCGGCCGACGAAGGTAGAGCGTCCCAGTGTGCCAAACGCGATTGTTTCCCATGCTTGAGCCACGAGCCCCAAAAGGTAAGGCGGAGTGAAAGACGTAACACAAGAACTAAGCTCCGCCCTCGATCATGGGAGCTCGAGCGCCCTTGCCGAACCCGCGAAAGCAACCTGGGAACAGGCCGAAGGCAGCCCCCTGCCACTCGGCGCCACCTGGATCGAAGCGCAGCAAGCCTTCAACTTCGCCGTATATGCCGAGCACGCTGAAACTGTGACCTTGCTGTTGTACGCTCCGCCGGAACTGGTAAGCCCGGCATTCGTTTACCGCTTCGACTTCCTGCGAAACAAGTCAGGCCGGATTTGGCATTGCCGGATTCCGATCTCAGAGATAGGCGAGTGCCGCTACTATGCATACTCCGTGGCGGGAGAAGATTTGCCGGGCGTTCATAGCTTTGATCCACAGAAGATTATCTTGGACCCTTATGCGAAAGCTGTTTTCTTTCCGCCCGAGTTCGACCGCACGTTGGCCATGCAGGAAGGATCGAACGCTGGGAGGGCGCCCCTCGGCGTGCTGACGGAGCACAGAGCGGAGTTTGACTGGCAGGAGGCCCGACCACCGAAGCATGAAGCCGATGCGATCATTTACGAACTGCATGCGCGGGGTTTCACGCGGAACCCGAACTCGGGTGTCGATTCGTCTCGGGCAGGGACTTATGCCGGGCTGGTCGACAAGATCCCTTACCTGAAGGATCTCGGCGTGACCGTGGTCGAGTTGATGCCGATATTCCAGCGCGACCCTCAGGAGGGCGACTACTGGGGATACATGCCTCTGAACTTCTTTTCTCCCCACGCGCAATACGCCAGTAAGCGGGACTACGAACAGCGCCTTGAATTCAAGAATATGGTGAAGGCGTTCCACGAAGCGGGTATCGGCATTGTGCTTGATGTTGTCTACAACCACACCTGCGAAGGCGATCACAGAGGTCCGATATACAGCTACAAGGGTTTAGGAAGCGCAAGCTATTACATGATGACCTCCGACCCGGCACAGCCCTATGCGAATTATTCGGGCACAGGTAACACTTTAAATTTTGGCCGGGGGCATGTGCGCAAAATGGTGATGGACAGCCTGCGTCATTGGAAAAAAGAGATGCACATCGACGGCTTCCGCTTCGATCTGGCCTCAGTGTTTAGCCGCAATGCCGATGGATCGTTGAACTGGGGGCACGCTCCGATTTTCGCGGAAATTGCCGCTGATCCGGAATTGGGCCTGTTACGTCTGATCGCCGAGCCCTGGGACACGGGAGCGTCC
>JBAUVJ010000446.1:0-9197 GCA_049583165.1 Candidatus Sulfotelmatobacter sp. | reverse complement strand
GGGCTGATGCTCAACTGGCCGGCGATCTCTTTGTTGCTGCAGCCCTGGACGAGTAAGTCGAGCACCTGTTGATCCCGTGGCGTAACCTTCACTTCATTGAGATCCATCATGGCAGTCTCTCCATCGTTTTCTCATTTTCTTTTTGAATTACTTCCGCATTTTTACAATGCACATTCTTCGCCAAACTTTCGCCGAGCCATTCTCCTGATCTAAGACCAGCGTGTACTTGCACTTGAAGACGAGCGCCGAGGTTCCGGCGGAACTTCAGGAGCTTCACGACATTGTGGTTAGTCCCGGATTGGAACAACGAGGGACGAGTGCCGCCACCGAGCCATAACCTCTGTAGCAGTTTTCTAACTGTTCTCGAAGTGCATCCGGCACAATTCGACAGGCTCCCCGCCGATACATTGCGACTGCCTAAGACTATTGATTTGAACCTATTGGAGTGTTCTCCGCTGCGCTCGGGAACCGTCGAGACTTGGGAAACGGGAAGCAGGGCAGATTCGCACCATCACCAAAGTCTGCGTTCCCAGAATGGGTACGAAGGGGCATCTTCCTTTGTCACTCTGGGGCGACCTCGTCCAGTTCTGCGTTTTGCACAAGTAGCATCTTCCGGAGCCGAAAGGTCGCACCTGACGGAGTTTAGGGCATCGTCACTATTCCGTCACCTAAACCAATTTCTGTCGGCATGTTTTTTAAATTCTTCCGCCACCTGGGGAGTCGGCTTACGAGGGTAACTTTGGAATCTGTGGAAGACTGCAAGAATAGAAGACTACCCTAGCTAACCCTGCAAACCGGGAATGAGGTTGTCTGCAAGAGAATTTGCACTAGAATAAACTTGGCCGATGTAGCACCATTTTCGAAGCACTAGAACCACGAAGATCGTAAACGAGATTGTGACAGACCAAAAAAACAAACCGCGCCTCGATGAGCAGACCTTTGCCAAACTGCTTGAGGCTGCCCACGACCTTCAGAACCACAATCTCGAGATACGGCGAATCGAAGAGAGCCTGGAGTTGCAGAGCGAGCAACTTCGACAGCAGGAAGCTGAAACGCAGGCAACACTGCAACAAAGCAGTCAACGGACGGCGGACAGCCAACGACCGGACAATGACTACACGCTGATTCTTTCAGAGATTGTCGAAACTCAGCACCAGATTCAAATCGGCCAACTGGAATCCGACGAGGCGATGGCTGTGGTGGCGCGGAGGATCGCGCGAATTACAAATGCGAGTGGAGCAGCGATTGGAATCCTAGAAGGAAAAGCGATCCGCTACCACGCTGGAACCGGGCCTCCTGCATTGCCCGTGGGAAGCGAGGTTCCCCTGGAGAACGCTTTTTGCGCGATCAGCGTGCGCACGGGACAGGTGCTGCGTACCCCCGATGCATCCAAGGAATTTTTATTCGATGCGGAGTCATGCCGCAAGCGCAAGATACGGTCGCTGGTGGCGGTGCCGATCTATCATGACGGCGCGATTGTAGGCGCTCTGGAACTTTACTTCGACCGGGTGCGGGGCTTTGCCGAAGAGGATATCCACACCTGTCAACTGATGGCGGGGTTGGTGACCGAAGCGATTGGCCGGGGAGCCGAATGGGCTTTGAAGAACTCCATGGCCGCGGAGCGCTCTGCCATGCTGGCAGCCATCGAAAAGCTCAAGCCGAATCTTGCGGCTCTGGCGAAAGACCAAACTCCTGCAATCGAAGTCAAGCATGAGCCATCTAGGACAATGGAGGCTGGTACCACCGAAGAAAGCTCGGTCTGCTGGAAGTGCGGGGAGACGTTTTTCGAACAAGAGCTGTTTTGTGGCAAATGTGGCGCGGCGAGGATTAGCGAGAGCGATCCATCGAGCGTTCAGAGCAAGCTCGCCTCGGCGTGGCTCAGGCAGCAAGCCAGCCATGATGCGCCTCCAGCTAACGGAAACACGCCGCCTCGCGGCACGGTCCACTCGCACACCGCAGAAGATGAGGAGCAACTGATCAAGTTGCTGGCTACGGCGGCATTTCCGGACAATCTCGCTTTGGCGGCGGAATCCGGCGCCAGCGAAGAGACGAACGAAGTTGCGAACCTAGAGAATGCGAATGAATCGGATGGCGCGATTCAGCTGCTAGCCCCTGCCTCGCAGGATATTGAGGACGATCTACTCGTTGCTTCAGACACGGCAACCCGGACCAAGCAGCGCGACGTCACCTGGAGCTCAGCCGCAAAGGCGCGAGATTTTCTGGAAGCGATAACCGAGAAAAGTTCTTCGAGCAAGCTTGCGCGTTTCTGGCGTGCCCGGCGAGGCGATTTTTACCTGGCGATCGCAGTGGTTTTGGTATTTTTCGTCATTCGCTGGGGAATGCTTCCCCACCATACGGTTCGTGCCACCGGCCGTGCCGCGGTCACTGCCGCCAACCGGCGCAAGACGCCGTCTCCTGATGCCGATCTCTCCATGTTCGATAAGCTTATGATTGGTCTTGGACTCGCGGAGGCGCCCGACGCTCCGGAATACAAGGGAAATCCGGATACTCAAGTTTGGATCGACCCCCACACGGCCCTTTATTACTGCTCGGATTCCGATCTCTACGGGAAGACTTCGAATGGCAAGTTCGCCAGCCAGCGCGATGCCCAAATGGATCAATTCGAACCCGCCTCCAGAAGAGCCTGCGATTGAATTCAAATTTTTAGCTTGATTTCACACCCTTGGAATTGACAACCTTGTTCGCCGGGAGTGCAATCATATTGTTTATCCTCGACGGGAGAACGACGGTGGCACAGCCAACAAATGAGCCGGATGTAACCATATTGCCGGAGCCGGATCTAAATCCGCTGATGAATCCCCTATTGGCGAAGCACATGGGACGATGGGCGGAGGTATATTTCACCACCCCTCCCGAGAAACGGGCGGAAGCCGTTTCTGAACTGGTTCGAGAGCTTACGCGCAATTCGCCGGCGGTGGATGTTGCGGACCTGCCCACTCCTGCGAACGAGAATCATCACGACGAGAATCATAACGAAGACCCGCGAGAAGATTTTCCCGATCAGCCAGTAATTGCAAAACCCTTCGCGCAGGAGACGGCGACGCTGATCTGCGAGAGCTGTGGAGCTGGAAATTCCGCACTCCAGAGATTTTGTGGGATGTGCGGCCTCCCGCTTACATTCTCAGAAGAATCTGATTCGCAGGAAATTGCGGAAGCCGCGCCGGTAAGTGCAAGAGTTTGGGATGGACCTGAACGATCATCTTTAAACCGGGTGGAAACCGTCGCGACCGATTCTACGGCTGGCTTTTACGCCCACGATGAAGATATTGCACCTCGGGAGAGTTCTCCTGTCTCGCCTACGGGATGGCGACCGAACGAATTTCATTCGCTGACTCAGTATGAACCCGAGCCGTCGCGCCGCAATTACAAAGTTTATGTAGGACTGGCGGTCGCGGTGGTTCTGGCTTCGCTCGTATATGTGACGTGGCGCAGCAACACTACCTTCTGGCGCAGTGGCACCGCGCCGGCAGCGCTGCCGCAAGCGGTGCCGGCTCCATCCGGAGAAGCGCAAACGGCTCCGCCCGCCAAACCGGCTGATACAGCCACAACTCAGCCGACTCCCGCAAACAACGCCCATCTGGCTCGTCCTACGCCAGCTTCCCTATCGCAGAACCAAAAGCAAACGAGTCTGAGCGCAGAAAATGATCAAAGATCAAAAGCTCGTTCAGCCCCCGCGGCCGTTCCCGCTTCAGTCAATTCCAGCGCGACTGCTCCCGAGCAAAGCGGGGCTGAGGAACTGGCAATGGCCGAAAAATATCTGAACGCAGGTCCCGGTGCGGCTCGCGACAGCCAGCAAGCGGTTGCCTGGTTGTGGAAGGCTGTGGCCAAACAGAACTTGACCGCAACCATGCTCCTCTCGGATCTGTACCTGCGGGGAGACGGGGTAGCGAAGAGCTGCGATCAAGCCCGTTTGTTATTGGATGTGGCGGCCCGGAAGGGCCGGGCCGCTGCTGCGGAAAGACTGCGAAACATGCCAGCTTTCGGTTGTCAGTAAATTACGGGAAGGCCCTTCGAACTCAGGCCACTCCGGGCGTAGCTTGCGCGCCCGGTCGTCGTGATTCGTACCACAGCGCCAGCTCCACCCGGTTCCAGAGTCCCAGCTTGTCGTAGATCACGCGCAGATAATTCTTGACCACATGCTCTGTGGTGCCGATCTCATGCGCCACGTCGCGATTCTTCAAGCCTTGCGCCACTAGTTCGATGACACGGTGTTCTCGCTCACTGGGGATGCGATTTCCGTAACGTTCATATGGGAACATGATTGCCTCCGGTATAAAAGTGTTGCGAGTTTCACTCGCTTGATTCCATCTGTGATTCCGAAACGCAGAAAAAGCCGGTTGAAATGAGCCTTCACAGTTCTGCGGGCCATCTTGAGCTGTTTGGCAATTTCGGCATTGTCACAGCCCTGCAACAGCAATTCCACGATTTCTTTCTCGCGCGGTCCCAGGCGCACGGACTGCTCATTCATCACTATCCCGCCCCCTGCTGATTTAAGTAGGCTCCTATCCATTCCAAAAAATGGAGTGTTTCCACGTTTTCTAGGATTTAGCTCTTGCATCTACCATGCCATTTTGAGACGGCAAATAGCTGTGATCAAAGACCAGCCATTTCCACAGGCATTTACCGCCCTGAAACGCCGGAATTGACGACTGTCCAAACTTGAGTCGATTCCCTTCACCTTCTGTGTCATAACTGCCGGCAAGCCTCTTCCGATCCGCAAAAAACCGCATGGCCAGCGCACTTTCTTCGATCCGCGCGCCGTCATGAATCTTAGATTCCGCGACTCGATGTGCGCCGTGGCTCATATCCGAGCGCGGCGAGTCCAGATAAAATAATCTGGAGGAGATGCGGCATGAACTAGCCCGCCGGTTTAGACTCAGGTAAACACCCTAGGTGAAAACTACTGGAACCCTAGGGATACACCCAGAAGAATTTACATCTTTTAACCGAGTCGGTTGACCCGACCGTCTAGGCCGAATGGGTAGTCTCGGAGCGGCTCGCATAGTAGGCAGGATGGCCAGGTTCGAGCTTGCGTCCCTGGGGGCTGAAGCGCGCGAGATGTAACACACCAATCCTCTGCAACCAATACTGCAAAGTAGTGGCGAGCACTCCGATTCCATATTCCACACTGCGCCGGAAGTTAATGGATGATGCTTCCTCGAAGTATTTCGTGGGACAGGAAACCTCACCGATGCGGAAGCCGAAGTGTACGCACTGGGCCAGCATCTGGTTGTCGAAAACAAAATCGTCGGAATTTTCCAGCAGCGGGAGTTCAGTGAGAACTTTGCGGCTGAAGGCGCGGTATCCAGTGTGGTATTCGGAGAGCTTAACGCGAAGAAAAAGATTTTCGAATGCAGTAAGCAAGCGGTTGGCGACGTATTTGTAAAATGGCATGCCGCCGCGCAGTGCAGATCCACCGATGATACGCGAGCCCAGCACGACATCATAGACACCGTAAGCCACCATGCTGGCCATCGCCGTAACCAGGAGCGGCGTGTATTGATAGTCGGGATGCAGCATGATCACGACATCAGCGCCGGCGGCGAGCGCCTCACGATAGCAGGTCTGCTGGTTGCGTCCGTAGCCGTAGTTGCGGTCGTGCTGGAAAACTTGCAGGCCCAGGCGGTTTGCAACCTCAACCGTGGCATCGGAGCTGTGATCGTCGACCAGGATGCAAACATCCACCAGATCGGGCAACTCGCCCACGGTGACCTCAAGCGTCTTCTCCGCGTTATAAGCGGGCATTACGATCGCGATGCGTTTACTGTTGATCATTTTCCCGTACGATTCAAAACTGGAGTTGACGATTTAATAATACCTGAGTGCTCAAGCGCCGAGACTCACTCTGGCCCGAGGTACAATGCGGAACGTGAACTTGTGAAATGCCGCCATTCGTAAAATTGATTTGAGAGTTACAGATTAGCACCGAGGCTCTTATATGCAGATCTGTTCATTCTTGCCGTCGGCTACTGAGATCTTGTACGCGCTGGGTTTGGGAAATTCCGTTGCCGGCGTGACTTTCGAATGTGACTTCCCTCCCGAGGCTGCAAGAAAAGCGATCATCGTGAATACGAATCTTGCGCATAATTTGACCTCGGCGGAAATCGACAAGGATGTGAACTCATACACCTCGCACGGCGACAGCCTCTATCGAATCGATATCCCGAAGCTGGAAGCCATCAAGCCGGACCTCATTGTCACGCAAGAGCTGTGCGACGTGTGCGCCATCAGCACCTCGCATGTGGCGAAGGCTGTCGGCCAGCTTTCTTCAAGGCCTCAAGTGCTCTCGTTGACCCCTCACACCCTCGACGACGTAATGGAAGACGTTCTGCGGGTTGGCGAGGCCACCGACCGGAAGGCGGAAGCTCACGCTCTGGTATCGTCACTGCGCGAACGCATCGCCACGATCCGGCAGAAGAGCAAAACCCAAAGACCGACGGTAGTTTGCCTGGAATGGCTCTCACCACCTTTCAACGGGGGTCACTGGATCCCGGAGATGATTGACTTTGCCGGCGGCGTAGACCCGCTCGGCAAGCTGGGAAAGGACAGCTACCGCATGAAGTGGGACCAGGTGTTGCGTGCCGATCCTGACGTTGTTCTCGTCATGCCGTGCGGTCACAACCTCGAACGATCGATCGAGGAATACCGCGTCACGCAGTTTCCCGACGAGTGGAAACAAGTTAAAGCCGTACGCCACGACAGGGTCTATGCGGTAAATGCAAGCGCATACTTCTCCCGTCCGGGACCGCGGTTGGTTACCGGATTGGAAATCATGTACACGCTCCTACAGCACGATTGGTCGTGCGAGTTGCCCGCAGGAAGCTGGACGCGCCTGTAACGATCCGCTCTTTCATTTGCACTCGTGCTCGCTGTTTGACGTTTCTTTCGCATCGCGGTATAAATCACCAAGTCTGGTATTTGGGAAGGCGGTTGGAATCCGCCACTGCCCCGCAACTGTAATCGCTGAGAACTGAGCTCAATTGCGCCACTGGAGAATGTTCCGGGAAGGCTGCTCAAGTTCGACGAAGCGTAAGTCAGGAGACCGGCCAGACGCTGACCCCAGGCATATTCGACTTCGATGGGAGAGTCGGAGAGCGTTCTGACGATTTGTCCTCAACCTGCGTCTGAAAGCTACCACTAGCATCCCGCTCGCGTCAGGGCCTTTGCTGCCACATCGGTGAGCATGCAGGATCTATCTCGAAAAACCATCACGCTGGTATTGGGCGGTGTGCGCAGCGGCAAGAGCCGATACGTGCAAACGCTCGCCGCAGCAGCTTCGGCCGTGGCATTCTTAGCGACTGCCCGGCCCTCCGATTCAGATGACGAGATGCGCCACAAGATCGAACGCCACAGGACGGAACGTCCCAATGACTGGCGAACGATCGAGGAACCGCTGGATCTCGACCGGGTGCTGACGGACGAAGGGCTGAATTTCCAGATGATTGTGATCGATTGTCTGACGCTGTATGCCGCGAATCTCCTCGACGCGGAGAAAGGCAATCCAGTCGCCATTGAAAAACGGCTGAATAAGTTTTACACGGCGCTGCGAGCCGCGCCTTGTTCGATTGCTCTGGTATCGAATGAAGTTGGCAGCGGGATTGTTCCCCCGTTTCCCGAGGGACGCAAATACCGCGATCTGCTCGGCGAAATCAATCAGCGGGTGGCGTGTGTTGCGGATAATGTTTTGCTCATGGTCGCAGGACTGCCTCTTGTACTCAAGGGAGTTGCCGAGGTGCGCCCATGAATGCATTGGTCGTGGCAGGAACCGCCAGCGGCGTGGGCAAGACCACGGTCGCGCTCGCGATCATTGCTGCGCTCCGAGCGCGAGGGATAACAGTGCAGCCGTTTAAGTGCGGCCCCGATTTTATCGACGGCGGCCATCTTGCGGTTGCTGCCGGCCGCGCTACGCGGAACCTCGATACCTGGATGCTCAAGGCGAAAGCCAATCGCGAAATTTTCTCTCTCGCCTCAGCACAGTGCGATGTCGCTGTGGTCGAAGGAATGATGGGGCTCTTCGACGGCGTGACGGGAAGTTCGGACGAAGGAAGCACAGCGGAAATTGCCAAGTTGTTGGAGCTGCCAGTGGTTCTGGTGGTGGACGCCGGGAACAGCGCACGCAGCATTGCTGCCGTGATTCGAGGATTCGAAACCTTCGATCCGGAACTGCGTTTCGCTGGCGTCGTCTTGAACCGAGTGGCTGGCGATGCACACTTTCGCATGCTGGAGTCGGCGATTCGCCAATCCTCTGCGATTTCCGTGCTCGGCTGGCTACCAGTGGAAGCGGATGCGGCAGTCCCCGAGCGGCATCTTGGGCTGCACACTGCCGCTGAAGGAATCAAGGCCAGCCTCTCCACTCTTACACAATTCGGCAACCGTCTCGACCTTGAGCGACTGTTGAAAGAAACCGCCTACAGCCAAAGATTTGAGACTCCGTCGGCAAACAGCGCTGCACCCACGTACAAAGGCATCCGCGTGGGCCTCGCGCGCGATCGAGCATTTTCGTTTTACTACGAGGACAACCTCGATCTTCTACGCGAGAACGGCGCCGAGATCGTGGAGTTCAGTCCGATCGCCGATCGCGCACTACCGCGGAATCTTCAAGCTCTGTACTTCGGTGGTGGATATCCAGAACTTTGCGCCGCTGCCCTTAGCGACAATGGCGGCCTGCTTCAGGAAATTCGAGACTTTGCGAAAGCGAACAAGCCGGTGTATGCCGAGTGCGGCGGCTTGATGTACCTGGCTGAAAAAGTGGCCACGATAGAAGGGCAAAGTTATCCCATGGCGGGCGTGCTTCCTCTCACCATCGAGATGACCAAAGGCCTGGTTCATTTCGGATACGCCGACGTAGAATTCGCGCAGGATTGCCTGCTTGGAGAAAAAGGAACCATCGTTCGCGGGCACAGCTTTCACTGCTCGCGAATCGTCGCTGACCGTTCTCTGCAATACGCCTACCGCGTCCATTACTCACTTACCGGCCGAAGAGAACAGGAAGGCTTCGTCAGTGGACGCGTGCTCGCTAGTTACATCCATCTGCATTTCCGATCCAATCCATCCCTGGTCTCATCGTTTTTGCATCAGGCCAGCTTTGCACGTTCTTTGGTGGAGGCGCGATGAGAATGCGACTGTGGATTTTTATCTTGCTTGCTGCAATCGCGACGCCTTCCTTCGCCACGCGC
>JBAUVJ010000445.1:0-6401 GCA_049583165.1 Candidatus Sulfotelmatobacter sp. | reverse complement strand
CAAAGCCGCTCTACTATATTCGATGCCTTTGAAAGCTGGCCATGATTTCAGACGGCCAGCGGCTCAGGAGGTTTTTCTGACCGGCAATTCAAGTTCTTTTCGTCTTGACGGCAAACGTGCCGTGGTCACAGGAGCGGGCAGCGGCATTGGCCGCGCGATCGCCCAAAGGTTTGCCGCCAGCGGCGCCAGCGTCTGCGTTCTGGATCTCGACGAGAGCGCCGCGAATACTGTTTCAGACGAAATCTTGTCGAGTGGAGGCAATGCGAAAGCCTATCGCTGCGACGTATCCCAGCGCGATAGTGTTAAGGCCGCGTTCGATCAGCTGTTTCAAGACGGACACGTTCACATCCTGGTGAACAATGCCGGAATTTCTCACATCGGCAACCTGGAAGGCACGTTGGAATCCGACTTCGACAAACTTTTCGCGGTCAACGTGAAGGGCCTGTACAACTGCATGCTCGCTTCGGTCGCCCACATGAAAGCCAACGGAGGCGGCATCATTTTAAACATGGCTTCGATTGCCGGAACATCCGGTCTGGCCGATCGTTTCGCCTACTCCATGAGCAAAGGCGCGGTGGTAGCGATGACGTACTCCGTGGCCAGGGATTATCTGGCCCACAACATTCGCTGCAATTGCATTTCTCCCGCAAGAGTCCATACGCCCTTTGTTGATGGTTACCTGCGCCGCAATTATCCCGGCAAGGAACAAGAAATGTTTGCCACGCTGGAAAAATCGCAGCCCATCGGCAGAATGGCTCAGCCCGAGGAGGTCGCTGCTCTTGCTCTCTATCTTTGCTCAGAGGAAGCATCGTTCATCACGGGCTGCGACTACCCGATTGATGGAGGTTTTTTCAATCTGCGCGGCTAGCGCGATCACCGCTGCGATGACGATCTGCAACTTATGAATCTGGAACTTAAAGATAAAGTTGTGCTGGTAACCGGCGGCGCGAAAGGAATCGGCGCCGCCATTGTAAAAACCTGTGTTCAAGAAGGCGCCATCGCAGTCGTTGTGGATCGCGACCTGGCGGCCTGTCAGAGGTTGAAGGATGAGATCAGCGCTCAGGGTGTGAGCATTGCATTCATTGCGATGGAGCTTTCATCGCCGGAAAACTGCAAAGCGATCGTCCAGCAGACGATCGCAACTTTTGGCCGCATCGATGCCCTGGTGAACAACGCGGGCATCAATGACAAGGTCGGCCTCGAACACGGCAGTCCTGAAAACTTTCTCTCTTCACTGGAGAAAAATCTTCTGCACTACTTCAACATGGCGCACTACGCGCTTCCATACTTGAAGGCGACCCGCGGCTCAATCATCAATATCGGTTCGAAAACCGCGGTTACCGGCCAGGGAGGCACATCGGGCTACGTTGCCTCCAAGGGCGCAATCCTCGGCTTAACCCGCGAGTGGGCCGCAGAGCTGCTTCCCTACGGCATTCGGGTGAACGCAGTTATTCCTGCCGAAGTGATGACCCCGCTTTATCAGCAGTGGCTTGATACCTTTCCCGCTCCGCAGGAAAAACGGAAGAGCGTCGTTGCCAAAATTCCTTTCGGGAGACGCATGACTACTCCTGATGAAATTGCCGCCATGGTCGCCTTCGTTATTTCGGCGAAGGCTTCGCATATCACAGGACAGCACTTGTTCGTGGACGGCGGTTATGTGCATCTGGATCGCGCTTTGACGTAGTCGGTTGACCTAATAAGCATTGACTTCATAAGTAAAGATTATGACCAAGTCGGCTGTGCCGCTTACCGAGCGCCGCTACGTTTTGCCCTTGATCCTGGTCACCAGCCTGTTTTTCCTCTGGGCTTTCGGCGTCAATCTGAACGACATCCTGATTCCCCACTTAAAGAAAGCGTTCCGCCTTACCGACTTCCGTTCTTCATTGATTCAAACCGCATTTTTCGGAGGATATTTTCTTGCGGCCCTGCCGGCAGGGTGGCTGATGGAGAAGATCGGCTACAAGCGCGGAATTCTGGTTGGTTTGCTCACTTGTGCCGGCGGCGCGCTTCTTTTTATTCCGGCAGCATCGGTCCGACTCTACGGATTTTTCCTGTTTGCCCTGTTCGTGATGGCCTGCGGCCAGGGAGTTCTCGAAGTAGCGGCGAATCCTTATGTGACGGTCCTCGGCCCTCCTGAGAGTTCGGAGCGCCGCCTGAACCTCGCTCAATCTTTCAACTCCGTGGGCGCAGTCGTCACTCCAATATTTGGCGCGGCCTTCATACTTTCTGGAGTTGAATATTCCCGTGCTCAGTTGTCCGCCATGAGTCCCGCACAGTTGCAGGCTTACCAGGTCGCCGAGGCCAACACCGTCAAAGGACCATACCTGGTGATCACGGGGCTTTTCCTCGCAGTGGCCGCGCTCATCTTCTTTTCCAAACTGCCGGAAGTTCGGGAAGAAAGTTTCAGTGGAGTAAAACGCAAGACGGCCGTGAGGGACACGGCCACCGGCCTGCGGGGATTGTGGCCCTACAAACACTTATTCAAAGGCGTGCTCGCGCAGTTTTTCTATGTAGGCGCGCAAGTCGGCGTCGCCAGTTTCATCATCCGGTTTGCGCAATACAGCATGCCGGGACTGCCCGAGAAGCAGGCGGCAAATTATCTGAAGCTGCATCTGCTGGGATTCATGATTGGCAGATTTGCCGGATCGGCGATTATGAAGCGCATCGCCGCTTCACGCCTGCTCTCGCTCTTCGCGGTGTCGGCCTTGATCTGCCTTGTGATCGTGCTGGCTGGCGGCGGAGCAGCGCCCATGTGGGCGCTCGTCCTTCTCGGATTTTTTCATTCGATCATGTTTCCGACCATCTTTGCCCTGAGCCTCAAGCATCTGGGCCCATACACCAAACTCGGCTCTTCTTTGCTCGTGATGTCTATCATTGGAGGCGCGTTTTTCCCCGCCATCATGGGCTATATCTCCGACATGAGCAGTATTCGCTATGCGTTTTGGGTCCCGTTCCTCTGCCATGTCTATGTTCTCTATTTCGCCGCCAGAGGCTACCGCCCGGCTCTGGATTTGCCGAACAACCCAGCGCTGCAGAGCGTGCCCGCAGAGTAATAGAGGATATAGAATCGAGGGCTGACTACTTTCCAATCACTTCCACGGGCCTGCCGAAAGGGCTTTCAGAATGCATAGATCATATGCGGCAGCGAAGTGTTCCACGCGTGCCTGTGGAGAGACGGCATCATCGATGAACCGCCCCCGCGCTGCGTAATCGGCGCTTCCCAATGACCCGCAGCACTTCCCATCAGCCGCATAGACCTCCGCCGTGAAGCGGCTCCCATAATCCAGGCCGTGGTCTGTGATGACCAGCCGAATACCTTCCCTGAATTCTACAAGCAACTGCTTATTGTTCCCGACCATCGCGTTTTCCTTCCGCCTCCTTTTTACGTCAGTGGGCAGGAGTCGGAAAGGTTACCGTAGTGTGTCGGCGATCTAGCCGGAGTGAAATTGCCGTCAGTGCGGCGCGTTACATCTTGAACACTAACCCGCCGTTGTAGCTTGATACCCATATGTTCGCGCCATCGAACGCAACACCAATGGGAGCAGACGACAGAGCAAATGTTCCCTCGACCGCCCCTGTGCTGGCCAATAATTTTGTCACAGCATCTCCGCTCAGGTCTGCCACCCAAATGTTGACCCCGTCAAAGGCCAGCGCGAAGGGCTCGCTTCCCACCGAGTATGCGCCTACGATCGCCCCCGTGCTCGCCGCAATCTTCGTAACCGTGCTAGAGGAAGCGTTGGCCACCCAAATGTTGGCGCCGTCAAAGGCCAGGCCGCGAGGAGAGATTCCCACTGCATAAGTTCCGATAACAGAACCCGTGCTGGCCTGGAGCCTGGTCACATTGCTCGTTGACCAATTGGCCACCCAAATATCTGTCCCATCAAATGCAACGGCCACGGGAGCTGTTCCCACGGCATAGCTGCCGATCACGACGCCGCTGCTCGCCTGTAGCTTCGTGACGGTGTTGCTCCCTTCGTTGGCTACCCAGATGTACGTGCCGTCAAAAGCCAGCGCGTAAGGAGCCGTTCCTACCGCATAGGTGCCCAAAACCGTTCCCGTGCTCGCCTGCAGCTTTGTAACGTTATTACTTCCCAGGTTCGCCACCCAGACGTTGGCGCCGTCATACGCGACCGCGATGGGGCCGGTCCCAACCAGATACTCGTCGAGCATGTCGCCGTCATCCGCCCGGAGCTTGACGATGAAATTCTTGCTGTACTCTGTCGCCCAAATATTCTGGCCATCAAACGCCAGCCCATAGGCCCCGACAATTCCGGTGAAAGAGGTTGTCTGGTTTGCGGAATACCAACGCAGGAGAGCGACCTGCTGCGGGTTCTGAGCAAAGGCCTGTGACGAATTGAAAACAAAAAATGCTGTCAGAAACATCACGATCGCGAGAATCCCAATTCGATGCTTCGGGTTTTGATCGACGCAAGTTTGTGTGTTCATGAAATTCACCTTTCAAAGTCTGGATTTCATCGGAATTCGACCCTGCCGGGGTTCACCGGAAACGGCAGCAGTCCTATAGATTTGCCAAATCCTTCATCATTTTTCTTTTGCCGCGTATCTCTCTCCATGGTGATCACGGGGCTTAAACCGTTACAGGAAAAAACGCTGACCCCGGTCATAAACCTGCCATGTTCTTGCCTCATCCATGAATAACTGTTTACTCCTGATGCTGCAGGGCCTTGGTAATTAGATCCGAAAAGGTCGAAGCTATCCTGAAAGATAGTCAGCCACACAAACAGATAGTTCCCGTAGCTTTCAACTGCCTTCGTATCCGTTCAACATATAGCTAATGTCCGTAGCCGCATCGCTTACCGAAGCCGCTGAATCTGGATGACGATGGCAGGTCAACTGCTATTTGGGAGTTACTGGATAGTTTTTCGATCTGACTCGCGTGCCAGCCATAGCCACACGTCTCCGTCGCAACACGCCGTTATAACCTTCGGCGGACAGTGCGCAAAGACTGAACTGCGAAGACTGAGCTACTAATATCCAGCACGCCGTTTGAGATCGAGCTCAAAGGGGGATTCCATGAGAATAAGTATGACTGCCCGATTTCTTATCTTTGTGCTTGTGATCATTCCGGCAGCTGCTCAGGTAGACGAACTGACACGAAGAAATGACAACTTCCGTAGCGGTGTGAATGCCCACGAATCAATTCTCACCCAGGGCAGCATCCGAACCCGATTCGGTAAGTTATGGACGCTCTACGCCGATGCCAAAATCATGGCACAACCGCTCTATGTGTCGAACTTACTCGTTCCATCGGCCAGCATTATCGGAACCACGGCCAAAGCAAAATGCGCCAGCGGCTGTAACGTGGTCATCTTCGCGACCATGAAAGGAACCGTTTACGCATACATGGCCGACCAAAAGCCGGCCACAAGTAGTGACACTCTTCTATGGGCAACCTACCTGAGTGATGGCACCGCCTGCAAGTGCGACGCTACCGGACCGCAGAATGGAAGCGGGAACTTCGATATGTGGGCGGTGGACGATCCCTGGTGGGGAATTCTGAGCACGCCCGTCATCGATCGCTCTACCAACTCGCTTTATGCTGTCACCTGGACCAATGACCAGCAGTATCGGCTGTATGACCTCAACCTGACCAACGGACAGATCCAAAAAGGGCCAGTAGTGATACAGGGAACTGTCGGCGGCCAGACCTTTGCCCAAAATACGGCCGTATGGATTCAACGACGCAAGCAGAGGGCTGGTCTGCTCCTCTCGAATGGCCTGCTATATGTTGGTTTTGGTGGCGACAACGCGGATGGGTTAGCCGGATGGTTTTTCGTCTACGACGCAGCAACCCTCGCGATGAAAACTGTTTGGAGTCCCACTCCCAACGGGCGGAACGGCGGCATATGGATGGCTGGCGACGCTCCCGCCGCCGACACCAATGGGAACGTCTACCTGCAAACCGGCAACGGCGACCTCAATCAGGCAAATCATAGTTTTGGCGACAGCTTCGTCAAACTTCAATTCCAGAACGGTGCGCTTTCTGTCACCGGTTTCTTTGCGCCATGCAATCAGATGTTGCTCGACCAGTGCGATCTCGACCAGGGCTCATCAGGACCGGTTCTTTTCGACCAGTTTGTAATTGGTGGAGGAAAGGATGGCCGGCTCTACCTGATGAACACGGATAAGATGCCAGGATATCAACCCGGTCCGTTTCCTCCTCCGGCCGCGGCCTGCATGCCGGGAGAGCCGGATTGCGCCGATTCGCCCGACCTCATACAGAAATGGCAGGCTTCCTCCGGACACATCCACGGCGCGCCCATCATCTGGAAGGGCCCCAATAATCAGACCTGGCTTTATGTTATGGGCGAAGGGGATCCGTTGAAGGCGTTTCCCTTCGAGGGCGGCAAGTTCAATGTTCAAGCCGTAAAGCATGGGGA
>JBAUVJ010000444.1:0-11655 GCA_049583165.1 Candidatus Sulfotelmatobacter sp. | reverse complement strand
CCAAATGAAAGACTTTCGAATATCCAGATTAGCCCGGAACTGATTGGTTTCGCAAAAGAAGCAAACGATTGACACGTCGCAATTCGATATATACCATGATATATATCATGCCCAAAACCGCCAAACTCTTCCGCAACGGCCGCAGCCAGGCCGTCCGCCTGCCTTCCGAATACCGCTTCGAAGGCTCGGAAGTCTACGTTCGCCGCGACCCCGCCACCGGTGACGTCATCCTCTCCCGCCGCCCCGAATCATGGCAAGACCTCTTCGAATTGATGAACACCGTTGAAGTCCCCCGCGACTTCCTGGCGAATCGCAAGAAGAACGACACGCCTCCACAAAAGCGTCAGCTGTTCTAGATGCCGCTCCGCTATCTTCTCGATACCAACACTGTCAGCTACATCATCAAAGGCAACTTCCCACATGTCCGCGAACGGCTTCTAAAAGTCCCGATCAGCGAAGTCGGAGTTTCCGCAATCACGGAAGCCGAACTGCTCTTCGGCGTCGCCCGTCTGCCCCAAGCCACAAACCTGGGAATCGTAGTCGAAGAATTTCTCCGCCGTATCGAAGTGCTCCCCTGGGATTCAGCCGCCGCCCACCACTACGCCCGCCTTCGCGCCGCCCTCGAAGAACATGGCGAACCCATCGGCAACATGGACCTCATGATCGCATCCCAAGCCTTAGCCGTGGAAGCAATCCTGGTAACCAATGATCGCGTCTTTCGCAGAGTGAAAAAATTGAAACTCGAGGATTGGGCGAAGCCCTAGCAGGCTGCGGGTGCGATTTCGATTGGTATCAGGGCCCCATTTATGCGTCTCGCAAGCGTCACAACTAACAATAACCGCCTGGTTGAACCAAGATCTATCTTGCTAACCCAAGCATCGCTTGGGTTATACTCTATCTTGTGGTCTCGCTCAGGTTCGGCGGAGTCCGATTCATTGTCTACTCGAACGACCATCCGCCGCGACACGCTCACGGATTCCTCGGGGAGACGGAGGCGATCATCCACCTGCGCCACGATGGAACGACCGCATTGGCCAGACGGAAGGATGCAATCCGACCGGCAAACGCGAAAGGCGCAGACGTAAGAAAGATTCTGCAAGCCGCGGCAGACCATTTCGAGGAGCTTGTGGCGTTATGGGAGGAAATTCATGGCGGTGGCTCGTAAGACGAAGCGGGCGAGAATTACGACTACCAACCCCGAGATTGATCGCGCAATTGAACGCGCTCGACGGTTGCGGAATGATCCCCTCGTAACGAAAATAGAATACCGGCCAGGACCGGGACTCGACCTATTTATTCTCAGATTGACCGACGGACATCGGCAAGTGATTCCGCGCGAAGATTTGCAGGGATTGCAATCGGCGACAGAAGAACAGATTGGGGATGTGGAGATCGTCGGCGGCGGGGCCGGCCTGCACTGGCCCGCCCTCGATGTGGACCTCTACGTTCCCGCGCTGCTTCGAGGCATCTACGGCAATAAGCAATGGATGGCGAAAATCGGGCGCCGCGGCGGGACGGCTAGAAGCGCGGCCAAAAAAAGGGCGGCGCGAGCGAATGGGCTCAAGGGTGGACGGCCCAAGCAAGATGCAGTTGCGGCGGGGGATTGAAGTCGGGTCGGGTTGTCGTGCTACCAATTTTATTTGAGCATGTGCCTGAGCACGGCAAACAAACCGTAAACGAACAGCGCAAATTCCGCTATTTGGAAGGCTATGCCTTTTAGCGCAGAAAGACTTGCGCTAAGCTCGCGTTCGAATTGTCGGATTGCTTTTCTCTTGGCCACCTTGGGTCCTGCCGCCGTGCAATCCGACCGTCTCTATAACCAGTCCATTTCGTGATGCAAAAATTCGATTCTGAGTTGACAGGTCTTGCATGTTCTCAGGTGCTCTTGAAATTCGTCGGAGCCAACACGCAGATCGTTCCCTTGCTTGCAGCCCTCGGGAGGACTTTTCGAGGGATGCACCAAACAAGGGAGCAGTTCCAAGAGTCTGTAGTGCTCCGGCAGGGGCCTGCTCACCCCACTCTCCCATCGACACCATGTTGCGATTGCGACACCTGAGGCAACCGCAGCCCTTTGCTGGGATATGCCCAATTCTTCTCGCTTAGCTTTGAAGGGATTGCTGTTCGTTTTTCGCATGTAATAGCATATCACGCGAGTACTCATACGAGTAGTCGCATTAGCATACCATATTTGTGATCCTGGTAAAAACAAAAGCCGCCAGCAAGGGCTGACGGCTGAAAACTGAGCGTTTTTTTTCTAACTGTTCTCGTACAACAAAACCCCCTCAGTCTTCTCCGCGTCCACCGGACGGTAGAACAGCTTATTGTCTTCCAAAAAGACCTCAATAAATGCCGGACGCGTCGTGATCGTTCCCTGAATCAACGCCTCCGAGAGCGGGTCTTCAATATATTTCTGCAACGCCCTGCGCAACGGTCGCGCGCCATAAGAGCGGTCGGTCAGCGTCTGGCTGAGAATCCATTTCTTGGCCTCGTCCGCCACAGTCACGGTGATCGACTTCTGCGCCAAATTCTGATTGAGCTGCGTAACCATCAACTCCAGAATCTGGATCAGGTCCGCCTCGCTCAGAGCCAGGAACAGAATGATTTCATCCAGCCGGTTCAGGAATTCCGGATTGAAGGTACGCTTCACCTCGCCCTTCACCATCTCCTCAACCTTGCCCGAAACCATGTCATCCGCAGTCGATTGAAAGCCAAACCCCTCGCGCTTCTGCAAGTGCCGCGCCCCAATGTTCGAGGTCATGATCAGGATCGTGTTCTTGAAGTCGACCGTGTTGCCCAGCCCGTCGGTCAATTGTCCGTCTTCAAAAACCTGCAACAGGATGTTGAACACATCCGGATGCGCCTTCTCGATTTCATCAAGCAGCACCACGGAATACGGCGCACGCTTCACGCGCTCGGTCAGCTGGCCGCCCTCTTCGTAACCCACATATCCCGGAGGCGAGCCGATCAGCTTCGAAACCGAATGCTTCTCCATGAACTCCGACATGTCGAAGCGCACCAAAGCTTTTTCCGTCCCGAACATAAACTGCGCTAGCGTACGCGCAACTTCCGTTTTGCCCACGCCGGTCGGCCCCAGAAACAGAAACGACCCAATCGGACGGTTCGGCGACTTCAATCCCGCGCGCGAACGCCGAATCGCCCGGGCCAGCGCGCTGATCGACTTATCCTGCGAAATAATCCGCTTGTGCAGCTCCTCTTCGATGCGCAACAGCTTCTGCGTTTCCTCTTCTTTGATCGAAGTAATTGGAACGCCCGTCCAGCGCGAAACCACATCTTCAATGTCCTCGCGCCCCACTACGCCAGTCGAAGATTCATCCAGATGATATTTCTCGCGCAGCGCCCGCAGATTCTCGCGCTCTTTGCGCTCTTCATCCGAGTAGAACCGCGCCTTCTCGAACTCGTGATTCGCGATCGCGTTCTCCATGCGGTGCACGATGAACTTGATCCGCTTCTGCACTTCAGTGATCTCTTCCGGCTGCGAAGTCTGGCGCAGCTTCACCCGCGCGCCGGCTTCGTCTACAAGGTCGATCGCCTTATCCGGCAGGAACCGGTCTGGAATATAGCGGTTCGAGTGGGACACCGCGAAGTTGATGGCGTCGTCGGTATAAGTGACGGCGTGGAACTTCTCATACCGGTCCTTGATGCCGAAAAGAACCTTCACCGCGTCCGCCTCATTCGGCGGCGGAACTTTCACCGCCTGGAAACGCCGCTCCAGCGATCGGTCTTTCTCGATCGACTTCCGATATTCTCCCGGCGTCGTCGCCCCAATGCACTGAATCTCGCCGCGCGACAAAGCCGGCTTCAGAATGTTCGCCGCATCCAGCGATCCTTCCGCCGATCCCGCGCCCACCAGCGTATGCAGCTCATCAATAAAGATGATGGAGTTCTGCGACTCCATCAGCTCCTTCATGATGGTCTTCAGCCGCTCTTCAAACTGTCCGCGATATTTCGTTCCCGCAACAATCAACGACAAATCGAGCGCCAGAATTCTCTTGTCCGCCAGGAACGACGGCACTTCGCCATCGGCAATCCGCTGCGCCAATCCCTCGACGATGGCCGTCTTGCCCACGCCCGGTTCGCCAATCAGCACCGGATTATTCTTGGTGCGCCGGCAAAGAATCTGCACCACGCGCTCCAGTTCCCCATCTCTCCCAACCAGGGGATCGAGCTGGCTATCCATCGCCGCCTGCGTCAGATCGCGCGAAAACTCGCTCAGCAGCGAAGATTCACGCTGCCGCTGCGGTTGAGCTTTTTCCTGGCTGGTGCGCGCCAACTCTTCCCGGATGGTCGATAGCCGTAACCCGCGCTCGTGCAGAATCTCCGCCGCAAAGCACTTCTCTTCTCTTAGTAGACCCAAAAGCAGGTGTTCGGTCCCAATATGCCGGTGCGATAGCCGCTCCGCTTCTTCCGCGGCATAGGCCAGCACGCGCTTGCATTCATTGCTCAGGGGCAGGTCCACCGAGGTCGAAACTTTTTCCCGAATCGTGGTGTGACCTTCAATCTGCTTCCGGATGGATTCCACCGAGGCGTGCGAACGCAGGAATCGATTGGTCAGGGCTTTATCTTCGCGCAGGAGCCCCAGCAGCAGGTGCTCGGTCTCTATATAAGGAGACCCGAACTGGCTTGCTTCGTAGCGCGCAAAAAAGATTACGCGCCTGGCCTTCTCCGTGTAACGTTCAAACATAATGCCCTTCCCCCTGACCCCTTCGGCCGAGAAGGCTACCGCCCCCGCTCAACCTACCTGAATCCCGACCCGATGCTGCTCATCCCCGGCATCTCTTGCTTTCTGATTCCCACTACCTCATTATGCAATCAAACGGCCACCAACCCAAGTACTCAAACGTTTCTATAATGTTACTGAAGGAACCTGTTGAAATCTCCCAGAGGTGCCGAAAGAGTCCAATTTCTTGCACTTTGTCTTACTAATCTTTCACCAATCTAATCTTTCACCAGCGAATTGTTCACCAGCTCCGTTCAAAACTACGCCGGCAACATCTCCGGCCTGATCTCCTCCACGCGCCCGCGTTGCAGCCGTAACACCCGATGGCAGCGGCGCGCAAATGCCAGGTTATGGGTTGCAATTAAAGAGGTGAGCTGGTGCTCGCGATGGAGTCGCGCAATCAATTCGAAAACCGCTTCCGCCGTCTGCCCGTCAAGGTCGCCGGTAGGCTCATCCGCCAACAATAGCTTCGGACCCGTAATCAGCGCCCGCGCCAGAGCTACCCGCTGCTGCTCCCCGCCCGAAAGTTCTCCCGAACGGTGATGCCCGCGGTGCTCCAGTCCAACCTCGCGCAGCCAGCGTAACGCTTCCGGCTCTGCCTCAGCCCAGCTTTTGCCTCGCACCAGCAAAGGCATGGCTACATTTTCCGCAGCCGTGAATTCCGGCAGCAAATAATGAAACTGCCAGACAAAACCTGCCTCGCGATTGCGAAACTCCGCTGCGTCGTCCGTCGACAAAGAATTCAGCTTCAATTGCGCGCAGTATACGTTACCCGCGGAAGCATGATCAAGAGCGCTGAGGATGTGTAACAAGGTACTCTTCCCCGCTCCCGACTCGCCGACGATCGCCAGCATCTCGCCGCGCTTCACCTCAAACGATAAATTCTCAAAGAGCACCAGGTCCGATTCGCCGGACCGGAAAACCTTCTTCAACCCTTCCACTCGCAGCAGCGCTTCCTTCGACAAATCAAGCTTTGACGAATTAAGTCCCGCCACGTTCGTTAGATGCACTTCGTCCCCGCCACGCTCCATCCCGCGCCAACTCTAGTACGCCGGTCCCTCGAACAGTAGATCGCGCCATCTTCTCACATTACACTCCAGTTCCACATAGCACATTCGAACCATAAGCTCGTTAGATGCCAGTGGGTTGCTCTTCATCTCGCGATCTCGTAGGTTGGGGGCAGAACCGCGGAAGAGCGGCCCTTCAGGGCCGCGTCAGGCGTACAAAATTCATGAGCTTCAGTCCCCGTGACCGGGTGCCCCATGTCTCGCCTCTTTTGCGAGACATGGGACTGGCCTACGCTTTCACCGGACTATCCACTTCCGCCAGCGCCCGCAACGACTCCCCATAAGGCTCCCGCGCAATCCCCCGCTCCGTAATAATCGCCGTCACATACTTCGCCGGAGTCACATCGAACGCCGGATTCTCAATCGACACACCATCCGGCGTCATCTGCTTCCCCGCAATATGACTGACTTCCCTCGCATCCCGCTGCTCAATCGGAATCTGCTCCCCACTCGGGCACTCCAAATCGACGGTCGAAATCGGCGCAGCCACATAGAACGGAATGCCATTCTCTTTGGCGAGCACGGCCACGGTATACGTTCCAATCTTGTTGGCCACATCGCCGTTGGCCGCGATCCGGTCCGCGCCCACTACAATCGCTCCAATCTTTCCCTGCTTCATCATCGCTCCCGCCATATTGTCTGAAATCACCGTGGTCGGGATGCCATCCTTCATCAGCTCCCACGCGGTCAGTCGCGACCCTTGCAGGAACGGCCGGGTCTCGTCCGCATACACGTGGATTTTCTTTCCCTGCTCCACCGCTGCGCGAATCACTCCCAGCGCCGTGCCATATCCCGCCGTAGCTAGCGCGCCCGCATTGCAGTGCGTCAGCACCCCGCCTTCGCTCGGCATCAGCCTAGCCCCGTGACGTCCCATCGCCTGGTTCGCGGCAATATCTTCCGCATGCATGCGCTTCGCTTCTTCCACCAGATCCCGTTTGATTTGCGCCACGGGACGTATGCGCACACGTTCAAACTTCTCCTGCATGCGCCGGATCGCCCAAAAAAGATTCACCGCCGTTGGCCGAGTCTTTCCAATAATGTCGCAAATCTGTTCCATCTCCCGCTTGAGATCGCCGACCGTTTCCGCCTTGGAATTGTTCACGCCCAGCGCAATCGCCATGGCCGCGGCTACGCCGATCGCAGGCGCTCCGCGCACCACCATCGTCCGAATTACGTCGGCGACCTGCTCGTGCGTCTTGCAGGTAACGTAGGTTTCTTCCGTAGGCAGCTTCGTCTGGTCGATGAAGCGCACCCCACTGTCAGTCCATTCCAAAGTCTGAATCATTTTGTTTTTTCTTTGTTGTCATCCTGAGTGGTTGTCATTCTTGAGTTGATTGTCATCCTGAGCGAGGATTTTGCTTCGCGCCAGCGAAGCAACTCCACAGTCGAAGGACCCCTTGCACGTTTATGTGACCATCGGCCCAGCAAGGCGTTCCCATCCCACGCTAGCCCGTCGAGAATCACCCCCGATGCGCCTCGCACAAATTCCGCGGATGATTCGTGACCGCCGCCCGTCCGCAAACTTCACAAACAGTAGCAACCGCAAAAATTGCCGGCTTCGTGTCATCCGTCTGCAAAATGTGTTCCGCCCGCACATCGCTCGCGGTAAAAATCGAAACAAACAGCGCCGGAGACGCGGCCTTCACCACGTTCCGTCTTCCCTGCGCTTCCTCGCGCTCCACCAGGCACATCACTCCAACTACATTAAATCCAAATTCCCGCGCCGCTTCGATCGCCTGCACCGTGGAAGCCCCCGTCGTGCAAACATCATCGACAATCACAACCGGCGCGCCCTTCTCGCGAAAACCTTCAATGCGCTGCCCCGTCCCGTGCTGCTTCTCCGCTTTGCGCACCAGAAAACCATGCAACTCCCCGCTCACCACCGACGCCGCTACCACAATCGGATCAGCGCCCATGGTCAGGCCGCCAATCGCCTGTGCCTTCCACCCCCGCTGCCGGATCTCATCCAAAAAAACTTCGCCCGTCAGCCGCGCGCCCTTGGCATCAAGCGTCGTGGTCCGGCAATCGATGTAGTAGTCGCTGGTCCCGCCGGAAGACAGTTTGAACTCCCCCAGCCGGAACGATTTGTAGGCCAGCAACTGCAGCAATTCCTGGCGCGGAGTGTTCATTGAGTCTAACCATACCACGGCAAATCAGACGCGGTGAGCCTCGCACTCGATTTGCCTTGTCATCCTGAACAAGCGTTCTTTGCGCCGTGAAGGACCTGGGCGAGCCGCGCGAATCCACGTAGCCTGCCCTGAGAGAGCGCGCGACCGAAGGGCGCGTCCGGCTCGCTTCCTTATCGATTGACGCTCGCACTCGCCCCACCTCCGCAGCTTCCGTCCCCACCGCCGTGATAACCTGACTATTCTGCCTACAACGACGCTTCGAGGTATGAAATTGCAGAGTGTTCGAAAGTTTTTCTTCTTCCTTATTGTTGCTCTCTTTCTTGCAAACCTCAGCGGTTCCAGCCTGATCCCCCGAGCCTTCGCCGAAGGCACGCGCAGCTGGGAGCAGTCTCGATTTGACGAACTCACCAAAGGCACGGCCACCGGCGTAGCCATTCGCAGCGCCGGAGGCCTGGAACTCGCCCCCACATTCAAAAGCCTGTACACAACCCCTTCCACCTACATCTGGGCCATCGCAGCCGATGACGCCGGAACCGTCTACGTCGCCGCAGGCGCGCCCGCCCGCGTCTACCGCATCACGCCCGATGGCAAAGCCGCGATTATTTTCGAGCCCAAGGAACTTCAGGTACAAGCCCTGCAAATCGGCTCTGGAGGCTCCATCTACGCCGCCACCGCTCCCGACGGCAAAGTCTACAAAATCGAACACAAGCCCGCCGCCAAAACCCAACCCGCAAAATCAGATTCCGCCCAGGCCGCTTCAGACAAAGACTCCTCCAAACCCTCCGTCGATCCCTCCTGGAGCTCCTCGGTCTACTTCGAACCTGGCACCAAATACATCTGGGATCTCGCTCTCGATAAATCTGGCAACCTCTACGTGGCCACCGGCGATCACGGTGAAATTTTCCGCGTAACTCCAAAAGGCGACCACTCCGTATTCTTCAAGAGCGATGAAACTCACATTCGCGTCCTTGCCTTCGATGCTCAGGACAACTTAATCGCCGGCTCCGATGGCAGCGGACTCATCTACCGCATCTCTCCCTCCGGCGATGGTTTCGTGCTCTACAGCGCGCCCAAAAAAGAGATCACAGCACTTGCCCTCGATCGCTCCGGCAACATCTACGCAGCCGCCGTCGGCGAGAAAAAGAACGGCGGCACTTCGAGTTCATCGGGCTTGGCCGCGGCTCTTCTCACCTTGGGCTCCGGCGTACCAACCGCAGCCCCTGCCCCGCAAGTTCCCGGCATGACGATCAACACCTCTCCCGCAGGCCCAGCGATCGGTGGCGCTTTTCCATTTCCCGGCGGCCCCAGCAGTAACGGCTCCGACGTGTATCGCATCGCCCCCGACGGTTCGCCCACCCGCCTCTGGACTTCTCACGACGATATCGTCTATGCCCTCGCCTTCGATTCCCAGGGACATCTTCTCGCTGGCACCGGCAATCGCGGCCACATTTTTGCCATCACCGGCCTCGATGATTTTTCCGATCTTCTCAAAGCCGCCGCTTCACAGGTAACCGCCTTCGCCAAAGCTCCCGGTGGCGGCGTCTACGCCGCCACCAGCAATCTCGGAAAAGTTTTTGTCCTCGGCCCCGGACCCGAACAGGAAGGTACCTACGAGAGCGACGTCTTCGACGCCAGAATTTTCTCGCGCTGGGGACGCGCAGATTTCCGCGGCATCGGCAATGTCGATCTCTTTGCCCGCAGCGGCAACGTCGATAACCCCGACCGCAACTGGAGCCCGTGGAAGAAGATCGATCTCGGCAAGGACGACGAAACCGGAATTCCAGCCGCCCGCTACGCCCAGTGGAAAGCCGTGCTGCACGCCGGAAGCACCGCTCCGAATATCGATAGCGTTGCCCTGAACTACCTGCCCAAAAACGTCGCTCCTGAAATCGACGACGTCACGGCGCAAGTCGGCGTTAAATATCAGCCCCAGCCCAAAACCACCGGCCTCTCCGACTCCTCAAATCTGTCGTCCTCTTCAGGACCGCATTTTGATGCTCCAACCCCCAGCTCCCACGACCGTGATTCCATCGGTGTGAAGTGGAGCGCGCACGATGAAAACGACGACCAGCTCGTCTACTCCATCTATTATCGCGGCGACGGCCAGAAGCGCTGGCTCCTCCTCAAAGACGACATCACCGACAAAGCCTATTCTTTCGACGCCAGCCTCTTGCCCGATGGCGGCTATACCGTAAAAGTAGTTGCCTCTGACGCACCTTCGCACTCGCCCGGCGAGGCCCTGACCGCCTCCAAAGAGAGCCGCCGCTTCGAAGTCGACACCACTCCTCCGCGCATCGAAAATCTCTCCGCCGCTGTCGAGGGAAACAGCATTCACGTCACCTTCCGCGCACTCGATGTTTTCTCTCCCCTCAAACGCGCCGAATATTCCGTGGATGCCGGAGATTGGAAATATGTGGAACCGGTCGGCCAACTCTCGGATGCAAAGACCGAAAATTACGACTTCAAGGCCACACTCGAAGACGCAAAAGATTCAACCGAGCCAGCCAAAGAGCCGCGATCATCTTCCGAACATGTAGTCGTCGTCCGAGTTTACGACCGTTACGACAACATGGGCGCCGCCAAAACCTTGATCCGCGGCAAATAAGCTTCGGAAGTATGCACTTTACCCAAGGCATTAAAATGAGAGGGTTATTCTACCCGCCTAATTTCCGGTACATTTGCCTCCCAGTTTGAAGGTGACTTATGAGCAAGTCAGACCGTAGTTGTGTTATCCGTCTCGCCGAGGCTCAAACGGCCATCCCCGGCCCCGCGGGCGAGCATGCCATGAAGGTCCTGCAGCGTGGTCCTCTTGACGTAGCCCTTTCCCTCCCTCTGCACCCGAGCCAGCAGACGCCGCACGTACAGGACGAGATTTACTTCATCATTCGTGGCCGAGGAGTTCTCATTCACGACAGCAAGCGGGATCAGTTCGAGTCAGGCGACCTCCTGTTCGTGGCTGCCGGGACCGAGCATCAGTTCGAGGACATTGGCGAGGATCTCGCCCTATGGCGTGTATTTTACGGCCCCCATGGTGGCGAGGTCCCAGCATAGAGCGTGGCGCTCGTCGAGAAAGTAAAACTTTAGACACTACCCTTGGCCGGTCCCGTTCATCGGCGATCTATAGAAAATAGCCGATTGTCTAGATGCGGCCCACTACCGCATTCCCTCCGCCGTCTCCGTCACCTTCTCTTCAATCTCAGCACTGTTGATCTCAGCGCTCTTGATCTCGGTCAGCGCACCGGCGCGCCGCAGCTCCGGAAACATCCACGCCCAAATCGCAATCACCACCAGCGTGCCCACTCCCCCCAACACCACCGCCGGAACTGTCCCAAACCACTGCGCCGTCACGCCCGACTCGAATTGGCCAAACTCATTCGACGTCCCAATAAAAATCATATCGACCGCCGTCACCCGCCCGCGCATCTCGTCGGGCGTTCGCAACTGCGTCAGCGTCGCCCGGATGATCACGCTGATCATGTCGGAGGCTCCAAGCAAAATCAGCGCAACCAGTGACAGCGCCAAACTATGCGACACGCCAAACAGAATCGTAAAAACGCCAAACCCCGCCACTGACCACAACAGCGTCACTCCCGCGCGCCCGCCCAGCGGACGATGCGCCAGCGCCACCGCCATCACCGCCGCGCCAACTCCCGGAGCGGTCCTCAATAATCCCAATCCCCACGGTCCTGTATGAAGAATTTCGCGCGCATAAACCGGAAGC
>JBAUVJ010000443.1:0-16219 GCA_049583165.1 Candidatus Sulfotelmatobacter sp. | reverse complement strand
TGGTAGCCACGTCGTGCGCCATCGCATTCAGCAGGGTGCTCCTGCCGGTCGCCAGCGTTGTAGCCAGCAGGCTTGATCGTTGCAGAAACCTTCTACGTGTAATCGCCATTTAGCCTTTCGGAAGAATATAACAACGGCAAAGCAGGTGAGCGCTAGTGCGCCACACCCGCCTTGCCGTTTTATCGACAACAATATTTCCAGCCAGGCTACCCGTAAGGAGCTAGTAAAGGTTCACGGGCTCGCCGGTGTTTTCGTTGAGGATGAACAGATCATCGGTGACAACCTGATGGAAGTCGAACAAAGAGCTGATGGAGTTCGCGATTCCATCAAACGATCCATGGCCGATCCGCTCACTTCCGAGCCAATTATCCTCGATGAAGCGAATGACCGAGGTTTGGTCGGTGACTGAGCTATCCACAAAGTTGTGCTTTGCCCACGGGGAGATGACCAGGAGCGGTTGCCGTGGACCATACCCGCAGCGGCCCTGAGCGTGCGCGGCAGTCAAGCCAGGCAGCGCCACAACGCCAGTTCCGCAGCTTCCAGGGCCGGTGAGAGCATCAGCCGCAGACTTGGACGAATTCACGATCTGGCCGAGTTGGTGGTCGTACCAGCCATCGGAATCGTCATAAAGTACGACCAGCGCTGTGTTCGCCCACTCCGGTTGTTGCTGCAGGAAGTTAGATACCCGAACCACGAACGCCTGCTCATCCAAAGGATCAGAATTTCCCGGATGGCCGTCCTGGATCGAGATTGCCTTGAGGAAGCTTACGGTTGGAAAATTTCCCGCCTCAACCGCGGTAAAGAAATCCTCAACGTCATAGTCGTGATTGGCGGGGTCGCCCGAGAAACCAATCGTCTTTGCCGAGCGGGGCCGCGCATGGGTAGGATTTGCTGTTGAAGCATAATATTGGAACGGAGTGTGATGCGGAACATAGTCACCCTGTGTTCCAACAATCTCCGAGGTTGACTGGCGGTTGCATCCGGTGCTGCCGTCCGGATTTACTTTCTCCAGGTTGAAGCCGCCGGCAAACCATCCCCAGGTAATATTGGCATCGTTGAGCAGATCGCCGATATTCTTCCCGCCCATCCGCGCGGTTCCTGAGCCGGAGCACACATCGCCGTAAGGATCGGGGTCACCGATCACGGTGAATCCGCCGTTCCCGTCGCTCACAAACGAACCGGTCCCGCCGGTGTATTTCGCCACACCATTGGTCTGGCCCGAAATCAGATTGATTGCACCGACCGTCGACGGACCAAAATTGGTGCTGTAGGAGTTGTCGCTCATGGCGTAGTGTTGAGCATAGTTCCAGTACGCGGTCACAGTGTTGCCATCAAAATAGCCCATTACCTGCCCGGTCGTGGACACCACAGCCGGCGGAGCACTGGGAGGCGGACCCGCACTTCCGGTGTTTGCCGGGAACAAGTCCAGGAGGCCTCCGTCGAAGGCGAGTTGTTCTGCCATGTAGTCGTGATCCATATCCTGCGTGTTTGCCTGCGAGCGGTCAAAACGGAATGGATTGGCCGCGCCGCTACCGTTCAACGGGTTGAGATTGGGATTGTTGACCAGGAGCGCATTGCTCAGACCGTTTACGGTTGGCGTGTTTGCGAGCGCGTGAAACTGCGGCTCTCCCTTGAGGTTTAGCGCGTTCGGATATGTGCCGAAATAGTGGTCGAAAGACCGGTTTTCCCCAAAAATGATCACAATGTGTTTGATGGGCGTAGCGGTTCTAACGTTAGCGGCGCTTGCCATGGGCGTGATAGCCGGCCCTACAAACATCGCTGCGGCGAGACATACAGACAGCAGTTGACGCATAGTTTTAGTGTCCTTTCAAATCGGCGGCGAGGGATTCAGCAGCTTCGAGAGATGCTAGGCCGCAAATATTACGGGAAGATTAAAAAATTAAAAATCTTGAGACACAATGTCCCAGGGAGAATTGTGGTAACGAGATGGCAGAGGCAGCGGGATCATGACGCCGAGATGCCTACGGCTTGCCGAAGTGCACGATCAGGGTACGATGCACATAATCCGTTCCAACCCCGCTGGGCATCGAAATTCGAATCGTGCCCTGCTTGGTAAGCTCTGCATCCTCCACGGAAGTGACCTGCTCTGAATTCCAAGCGCCAAGTGTATATTCCCTGCCGGGTAAACCGGAAACTTCAACAGTTAACTGGTTCCGCGAGGAGTTCCACTTCTCCAAAAGCACTCGCATGCTCTCGCTTTTGCTTCCCAGCGATGGGAGATTGTTTGCCAAGACCAGGCCAAAATCATTCTTAGTTCGAATGACCAGACGATTCTGCCCAGAGGAAACTGGAAAGCGAAGGGATACGTGCTGGTCTTGTTCATTTGGCTCCGCCTGGAAACGAACAGGCTTTCCGTTCATTTCCACGGAAACAATCTGGGCGCGCAGACTGAACGCTGGTGAGAACTGCACCCAGCAATCCCCCGTTCCTGTACGTTTGACCTCGAGCGAGATGCCATCGCCGTTCTTGCGATACTGAAAATCCACGCTGACCGCGCCGATCTGAACATTGCGCACCGCAAAATGCTGCCAATCAGCAGGGAGGTGCGGAGCCAATGTGACCTGGTGATTGGCCGCGTCAGCGTGCAATCCGAACAAGCCTTTTAAGATAGGACCAACCACCATGGCCGCGGACCAGATCTGATGCGGAGAACTCGTGGACAATGACTGGTAATAGTCACCCGATAAAACTTCTGTATCGTGACCGAGAGATCCGTCTAGTGTAAGCAAAGCATTGGTGCGCAGATTGAAATACGCGGGCAAAGCCCGATGATATCGATATTCTCCTACTGATGCCCATCCGGTGAACAACGGCCACACCGCTCCATAGTGATAGCCCGAACCGTCGTAGAGCTTGGAATGCGAGGAGATAATCCGCATTCCCCAATCTGTCTGGTGTTCCGCATCAGCCAGCCTCTCGATCATTTCCTCCGCATGCGTCGCTTCGGGTAATTCGAACCACATAGGGACGGCAGCCAGCACACTCGGTTCATTTACTGGGCGATTGCTTTGATCCAGAGCAAATGCATAACTCTTTTCTGAAGGAGCCCAGAATGCCTGGTCCAGCGCCAGTCGTCTGCGCTGAAATTCCTGTGCCAGATCTTTCGCGATATCGTCTTTGTTCAACAAACCGGCGAGATGAGAAAGCGCGTGCAGAGCCTCTGTACCGAGCGCGCTCTGATAGTACTCAGTCATTACCGGGAGTAGCGGGCCACCTTCTACCCAACCATGACCGACGCCGGCATTCCGGGGAAAACCCTGGTCGTTGTAGGTCGATCGCAGAAACTGGTAAGCCTTCCAAACGCGCTCCCACGATTGACCGGCAAACTCCATGTCACCGCTTTGGGTTGCATAGTCATCCATCGCAATGATGAAGAGCGGCGTCGCGTCGGCCGAAGCATAGACGTAGGGAAAATCTTTGAACCACGGAACAAAATTTGCACCCTGGGCAATCTCGTGCGGAATTTTTCCGTCCTCGCGCTGATAATTGCCGATGAACTCGATCGCGGTGCGGGCGGTTGCATAGTCACCCGCGGCGTTGAGCGCGAAGGATGTCCACAGCGAGTCGCGGCCAAAGAACCAGGCAAATCCCGGACGCTGGCTGGTGCCCGACGTTTTATATCCCGCAACCAGTCCCGTACCCAGATAGGGATTGGTCACCAGTCCTTGAATCATGCTGACGCGGGACCAATCGTAGGCTTGCTGCAAGGCGGGATCGGGCAGGTCGAGGTTGACTGTACGCGCGAGATAGCTCTTGTAGTACTCGGCCGAATCACGAAGCAAGTCAGAATACGAAGCAGTCAGGCGTTCGTAGGTTTTCTGCGCCTCAGCGCGACTCGCAACCGAAGCTGCAATCACCAGCACCTTTGTCTCTCGCCCTTTTTGTGTGACCCCCAGACGGAATGAAGTTTCATTGGAGGATGAGTAATTCGTCTCGTACGCCAGATGCGCATCATCGGCGGTGGGAGAGCCTACCAGCGCGGCAAACTTCTTACTCTCTTCGCCGAAGACGACGGCGTGCTGGGCTGCGTCCCAATCCTGGAAGGTGCCGCCAATCGCCGCTGGCCATTCGAGCGCGAAATCGCCCACAAACCCCGCCTCTATCTCCAACGGCTGTGTGGTTTCAACATGCAGCAGAATCACCGCACCAGTTTCATGCGCCGGGACGAACAAAGTTTCGCAGACGCGAAATGAATTCCCCACGTAGGTCAATATTGCGGAGGTTGGAGTGACGGTGACCGTGCGGACAAAGCTTTCGGCGGGAAGTGCACGATCTGAAACATGGAACGTCAGGTGAAACTGCCGAAAGATTTTTAGCGGATAAACCCAAGCTTCAAACTCACCGGATTCGTTGCCAAACATAGCTGCGCGGGTGCCAACAACCGGAAGAAACTCCCAGCTGCGCACAGGACGCGAGAGTTCCATTTGCGGTGCTTGAGCGCCCACACACTGAACCAGAGACACCATCAGCGCAATGATAATGACTGCGACCTTGCAGGCCAGACAATGCACGCAAAGTACTCGCGTCCCATGATCGCGTGCAACACCCAAACTGGCGCTTCGATCTTGCCTTCTCGCGGAGCTTGCAAAGTCGGGGTTCACTGAATATAAGAATTAGGGGCGAATTCTAGCACGATCCAAGTCGAGCAGGTACCCATCTCTTGTCTTCTTCACGTCGCGTATTTCTGAAATCTCTCAGCCGGACAGGTTTGGTTCTCTCGCTGGAAAACGTTCTTGGCATGGCTAGGCCAAGCTGCCTGCGAGTGGATCCGAAGCCTGACGACAAGGGCGGCAAAGATTCCGCCGAGAGCAACGATCTCGGGGTAAGTTTTCTGAATGTTGCCCGCGAATCCGGCTTGAACGTGAAGACGATCTTCGGCGGCGAGCACAAGAACAAGTATCTGCTCGAAACCACCGGCTGCGGCATTGCGTTTTACGATTACGATAACGACGGCTGGCTCGACATATTCCTCGTGAATGGCTGGCGTCTTGAAGGCTTTCCCGCAGCCAGCGAACCAACCTCTCATCTCTTTCGCAACAATCGCGACGGCACTTTCACTGATGTCACCGCCAAAGCGGGCGTGGCGCATTCGGGCTGGGGGCAGGGGGTTTGCGTGGGCGACTACGACAACGACGGCTGGGACGATCTCTTTGTCACCTACTACGGAAAGAATGTCCTGTACCACAACAACGGCGATGGAACTTTCACCGACGTCAGCCAGAAGGCGGGTGTTGCGGGCAAAGGGACTCGTTGGAACACCGGTTGTTCGTTTGTCGACTACGATCGCGACGGATACCTTGACCTCTTCGTCGCCAACTATATCGACATGGATCTATCTACGGCACCCGTACCGGAATCGGGGCCATGCCTTTACAAAGGCGTGTTGGTCGCATGCGGGCCTCCGGGACTGCAGGGCGGGAAAAACATCCTTTACCACAACAACGGAGATGGCACATTTACTGACGTTTCCGAAGCTGCTGGTATTTTTCGGGCCAATGGCACCTACGGATTAGGCGTGCTGACGGCAGATTTTGATAACGACGGCTGGCCGGATATTTATGTGGCCAATGATTCCACCGCGAGCGCCCTCTACCATAACAAGAAGAATGGAACGTTTGAGGATATCGCCATCGACGCCGGTTGCGCCCTCAGCCCGGATGGCAAACCGCAAGCTGGCATGGGCGTTTCTGCTGCAGACTACGATCTGGATGGAAACCTCGATCTGCTCAAAACCAACTTTGCGGGCGATACACCTTCGCTTTATCACAACCTGGGCGGCGGCAACTTTGAAGACGCCACTTTCACCGCTGGCTTGGGGGCGCATACGCAATTTCTGGGCTGGGGTTGTGGCTTCTTCGACTTCGACAACGATGGCTGGCCCGACATTCTGATCTGTAATGGCCACGTCTATCCTGAAGTCGAGCAACTAAAAACCGAAGCCGGTTATCCGCAGCGAAAATTGCTTTATCGAAATTTGCGCAACGGCCGTTTTTCCGACGTTTCTATGCAGGCCGGACCTGGCATCTCCGATCCCGCACCATGCCGGGGCTGCGCATTTGGCGACTTCGATAACGACGGCGACATCGATGTAGTGGTTAACACGGTGAACGACTATCCCCAACTGCTGCGTTGCGATTCAAAGCTCAACAATAACTGGATCAAAATCCGCACCATCGGGACGAAGTCAAATCGTAGTGGCATTGGAGCGCGGCTGATTTGCACGAGTCATGCTGCGGGAGAGGCCAAGCCTCACCAACAGATGGACGAAGTGAGGAGCGGCGGCAGTTATATTTCGCAGAATGACTTGCGGGTGCACTTCGGTCTGGGCAAGGCTGAAAAAGTTGATACTCTCGAAATCCGCTGGCCCAGTGGCCACGTTGACACGGTGAAGGACGTGAAGGTGAACCAGTTAATTTTTGTGAAAGAAGGCGAGGGAATCAGCCGCACGATACAGTTCGAGAATTCAAAACAAAAATAGAGACTGGAGTTACGGCTTCTTTTCGTCCGCCACAGCTTTCGTTCCGGTTCCCTCTGTGACGGTATGGATCGCATCTACGCTGAGGCCGGTAAATTTCTCGACTAGCCCGCTCGGCCAACGAACCTCGACCGATTCGATTTTGGTTGTGGCGCCCAGTCCGAAATGAATCCTCATATCATTGTTTGAAATATAGCTGGAGCCGCTGCGAACCTCGTCTACCAAAGTCCGGCTCGCGGTTTTTGCCGAAACGCGCGCGCCGATGCCATCGCGATTCGACTTCGTCCCCACTGTGCGGATCGCAATCCAGTGATTCGCCGTTCGAATCTGATTCACCAACAGGCTGGGCGTGGCGTTCATATTGCTGATGACCACAGACACCCGGCCATCATTCCACAAATCACCAACCGCGAGCCCTCGTGACGAAGCCGCCATGGTAATTCCCGATCCGGCCGCGCTTGAAACATCGGTGAAGGTGCCGTCTCCATTGTTGCGATAAAGAATGCGCGGCTCTTTGTAATTGCTCCCCAAGTGCTGACTGTCCACCTCGGGATAAACGTGCCCGTTCACCAGAATCAAATCAGGCCAGCCATCATTGTCGAAATCGAAGAACATCGTTCCCCAGCCGAGATATTGCGTGTACAGGCCCAGGCCCGCCGCGGAAGTTGCGTCCGTGAACGTTCCATCGCCGTTGTTGCGATACAAGGTAGAAGTATCGTCAGAAAAATTTGTTTTGAAGATGTCCAGATGGCCGTCGCCGTCAAAGTCGCCGACGGTGGAGCCCATCCCCGCCTGCTCGCGACCATCCTCATTGAACGCCGCTCCCGCGGTCACCGCCACATCCGTGAACGTACCATCGTGGTTGTTATGGTAAAGAATGCTGGGGGTACTGTCGCAGGCGATAAAAATGTCTGGCCATCCGTCTTCGTCGAAATCCAGGGTGGAGACGCTGAACGCGTAGTGGCCGTCGGTTCGGTCGATGTGGGCCTTCGTGGTGACATCTTCAAATGTGCCATCGCCCCGGTTGTGATAAAGAATATTTTTCGCCCCCGGCAAACCTCGCGGGCCGCACATTACGGGAACTCCTTTCCATATACAGGTGGGCCGTTCTCCGGGCGCCGGCGCGGTCGCCAGATCGAAATCCACATAGTTGGCCACGACCAAATCCAGCCGGCCATCGCGGTCGTAGTCGACGAACGCGCAACCTGTGCCCCAAGCTTTTCCCGATCCAGCGACTCCGGCTTTTTCCGCCACTTCGGTGAAGACGCCTCCTTGATTGTGATAGAGGCGATTCTTGCCGTAGTAGGTGATGTAGAGATCTTCCCAGCCGTCGTTGTCGTAATCTCCCACGCAAACCCCTTGCCCCCAGCCGGTACCTCCTAGCCCGGCCTTGGCGGTCACGTCGGTGAAAGTCCCATCGTGATTGTTGTGATAGAGATGATTGCTGGGCGCTGCTCCTTCTGGCTGATCAAGTCTGGTTCCATTCACTAGAAAAATATCCGGCCAACCATCATTGTCGTAATCGAAGATTGCGACGCCGGTGCCTGTGGTCTCGATGATGTACTTCTTTGAGGAGATGCCTCCAAAGATTTCGTGCATAGTGAGGCCAGCTTTTTCCGCCACGTCGGTGAAGTTAGCGACTGGCTTGACCGGTGCCGAGGGCTTCGATTCCTGCGCTTGACCAGGGGCGATGAACGCGGCCAGACTGGCCGCGCAGGCGAGTTGACAGCTCATCAAACGTAGGCCGCGCCAAATTTTCAATCGCATAACTTAGCTTGAATGGTAGGTGCGTCGAGAATGTTGGTCAATGCCGCTCCACGCTAGACACAATGTCAGCTTGCCGCATAGAGTTGGCGACGCGCGAACCTTCAACTTGCGCTATTCTGAAAAGCCAGCGCAGAACCCTTGATAGAGGAAGAAGAACAGCAGCGCGTTCCTTGCCATGTATTCCTCTCGAATTTCCGCCAGTCTGACCTTCCTTTGCATCCTCTGCGGCACCGTCGCAGCTGCCCCCCAAGAGCCCGCCCAAAAAACTGTTCCAGCTGCTTATGAATCCGGCAGGGCGGCGATGCAGCGCGGAGATTTGCCAGCGGCTCGAAAAGATTTGGAAAAGGCGGTGCGCCTCAATCCCCAAAGCGCAGAAGCTCAGAATATGCTCGGCCAAGTCTTGCTGGAGGAAGGTGACCTGGATGGTGCGATAAATCATTTTCGGACTCTAGTCCGGCTTCGCCCCATGCTTGCAATCGCCCACGCCTATCTTGCCCAAGCTCTGCAAGCCAAGGGTCTGATGAACGAGGGGATCAGACAGTTACGGTCGGCTGTGGACCTGGCCCCACAGCAATGGCAGGCGCATCAGGCACTCGGCCGCGCGCTCAGCTTTCAGCATAAAACAGACGACGCAATCGCGGAACTTAAAGAGGCAACGCGCTTGACGCCGCAACGGGCCGAATTGCACGACGAATTGGGCTCACTGCTGGCTCAGCAATTGCGATTCGAAGAAGCAGAAAAAGAATTTCGTGATGCGCTCAAGATAAATCCGGTATTTGAGCCGGCTTATTTTCACCTGGGCGTAGCGCTTTCCAGCGAGGGCGAGCACCAAAAGGCGCAAGCCGAATTGGAGCGTGCATTGAAGCTCGATCCCAACGATGCCATGGCCTGGTACTACCGTGGCACGACGCTCGAAGCGGGTTCCAATCCAGAGGAGGCCTTGCGGTCCTTCGAGCAAGCAGTCAAGCTGAAACCGGATTTCGCGCCCTCCCAAACCAGCTTCGGCCTTCTTCTACAGCGAGTCGGAGATTACGATCGCGCGGTGGCGGCGTTCACCAAGGCCATCGAACTCAACCCGTCGGACCCGGAGTCTCATAACAACTTAGCTTTGGCCTTGCTGCAACGTGGGGAAGCCGATGCCGCCATCAAGGAATTTCAAGAGGCCATCAGGCTTCGGCCCGACGATGCAGGCTTCCAAGGAAATTTGGGCACGGCGTATCTACAGAAGACGGACTTCGACAACGCTGCCACGCAATTCCGCGTCGCCCTCAAGCTCGACCCGGCGAGAGCCAGCCTGCATTACGACCTGGCCCTCGCGCTCAAGCTCAGGGATGACTTACCCGCTGCCATCGCAGAATGGAAAGAAGCCATCCGCCTGGATCCCGAACTGGCGGACGCGCACTACAGTCTTGGAGTCACCTTGTGGCAGTCAGGAGATTTTGCCGGAGCGGCGGACGAGCTACGGCAAGCAATTCAGATCCAGCCGAACTACGCAGAGGCTTACTACACGCTCGGTACGGTCCTGAAACAAATGGATAACTTACCCGAGGCGGCCAAGATGCTTCGGCAGGCGATTCAACTCGATCCAGATTTCGCCGGAGCCCATACGACGCTGGCAGGCGTTCTTCGCCAGCTAGGCGATACCGCCGGGGCTGCGGCGGAAAGCAAAGCTGGCGCGGAGATGGCCAAGGCGAAAACCGATCTACAAGCTGCCACTTTTGCCACCAATTCCGGCCGGAGGTTGCTTAACGCCGGCGACCTCGATGGAGCAATTTCCCAGTTCCGCACCGCGATTCGCGTGCTGCCTTCTTACCCGACCGCGCACTACGAACTCGGATTAGCTCTTAGCCAAAAAGGCAGCAAGGAAGAAGCAGCTGAAGAATATCGTAAAGCCGCTGAACTGGACCCCCGTCTCACTCAGCCCACAACATCTGTTCATTAAGTGGGGAGTTACCGATCTAGAACTCTGCAAAATATCTAGCTGCGCTTGCGCACAGCTACGAGATCAGTAATTACGGGAACCCCGTGCGCCACCCTTACGTGCAGCAGCGCCTCAAACGGCTTCAGGTCCGCTGCCTTAGAAACTCCCAGACGCCTTAGCAACTCGGCCAGCGAATCCTGCCGGCAAACATATTCCGCCGCCGCTTGCGTGCCGAAGGTTGTGGTTCCAGCAAGGATCAGGACAGTTCGCGCGGGGTCTATGCCTGGAACCAGGGCAATGACCGCGTAGTCCTCAGTGGTCGCCTGGTTGGCGGGACTCCCCAGAAAAACCTGCGACTCACCTGCTTGAGGATGTACGTTCAGCACTCCCAAGTCCCCCTTGCGCGGTCCGGTGGTGAGACGCTGAAAAACGAATTCTTGAGATCCAGGTATCTCCAGAAGGGTAAGATTCTCAGCCGGAGAGCCGACGAAAATGAGATCGTTGTTCTTTGCGTCGTCCAGAGAGAACAAACTGCCGCGCTTTACCCGGAGCTGTCGATTGAGGAGAACGAAGACGTGATCCAGTTGGTGGACAGCCAGCACTTCCCCAACCCCGGTGTAATGATCGAGGATGAGGGCTTGGGAGTCGGCCGACGCGTTGAAATACCGCATACCGGTCTCCGGTCGGCCCACGAAGTTTCCATTGCTGAAGATCACCCACGGTTGCTGCGGGCCTCCAACGAAGCGGCTCCAGAATATCGGAAAGACCGCCGGAACAGATTCTTTGGCCCTGAGCTGAGGCCAGCCACGGCCTGCAAACAGCAAGCCATTTGTCAGCAAGGCAGCCGCCAGCAAAACGGAGAGCGCAACAACTGCGATAGCCCAGCCACGATTCGAAGTCCTTCTCCGATCGGGGCTTGCGCTACGCGCACGAACCTCCGCCAACGAGGCGGAGGGAGGAGGAGTGCGTACGTGGAATGTGAGTGCGTACGACCCTTTTGGCAATTCGACCACGACTGAATCCTGCGGCGCTTCGTGCGAGTAGTATTCCTCCAGCTTCAGCCGCAGGCGCCCCGCCTGGACCCTGACAGTCGAATCGCTTTGCGGGTCGAATCCGCCAGACCGGCCAAGCACTTCGGTGGCGATCTGGTATTCCTTAAGGGTCGTTCCGGGATGATCGAGGGCGTGTTCGGCGAGATAGCGGAGCAACCTGCACAGCGATCCAGAGCTCCGCAGAGTATGACTCTTAATAAGCTTATCTACTTGTTGGAAGCATTGCTCTCGTCCGGCTCCGTAGCTGCGCGTCAAAGCCATGTGACACCGCAGTAACTAACTACTCTATCTCACTGCAACTTCAGTACATTACACCTTGTAACGGCATGAAACCTAGTGAAACTTAATTCAATAATGCTTTTGTACTACGACTTGCTCCCACCCAGTCAAGTGTCTGTGTGCGTTTTGTGTGAGTGACGACGGGGCTTGGGAGGTCGTTATGGAGAGGTCAGTTCTCAGGGTTACGGTAGCTTTGACGGTTTTTGGCGGGCTCTGGGTGTCAACTGCATTTGGCCAAGCGGTGTTCGGGAGCATCGCCGGAACCGTGACAGACCCATCGGGTGCGGCCGTTGCTAATGCGAAGGTTACAGTGGTTGACCAGGCAAAAGGTAATACCGATCAGACAACGACCAACGAAAGCGGCAACTACACTGTGACCCACCTAATCCCCGACCTTTACACCGTCCGCGTTGAGGCATCCGGCTTCAAGACCATCGAATTCAAGGATGTATCGGTTTCGGCGGATGTGGAAGCGCACATAGATGGAAAGTTCGAGGTCGGCTCGACCAGCGAACAGGTCGAAGTCACAGCAGAGGCGGAACAGCTCAAAACCGACCGCGCCGATGTATCGATCGAGTTCAATCAGAGATATGTGGAAGACCTGCCGATCATGAACCGCAACTTCACCTCGTTCGAACTACTATCTCCCGGCACACAGAAGTTGGTGGGATGGAGCCATGCGGCTACAGAGAATCCGCAAGGCAGCCAGCAGATATTCGTTAACGGCCAGCATTTCAGTGGCACCGCTTTTGAACTTGACGGCACCGACAATCAAGACCCGATCCTTGGCATCATCGTGGTCAATCCAAACCTTGATGCGATTCAAGAAACCAAGATCGATCTACAAAATTACGATGCTGAATTCGGCAAGGCTCTGGGTGGAGTTGTCACCGTGCAGACCAAGTCCGGAAGCAACGACATCCATGGCAGCGGCTTCTGGTTTCGACGCACCGACGCCACAGCGGCGCGCGATCCGTTCACCCAGTACGCCCCGAATCCAGTCACCGGGAAGTTCATTCCGTCCGACAGATGGCAGCAGTTCGGCGGAACCATTGGCGGCCCGATCATCAAGAACAAGTTGTTCTTCTTTGGCGATTATCAAGCCACGCGAGAAGCGAGCGGGCTTACGAATCTAGTAACGACCCCGACCGCGGAAGTGGAATCGACATGCAATCCGGCGACAAACGCAGCAAGCGCCACGCCCGGGTTCTGCGATCTCAGCCAGTACATAAACCAAGGCTTGGCGGGTGGCACCGGGACTGCCAGTGGCCAAGTTTACGACCCACTCACAGGCACTGCTGCCGGAACAGGCCGCACGGCGTTCCCCAACAATCAAGTTCCCATTGGTCGGATCTCTCCCCAGGCCGGTGCCATCCTGGCGCTCTTCCCGGCACCCACGTCCGCCGGGATAGAAAACAACTTTGTTGGCTCCGGTACAGGAAGCTACAGCCAGAACAGCTTCGATTCCCGCATTGACTACACAGCGAGCCAGTCAGTGCAGGTGTTTGGACGGTTTAGTCTCGATTATTTCAACCTCTCGGGGCAGGGGGTGTATGGCGAGTTGCAAGGCATTGGAGACGGCCCCGGTGGTCTGGCGGGTAGTTCCATTGTCCACAACTATAGCTTGGCTTCAGGAGCCACGAAAACATTCAGTACGACACTGCTGGGTGACTTCCGCTTTGGGTATTTCAAGTACAACCCGCGGGCGAACAAGCCGGATGTTGGCACGACGCCTATGACCACTGTAGGTATTCCGAATGCAAACCTCACCGGGAGCCAGGCGCTTTTTACCTCGGGTTGGGGTGGATTCATTTTCAACCAAACTCCGTCATCGAGTTCCAACAACGGCGATGTAACTTTTGGCGATGGATTGGGAGTGGGCCGCTGCAATTGTCCGCTGCTCGAAAGTGAGCAACAATTCCAGTGGGTCGGCAACATAACCAAGATCCGCGGCAATCACACTTTCAAGTTCGGGGCTGACATTCGCTATGCAATGAACCTGCGAGTCCCCAGTGATGCCGGACGCGCCGGCGATTATTCTTTCGACTACCAAACTACGTCGAATGGCGGCAGCAGCGGCCTCGACTGGGCGTCCTTTTTGCTGGGTGACGTAACTCAGATGAGTCGATACGTCAGCAGTACTTTGAACGCCGCGGAACGGCAACATCGAATGTTCTACTACGGGCAGGACACATGGCAGCTCACTCCCAAGCTGACATTGAATTACGGCCTGCGGTGGGAGGTTTATTTTCCGGAGTACGTGAACGGCAAAGATCAAGGAGGATTCGCCAATCTCGCTCAGGGTGTCGATCGCGTAGCTGGCGAAGGCGGAATCGGCTTGAATGGCAACGAAAACAATGATTGGCACTACTTTGCGCCCCGTCTCGGAATTGCGTATCGAGTAGCGCCAAAGACGGTCGTGCGAATGGGTTATGGCCGCAGTTATGACATGGGCGTATTCGGCTCCAACTTCGGGCATACAGTGACCCAAACTTTGCCGGTCCTGGCTGCTCAACTGGCGCAGGGCGCAAATCAGAATGTGCCTGCGTTTACGCTGACTCAAGGTCCCCCGATATTTACTTTCCCGCCGATCCCTTCCAATGGATTGCTGCCGATTGCCGGTCCGGCCTGCTACCAGGCTCCTCTTATTGTGGCTGGGCAAAACCAGCAGCTATGTTTGCAACCGCATATTCGCCCCACCTTCCAAAGGCTACCCGAGTTGGACGCCTGGAATGCAACCGTTCAGCATCAACTTACAAACTCGACATCGATCGAAGTTTCCTATGTGGGGAACAAGGGCACGCACGTGTTCGCTACCGGCGATGGGCCTACTTACAACGTTAACCAGCCACGGGCTGGAGCGGGTGCGGATGTCTGCTCGACACCGCCATGCGTGGGATCATCCGGCTTGGCTTATGTTCCCAACGTACCCCTGAATTACCGGCGGCCCTTTTTCAACACTTTTAGCTATCCGGGTTTCGCTGACCCGACCAATACGCTTGCGAATTTCCCCGGCGCGCCTAACCTGGTTCCGGGCGTCCTGCAATGCTGCTCCACCGATCAGGGGAACTATCTGGGCAACGATGCCAGCAGCACCTATGAAGCTTTTCAGACCATGGTGGAAAGGCGCTTCTCGCACGGCCTCCAGTTTATTTCCCACTACACGTTTGCCCACGCTTATGCGTATGGCGGCAGCTACTATGTAGACGACCCGAAGATCGCTCATGGCCCCGATGATGAGGTTCGCAATAACCTTTGGGTGAACAACGTGGTTTACTCTTTGCCTTTTGGTCGAGGACAGATGTTTGGGGGCAACTCAGGCCGTGCCGAGGATCTGATTGTTGGTGGGTGGCAGCTGGCTGGCACGACAACCTGGGGCAGCGGTCTGCCTTGGACGCCAAGCTTCGGCGAGTGCGGTCTTGACGAAGATGTTGGCGTCTGCATACCGAACAAAGGCACTGGATCCTTCCACACTGGCGCGGGATCATTTAATTCGATCACGCATGAGGTGCCTTTCTTCACTCCAGTTCCCAGCATTTTCCAAGTCACAAGCGGAAGTCCATTTCTGGATCCCGGCATTGGAAACGTGGGCAATATGTATGACAGTTTGCGGGGACCAAGGGCGTTCTTTGCCGATGCAACGGTCATGAAAAATTTCACTGTGACCGAGCGGGTCAAAGCCCAGTTCCGGATGGATGCGTTCAACGTATTCAACCATCCCGCCCTTGGATTCAATCAGGGAACCAACATGTGCATCGATTGCTCAGGGGGAACGAATGGCCAGATCACCGACATCGAGCACGACGCATCGCCCGGGTCGGCGACCGGCATGCGTCAACTTGAATTCGCTCTGAGATTCAATTTCTGAGATTAACCAGGTTCGCTCAAAGGGAGTCCCTCGGGACTCCCTTTTTCCTCGGGTATATACAATTGAGAACTGGATTGGCAAGTAGGCGAGCGGTGATTTCTTGGGAATTGCCGGACACGAGAGCACATGCAGCTAGCATCCTATTGCTTTTGGTGTTGTGCGCGCCGCGCTCAACGGCGCAGAATCCAATTGCAGATCACCCTCCGGTGACTCCTTCCAAAACCGTTCGGGAAGAAAATTATGCGGGTAGTGAGGCGTGTGCACACTGCCATTCAGCTATTTATGGTTCTTACGAGCAGACCCCGATGGCACGCGCTAGTGGTCCCGCTATTGACGCTCTTATCCCAGCGGAGTTTACGCACAAGGAATCCGGAGTCCACTACCGCATCTATTCCGAAAAGGGCATGGCATGGCTTAGCTTTGACCGGCCGCGTGATCCCGATGTCCAAGGGAAGCGCGAGCTTCTTTACTACATCGGCTCGGGACGTCGCGGCCGAAGTTATTTATTTGAGACCGACGGATTTCTCTTCGAGTCTCCAGTGAACTGGTACGCTAATAAGAAGATTTGGGATATGGCTCCCGCCTATCAATCCGCGCTCGAGATTCCGTTGAACCTTCCCGCTTACCCCAGCTGCCTGAACTGCCATGTAAGTGACATGCAGGCGCCCGCGAAAGATACGGACAACCGCTATCCCCATCCGCCTTTTCTCCACACTGGCGTGTCTTGTGAACGCTGCCACGGACCGGGCGTCGCACATGCCACAGGCGGCGGGATTGTTAATCCGGCCAAGCTTTCTCCTGCCCGACGAGATGAAGTTTGCATGCAATGCCACTTG
>JBAUVJ010000442.1:0-12374 GCA_049583165.1 Candidatus Sulfotelmatobacter sp. | reverse complement strand
CCATAGTACGGATCGCCATAGGAGACGCTCTGCGGCGAGCCCGTGTAGGGCGAGATCGACGAATACCCCAACGCGTAGTTGGTGCCGGAGGCGACTCCGGCTGGGGGAGTGTAAGCAGGATAGGGCTGATCCAGATCGTACTCTGCAACCCCGTTGGTCGAAGACGTCTTCGGGGAGGCTTGGAAGCCGAGAATGCCGGTACCGTTCTGAGAGATCGCGCTGCCTGCAACAGCATTTCCGTGCGTGTACATAACTCCCCAGCTGGCGCGGAAGACCGTCTTAGGAAGAACCTGGTAGGCGACGCCGAGACGAGGACCGAACTGATTCTTGTAGTTGTTAACCGGCGTGCTGCAGTTGCTGGTGTTGGCGCCACTGCCGGCAAACTGGAGAACGCCGGCGGTTCCAGAGGCGTTTGTCAGGTTGGGATTGAAGAACGAGAGAACGTTATTGGCCTCATTGTAGGTCGGAAAGAAATCGTAGCGAAGGCCTAAATTCAACGTCAACTTGGGTGTCACCTTCCAATCGTCCTGAACATATGGCGATATTGGACGGAAGCGCGCGCCAGTTTCCTGGACGGCATTCTGGGTCAAACTACCAGCGTCGATCTGGCCGACAAGAAAGCTGGCATATGCCAACCCCGTACCGGAATTGAGAGTAGTCCCCGAGGTGTAGCCGGCGGTTTCGTTTGGAGAAGTGGCTAGCAGCAACTGGCTGCTGCCGCCCGTATCAAGCGTGTACTGGTACTGAAGCCAAGCGACCTGACCGCCGAGAGTAAGAGAGTGCTTGCCAAAATCCCACTGGAAATTGTCGATGGCGTAAAAGGCATTTGAGATTTTCTTGCTCCCCGTGTCGCCACCCCACTGGAACGGTGCATCGGTCCCGGCGAAGGTAACCTCAGGGAAAGAAGTAGAAGCCTGACCGGCGGGAACGCCCGTGATCCCCAGAGAAGATGCGGCCCAGGCAGGTGCGTCGTCCAGGTTGAACGACGGGCTGTAGTACCGCGCAAAACCGTATTTGAACTGGTTCACCATATGCGAGTTAATGGCATACGTATCTTCAAAGATTTCCGTCTTTGTCTTTGGGGCGTATCCCTGGCCGTAGTTGAAGGGCAGCGGCCCATTGTTTCTACCCGTGGTAGTTTGCGCGGCCGGGCCAATGGAGGCCTGGCGGCCAGCGGCGATGATGAGCGACATCGTGTGCTTGTCGCTGATCGCATAATCGAGGCGACCGGTGGTGGTGAAGTTGCTTAGGCCAAAGGGCAGTCCGGCAAGAAAGTTATTGCCTCCAGTCTGATTGGCGTAGAGATTGGCCGGCGGCAGCAAGGCGTTCATGGCGGTCGCAACCTTCGAAAACTCGGTTGGGCAGATGACATTCGGCGTAGTGCCATTGCAGCCCATGAACTGGGTGCGGGTCGTTGCCGAAGAACCGGTATTGGGGTCGTAGATGTTTACGCCCAACGCGCTGAAATCCCCGCCCCTCTCCGCCAGCGTCGGATAGGCCTGCAACGTGGGGATTGCGCCCTTAGCGTAGCGGTAGCCGTCGTAGTTGGCGAAGAAAAATAGCTTGTCCTTAATAACATGGCCGCCGAGCACAATTCCATACTCGTTCATGTGCTCCTCAGGTTTGGTCGGAACACCCGTGGCGGGGTTGATGAGCGCCGGCGCGTAGAAGCCCCAAGTATCGAGCGCGGTGTTGCGGAAGTATTCATACACCCCGCCGTGCAGCGTGTTGGTTCCGCGCTTGAGATCGAAGTTCTGCACGCCCTGTCCTTCATAAATGGCGGGATAGCCGGACGTTTGCACCTGTAACTCATTGACCGAATCGACCGAGATGGCGGACCAGATGAAGCGATTGTCGCCTTCCTGAGAAACGTTGAAGAACGGGATGCCCTCGATGTAGACGGAGGATGCTCCGCCCTTGCTTCCGGATCCGTCGATGGGCCCGGTATTGTCGGTCAGATTGTTATTCGTCTCATTGTTCTGGACGCCGGGCATCAGCAAAACATAGTCGCTGGCGCGGCGCTGGTCGGGTTGACCGCCAGCGCCCATGGCAATGGGCAACTCGGAGTAAGTCTCTTGCGTCATTGTCGCGCCCAGCGTGGCATTGCTGGTCTGAAGTTGCTCGGGAGCTTCCGTGACGGTCACGCTTTCGCTCTCGGTCCCGAGGGTCAGGCCGATGTTGACGGTTGTAACTTCGAGCGCGTTGACAACAACATTCGCCTGAGTGGTCGTCTTAAAACCTTTGGCGGTGACGGTCACGGTATACGTATCGGCGTCCAGCGGAGAGACTGTGTAATCGCCAGCGGAGGTGGTCTTGGTGGTCACCGTAGTGCCACGGGTTGTCGATCTCGCGACCACCCCTGCGTCTGAAACCACGGCCCCAGTGGGATCGGTGACTCTGCCTGTAATCTCACCTTTGCCGGAGAGCTGTGCGAAGGCGGAAGCGCCGAAGGAAATGAAAGTGAAGAGCAGGATAAGCAGCCCGGGAAAGGCGCGGGCTAGAAGGTTCCCGAGGTCAAACATGGACCTGGTTTCAATCTTGCGAAACGTCATTTTGGGCCTCACAGCCTGATTGAATCGTGAAAAACACGAGGTCAGACCACTTGATCTGCGTGAACACATATAGTGGTTCTTCATGAAGACTGTCAAGACAAAAGTTTCTCCCTTGTTTTTTTGGTTTTGACATCCCGGAGGTCTTCTGTGCATGAGACCAGCCTATGGTCTGCCTGAATATGCTGCGAGAACGGTGGCGACTATATCCTGTCGAACGGATCGGGCCGGCCGACACACATCTCGAATTATCTGAGGAAAGGCTCGAAATGATTTCGAACACTCATTCATCAACAAAAACTAATTGCTCGATTACGTATGCATGTGGTAAGACCACTCAGGGCGCTTCGGATCTATTTACGGTGCTAACCGTCGACCGCGCCACGTCTGAGGAGACAAACTGACTCGAGTGAATCTGCCGCTACAACGCTCGATCGTGTTCGCGATCTTGTTCTCGGTCTTTGCCTCGAGCGCAGTCGTCGCCTCAACCTGCGATCCTCATACATACGGCGCAAAGGGCGATAGCGTAACCAAGGACACAGCGGCCATCCAGGCCGCGATTGACGCATGTGCCACGCACGCTGGCGGCACGATTCGTCTCTCCGCCGGCACTTATCTAATTGCACCAATCGTTCTAAAGAGTCACGTCACTCTCCAGCTCGATCGAGGTGCCACACTTTTGGGATCTTCCGATCATCACGATTATCCTCCGAAGCAGGAATTTCGCGCCCCCGGTCTCCAGTCCCTGGTAAGCGCAACGGATGCCACAGACGTTTCTATTACCGGAGAGGGTGTTATCGATGGCGCGGGACAGAGCTGGTGGGCGATGGCAAAATCCACCAAGAACGCTGGCGTCATGGGCTCCGATTTTCTTCGCCCGCGGCTCATCGTCTTCGATCACTGCACCCACGTTCTGATCGAGGGCGTACCATCCAGAATTCACCGATGTGGCCAATTGGTCCCCTATTATTCGGATGATGTCAGGATTCGAAACGTTCGCATACTCGCACCTGCGGACTCGCCGAATACCGACGCCATCGATCCGTTCTCCTCTTCTCATGTTCGCATCGATCACGTATTCGCCGACGTTGGCGATGACAACGTTGCCATCAAATCCGGTGGGGCCAACTCTCCGGGGCCCGACCAGCCCAGCCGTGATATCACCATTACCGATTGCACTTTTCTGCACGGGCACGGACTGTCCATCGGCAGCGAGATCGCAGGCGGAGCCCAGAACATCCGTGCCCGGCGCATTCACTTCAAGGGTACCGACAATGGCATCCGCATCAAAGCCAACCGTGACCGCGGCAACGACGTAGGCCCTGTCTTTATACGGGACGTCGAGATGATCAACGTGAAGAATGCTCTCGTCCTGAGTGAGTACTATCCGAAGCTCTTGCCGCCCGACCACGATCTCGCTCAGCCGCTCACGCGGTTGACACCGCACTTTCACGACATCACCATCGACAACCTCACCGTCACAGAGAGTGCCTCAGCCGGGGTCATCATCGGCCTGCCGGAGGCGCCTATTCAGCGTGTCGTGTTGCACAATATCAAAATTAACGCGACCAAAGGTCTGACCATCGGCGATGCAGAAGTCTCAGAAAGCGGCGTCATAATAAAAACCACAGAAGGAGAGCCCCTCACAAAATTGGCGGGATCAAGCATTACCGTGCACTGACGGAGCACCGAAAATGCCCCTGCCAACGGCAATCCTTCCGATCACGTCGATTACAAGTCTGGGCTAAATGCCTCGTGTGGTGCTAATCTGGCGAGTGTAAGATGATTTCAAACCACGCGGAGTTGAAAGCTGTGAAGCTTACGCAAACCGAAACCAGGCACGATTCCGAGTCCCACCTGACAATGCAGGTGGTCAACCACATTCGCGCCATGATCGAAGACGGCACTCTCAAACCTGGAGAGAAAATCCCCCCGGAGCGTGAATTTGCGCAGAAGTTGAAGATCAGCCGCGCCAGCCTCAGAACCGGCATCGGGTACATGGCTGCCATGGGAATCATGAAGGTGCGACACGGCGTGGGCACATTCATTGCGAAGGGCCCACCGGAGATTGGCAAATCGTCCCTCGGGTTGCTCGGCGCATTGCATGGTTTCAAATCCTGGCAGATGTTCGAAGCTCGTCTATTGCTTGAAAGCAAAATGGCCGCGCTCGCTGCCGAACGCGGGAAAGAAGAACACTTCACTATGCTCGCCGAGGAGGTCGCGGAAATGTACGCCACCATCGACGACCCCGAGGAATATCTTATTCACGACGTTCGCTTTCATCGCACCATCGCTGAAGCTTCCGGCAATCCCATCCTCGCATCGCTCATGGAGACCATAACATCCACACTCTACGACGGCCGGCGCAAAACAGTTGGTCTTAGCAGATCTCTCAAGGATTCCGCCGATGCCCATCGTGAGATCTATCGCGCCATCCGCAAGAGAAATCCCGACGAAGCGCACAGACTCATGGAGCGCCACATCGAATTAGCTAAAGATGCGCAGGACGAAGAGGAGGGTGCGGCGGTGCGAAAGCACAAGCGTACGAACAACTCGGCCAACGGCAAATCAGTGGTATGACCTCTTGCAAGAGTCAATTCTTTCAAGCCGCTTGCGCCGCAAGAGGATTGCTCAATTAAAGACACCTTGTATTGACTATATTTTCCGTAATGTGGTATGACCACTGATGCATAACGAGGATGCTTCCAGTGGATCAACGATCTTCTCTCTTGTCCTGCTGTACCTTCTCGTTTTTTTTCCTATTGGCATTCTCGACAAGTCTTTTCGCGCAAGATAGACGGACCGTGCTCGAACCACGCATTCCAGCTGTCTGTACCCAGCTACAGGCCAGCCTCTCAGCTCTTCACGGTCTCTTGACCGACGCCGACGAGCGCCGACTGGACACCGAACGCATTCAAAACGCAATTGATCACTGCGGCGGCGGCAAGGCTGTAGAACTCCATGGCTCCGGCTCGAAGAATGTTTTTCTTACCGCGCCTCTGCATCTCAAACCCAGTGTCACCCTGCTGATCGACGCAAACACTGTGCTCTACGCCTCGCGCAATCCACGAGATTACGATTTGACTCCGGGCAGCTGCGGAGTAGTCGATGAGAACGGACATGGCTGCCAACCCCTCATCCTCGCCGACCACGCGCCGGGAAGCGCGATCATGGGCGATGGCTCTATCGACGGACGCGGCGGTGCAACGTTGATTGGAATGAAAGACTCCTGGTGGGACCTTGCCCATTACGCCAAGATTCACGACATGGAGCAGAACTGCACCCGCTTGCTCATCGCGCGCGAGTCGGATGGCTTCATCCTTTATCGCATCACGCTGCTTAACTCCCCAAACTTCAATGTGTTGGTTGAGAAAACGAACGGCTTCACAGCGTGGGGAGTGAAAATCGACAGCCCTCCCACGGCTCGCAACACTGACGGCATTGATCCCTCGGCTTCCAGCGACGTCTCCATTCTCCACTGCTCCATCCGCACCGGCGACGACGGCGTTGCCATCACAGCCAGAAAAGAAGGTGCTTCTTCTCACGTCACGGTCGCGCACAATCACTTCTACTTCGGACACGGTATGTCCATCGGCAGCCGGACCAGCGGCGGGGTAAGTGCGGTCCGCGTCTCCGATCTGACCATCGATGGCGCCGACAACGGGATCCGCATCAAGAGCGACCCGAGCCGAGGTGGCCTCGTTAGCGACATCGTCTATGAAGACGTCTGTATCCGCAATGTCAGGAACCCCATCATCCTCACGCCGCACTACACGACTTTCCCTGGCGACCAACTACCTGTGTATCGAGACATCACGCTCAAAGATGTCCACATCCTGACCCCTGGACAAGTCACGCTGGACGGCTATGATGCGACGCACAAGTTGGGAGTCACGCTCGACAATGTCTTCGCTGACGGATTGCCTGCCAACGCCGTTCACGCGGCGAACGCTGACGTCACTCTCGGCCCGCGGCTTGGCAATCTCACTCCAACCGGAGAAGGCGTGACCGTTACCCAGAAACCCGATAGCACCAGCGGCAAGCCCGTTGCATGCGAGGCACGTTTCGAAGACTATCCTGCCAATCCAACTGCCCCGCGATCCGCCACTCTCGCTCCGCCCATCGATAACACGTTGTTCGTCGCCGCCGATGGCACGGGAGATTTCTATTCCATCCAGAGAGCGCTCGACGTTGCCCTGGCCACCGGAGCGACATTGCTCATTGCACCGGGAACCTATCGCGAAGTGATCTCCATCACCAAACCAAACATCGAACTTCGCGGCAGCAATCCAGACGCTTCGAAGACCGTTATCGTCTTTAACAGGAGTGCCGGCGACTCCGGCGGCACTTTGCATTCGGCCACCGCCGAGATCCGCGGAGATAACTTCCGCGCCGAGAACCTCACCTTTGCCAACGACTGGAACTCCACGCACACTCAAGTTCCGGTCGGCTCGCAAGCGCTGGCCGTGCTGGTCGCTGCCGACAAGGCGTTCTTCGATAACGTTCGCTTCCTCGGCAACCAGGACACGCTCTACGCCGGCAGCCGTAATTGCGCTCCGGACGGCGAGCCCTGCACGCCGACCCGCCAGTACTTCACGCACTGCTACATCGAAGGCAATGTCGATTTTATTTTTGGCGATAGCAAGGCGGTCTTTGACCGTTGCGAGATTCACAGCACTGCGCACTCGGAAGGCTTTCTCACCGCACAGTCCAAACACTACCCCGCGGAGCACAGCGGCTTTGTCTTCAACCACTGCACCCTGACCGCTGCGCCCGGTGCGGAGAACATCTGGCTCGGCCGGCCGTGGCGTCCATATGCCGAAGTCATCTTTCTCAACACGGACATGGGCGCTCAAATCGTTCCGGCGGGCTGGCGCGAATGGCACCCAGGCGAAACCCATTCGATAGAAACTGCGTACTACGCCGAGTACAACTCCACGGGCCCGGGAGCACACCCAGGCGAGCGCGATTCTCACACCAAACTTCTGACGGCTGCCGAAGCAGCTCAATTTGAAACCAAAACTTTTCTCGACGGCTGGGAGCCGGACACTCGATAGCCAGAGTCCCTGGTCGCTTGACTGACGCGCGAAAACTGCCTTAAATGTGGACAAAGATCACAATGGAAAGCGCAGTCCTAAAACTCGATCCCAAAGACAATGTTCTAATCGCGCTGGAGAATTTACATCAGGGTGAGCACGTCAATTGTTCAAACCAAACTTACGTCCTAGCCTCAGATGTTCGCGCCAAACACAAGTTTGCCACCGAGGACCTTGCAGCCGGCAGTGATGTGATTATGTACGGCGTCCTCATTGGCAAGGCACGTCAACCCATTCGCGTAGGCGAAATTTTGACCACGCGCAACACCGTTCATGAAGCCGCTCCCTATCACGAGAGGGCGCGTGAATTTGAGTGGACTCCGCCCAATGTAGATCGCTGGCGGGAGCGAACTTTCCTTGGATACCACCGTTCGGATGGGCAAGTAGGCACCCGTAACTACTGGTTGGTAGTGCCGCTGGTCTTCTGCGAAAACAGAAATATCGACGTATTGAAGCAGGCCTTTGAGGAAGAACTGGGCTTTGCTCCGCCTAAAATCTACCGGCAACAAGTGGCGGATATGGTCAAGCTTTATCGCGATGGCGCGATCGAGGAGATTGAGACACACGCGGCGGAACAGATTCCGCATCTTCCGACCCGCTCCAGAGTTTTTGAGAATATCGATGGAGTCAAGTTCCTGATGCATGAAGGCGGCTGCGGCGGCACGCGCGAGGACGCCAACAATCTGTGCGGCTTGCTGGCCGGATATATTCATCATCCCAATGTGGCTGGAGCGACCGTCCTCAGCCTCGGCTGCCAGAATGCGCAGCCAAGCATTCTCCGTGAACAAATTAAGAAGCGCGACCCCGCGTTCAACAAGCCTCTCTTGATGTTTGAGCAGCAACAGAGTGGGTCCGAATTCAAAATGCTTTCGCAAGCGATCCGAGCCACTTTCCTGGGGCTAGTGGAAGCCAACAAGGCAATACGAACGCCCGCGCCGCTTTCGCAATTGTGCGTCGGTTTGAAGTGTGGAGGGTCTGATGGATTCTCCGGCATCTCGGCAAATCCGTCCATTGGCCATGTCTCTGATCTGCTGGCGGCGTTGGGTGGAAGAACGATCCTCTCAGAGTTCCCCGAGCTCTGCGGCGTTGAGCAGGGACTAATCGATCGCAGTGTCAACAAGGAAATCGCTGACCGGTTCGTTCAGTTGATGCGCGACTACGCGGCCAGGGCAAAGGCTGTTCACTCCAGTTTCGATATGAATCCTTCTCCCGGCAACATACGGGATGGGCTGGTGACCGATGCCATGAAGTCCGCGGGCGCGGCTAGAAAAGGAGGGACTTCTCCGGTCACTGCGGTGCTCGACTATCCGGAGTATTCCTCCGGGCCAGGATTACACCTCCAGTGCACTCCCGGGAACGATGTGGAATGCGTGACTGCGCAGGTCGGCGCCGGTGCGAACGTGGTCCTGTTTACAACTGGGCTGGGCACGCCCACCGGAAATCCGGTTGCACCGGTGCTCAAAATTTCGACCAATTCTGATCTCGCGGGACGCATGCAAGACATCATTGACATTGATACCGGCGGCGTCATCTCGGGCAGCAAGACGATCGAGCAAATGGGAGAGACAGTTTTAGAGTTGGTAATTCAGACGGCGAGCGGTGAAGTTCGAACCAAAGCAGAATCGCTGGGCCAGGACGACTTTATTCCTTGGAAGCGAGGGGTTTCGCTCTGAGATGTTCTGAAAGAAATTCTCCTTAAGTCTTTTTGATTGCAAGCCCTGCCGATGTTATCGTGTCTTTGCCCGGATAGTTCTGCCAATTCCCAAGACTCTCAGCAAATAGATCTTGTTTTGCCAGCGTGACCAATTCATTGGACAACATCCCTCATGAACATCCTTGATCTCGTTGTCGGAAAACCGATCAAAACCAGCGACGAACGAGCCGAACAGATTGGTCCAGTGCAGGGCATTCCGATCTTTGGCCTCGATGGACTCAGCTCGGCGGCGTATGGCCCGGAAGCTGCGCTCAGCCTTCTGATTCCCCTTGGTCTTCTTGGCGTGCGCTATATCGTTCCCATCAGCGCCGCCATCATCACGTTACTCGTGATCGTCTACTTTTCTTATCGCCAAACTATCGCGGCGTATCCCCAAGGTGGCGGTTCCTATACTGTGGCGCGGTTCAATCTTGGGGCGCCTGCCGGCCTGCTCGCCGCGGCCGCGCTCCTCGCCGATTACATTCTTACGGCGGCTGTCGGCATTTCCGCGGGAGTTGGGGCTTTGGTCTCAGCGGTGCCGTCCTTGCTGCCGCACATGGTTTCGCTTTGTGTTGGCATTCTGATTGTCATCACGATTCTGAATCTCCGCGGCCTGCGCGAAGCTGGAAGTATTTTCGCGATTCCCACTTATCTTTTTGTCGGCACCTTGCTCATCACAATCGTCGCGGGGGTTCTTCGTGTGCTTTTCAGCGGAGGACATCCCACGTCCGTGGTTCCACTTCCGCCTCCGCCGCCTGTGACCGTAGCCGTGGGCTACTGGCTGCTATTGAAGGTTTTTGCCAGTGGTTGCACCGCGCTGACGGGAGTGGAAGCTGTCAGCAACGGTGTGAAAGCTTTCCGTGAACCCACCGTGAAAAATGCGCAGCGCACCCTCACCGTGATTATTTTTCTTCTGGCAGTGCTGCTGGCCGGGATTTCATATCTCGTCAAGGCCTTCGGAATCGCTGCCACCGATCCTGGCCAGCCCGGCTATCAAAGCGTTCTCTCTATGCTGACCTCAGCAGTTTTCGGCAAAGGATTTTTTTATTATTTGACCATCGGGTCGATCCTTGTCGTTCTCTCACTCTCCGCCAACACCGCCTTTGCAGATTTTCCCCGTCTTTGCCGCGCCATCGCGCAGAATAATTATCTTCCGCACGTTTTCGGCTACCGCGGTCGGCGGCTGGTCTACACCTACGGCATCGTCGTCCTTGCGTTACTTTGCGGCGGAGTGCTCATGCTTTTCGGCGGCGTCACCGACCGTCTGATCCCGCTTTATGCCGTCGGCGCTTTTCTGGCCTTCACTCTTTCGCAAGCCGGCATGGTGATGCACTGGCGGAGAAACCGCGGCCCTCATTGGTTGAAGAGTGCACTAGTGAACGGGTTGGGAGCGTTCGTCACAGGCATCACAACCGTCGTCGTGTTAGTGGCGAAATTCGCGGAAGGCGCGTGGATTACTCTGCTTTTTATTCCGTTGACCATCTTTTTATTCGTCCTGGTTCGCCGCCACTACCACTCCGTGAAGCTGCTTACCAGTTGCAAGGTCCCGGTGGACGCCGCGGGGCTTAGCCAACATCCAATTGCCGTCATTACCATCGACCGCTGGAGCAACATCACCCGTCAGGGGATTGAATTTGCGGCGCGGCTTTCCCCAGAAGTAATCGCTTTGCACGTCGAGCCTAAAGAGCACTCGGAACTTTTGCAGGACGACTGGGAGCAATACGTAGTTCGACCCTTTCGCATGGAAGGCAAGGAGCCGCCGCAACTCCATATCCTGCCTTCGCCTTATCGCTTCGTGATCATCCCCGTGGTTCAGTTCGTTCTCGACCTTTCGAAGAAAAATCCGGCGCGGAGTGTTGTCGTGGTTATACCTGAACTCGTGGAAGACAAATGGTACGAATACTTCCTCCACAATCAGCGGGGCCGGCTTCTGGAATGGGTGCTTCTCGCCCGTGGCAACGAGCGGATCTTTACCGTTAGCGCGCCCTGGTACATCGGAGAGCGAAAATAATCACGCGATCTGCAATCACTGCGTGTTCTTCAAGTACTTGTCGAACCAGGCTACGGTGCGGCGAATAGAGTCGATCTGGTTTTCTCGCTTCTCAAATCCGTGGCCTTCATTGGGATAGTAATGCGCATCCACGATCTTACCGTCTTTCTTTAAGAGATCGACGACTTGTACGGCTTCCTCTTTTGGCACTCGTGGATCGTTGTCTCCCTGCAAAACCAGCAGAGGAGCTTTTACTTTGTGGAAGTAGCTGATGGGCGAAGCCGCGTCGTAGATTCGCTTATCCTTGATCGGATCTCCCAGGAGACTTTTTTCATACTGCTGTAGCTCCGGGTCGGAATGTTGCAACATGGTCATCCAGTCGATAATGCCGAACAATTCCACCGACGCGGCCCAGATGTCTGGAGTCTTGCCGATCGCCATCAGCGTCATAAAGCCGCCATACGAGCCGCCTGTGATTCCGATCTTTTTGGCATCGACGTAACCGGTAGCAATCAGAAACTTGGTTGCGTAAACTTCGTCCTGCAAGTCGCCGCCGCCCAGATCTTGATAATTGGCCCGTTGAAAATCCATTCCGTATCCCGTCGATCCCCGCACGTTGGGCGCAATGCAGATGTAACCCCGCGAGACCAGCGCCGCCACATGTGGGTTCCAGTAGTCCTGAATCTGTCCTGTTGGTCCGCCGTGGGGCAATACCAGCGCAGGATTCGAACCATCCTTCTTTAAATTGAATGGGACCCACATCAATGCGCTGATGGTTTTTCCATCAAACGTCTTGTAGTGGACAATCTGTGATTCCGGCATCGCTGCGGAATTGAGACTGGCAATGGCAGTGTGCGTGAGCTGATTTACGGTGCGGGCACGATCGAATATCCAGAAGTCGCCGGGCTGGACCGAACTTTCATGCGAGAGCAACAACCGGTCACCGGTCGGAGAAAAAGAGCTCGGATAGGCCGGAAATACGTTGACACCAGACTCGACGGGAATCTTTTCGGCGTGCATGGTTTTGACATTGACCAGATATGCAT
>JBAUVJ010000441.1:0-6688 GCA_049583165.1 Candidatus Sulfotelmatobacter sp. | reverse complement strand
AAGGGTTTCTTTCCGCAGCAGGATACCGGCGCCATCGTTGGGGCTGTGCAGGGCCCACAGGATTCGTCGTTCCCGGCGATGGACAACTCGGTGCGGCAGCTGGTGGGAGTGATCAAGAGCGATCCCGCGGTCGCCAACGTAAATGCATACACGGGCGGAAATGGCGCAACCAATACAGGATTCATCTACATCGCATTAAAGCCTCTCGATCAACGGAAGATCGGCGCGGCAGACATTATCAACCGCCTGCGCCCCAAGTTAAACCGCTTGCCCGTGGCCTCGGCGTTTTTGCAGGCCGCGCAGGATCTGCGCATTGGAGGCAGATCGAGCGCCGCGCTTTACCAATACACCATCCAGTCGGACAACGTTCAGGATCTTTCGAAATGGGGACCCGTTCTTCTGGCCGAGATGAAAAAGATTCCCGGCCTTCAGGATGTCAACTCCGATCAGCAGAATGGCGGATTGGAGGAGTTGCTGACTTACGACCGGACCTCTGCGGCACGTCTGGGTTTGACCGCGCAGGCTCTCGACTCCTCGCTTTATGAAGCCTTCGGTCAATCCGAAGTCTCAATCATCTACACCCAGCTCAATCAGTATTATGTGGTTCTCGAAGTTGATCCGAAATATTGGCAGACTCCGCAGGGATTGAAGAGCATTTATCTTCGTACAGGAAGCAGCGCGTCCAGCGGCGGCAACATTCCGGGTACCGGCAACGTGCCTCTTAGTGCCGTAGCGACGGCTGAGTCGAACACCACGCCGCTGGCCGTTAATCACACCGGCCTGTTTCCTTCCGTGACCGTTTCTTTCAATTTAGCGCCTGGGATATCTTTGAGCGACGCCACCCTGCGCGTCGCCGAAATGCAGCAAAGATTGGGCATCCCCGCCACCGTAAGAGGCTTCTTCGCCGGAACCGCGCAGGCCTACCAGCAATCGTTGAACAGCGAAAAGACACTGGTAACGGTGGCGCTGTTAGCCGTCTACATTGTGCTCGGCATACTTTACGAGAGCCTGGTGCATCCGTTGACGATCATCTCGACACTGCCTTCCGCGAGCGTGGGTGCAATGCTCGCGCTGATGCTTTTCAAGATCGACCTGAATGTAATTTCCATCATCGGAATTGTGCTGCTGATCGGCATCGTGAAGAAAAACGCCATTATGATGATCGACTTCGCGCTGGTTGCCGAACGGCAGGAGGGCAAGAGCCCGGCAGATTCAATCTTTGAAGCCTGTATGCTGCGCTTTCGTCCGATTCTGATGACCACGATGGCCGCACTGTTCGGCGCGCTGCCACTGGCATTTGGCACCGGTACGGGTTCGGAGTTGCGCAGACCGCTCGGGATCACGATCGTCGGTGGCTTGATCGTGAGCCAGATGCTGACGCTTTATACGACTCCGGTGGTGTATCTGTTCCTCGATCGTTTGCGACTCCGCTTCCACAAATGGTGGCACGGTAGTCTTCCCTCCCCGGCTCCGGAGGCTGGCTAGAAGACGCGCGTTGGTAGGGATAACACGGTGAATCGAAGTTAGGAAAAAGTTATGACGATCTTCAAGCGAAAACTCGGCTGGCGAAAACTAACGAACTGCACCGCGACCTTCTGTGCGGCCGCGCTCTTATTAATGGCATCGGGCTGCGTGGTCGGGCCGAAATATCATGCCCCTGCGCCGCAAGCGTCCGCCCCGGCGTATAAGGAATCGCCAACCCAGTTTCAAGACAACGGGCCCTGGACCGTCGCCCAGCCGTCGGATGCAACGCTTCGTGGCAAATGGTGGGAGATATTCAACGATCCCGAGTTGAACGCTCTCGAAGAACAATTGAACATCGACAACCAGAACATTAAACAATTCTTCGAGAATTTTATGGAAGCCCGCGCGGTGGTGCGCGAGGCCCGTTCGCAGTTCTTTCCTACGCTAGCGGCTGCACCCTCATTTAACCGATCGCGCACCTCGGGAAACCTGAGCACGAAACCCGTCAATACAACCGGCACCGGCGCGGTAACGCAATTGCAAAGCACTGTCTATTCGGCGCCGCTCGAAGCGTCGTGGGAGCCGGACCTCTGGGGCAAAGTTCGCAACACGGTGCGCCAAGCGCAGTACTCTGCCCAGGTGAGTGCGGCCGATCTTGAAAACGAGCGCCTGACCGAGCAGGCCGCCCTGGCTGAGTTTTTCTTCGAAATTCGCGGTCAGGACGAACTGCAAAAAATTTTTAACGACACCGTCGAGGCCGATCAGAAAGAGCTCGATCTGACGCGGGCGCTGTATGAAAGCGGCATGACCACGGAGATCTCGGTGGTTCAGGCTCAAACGACCTTGCAGAGCGCGCAGGCTGGCGCTACTAATGTAGGCATCGCGCGCGCTCAATATGAACATGCGATCGCCATGCTGGTGGGCAAGGCCGCCACGGGTTTTTCCGTTCCCGTGAAGCCGATGACGGTCGCTCCACCGCCGATACCGGTTGGACTGCCTTCAGAATTGCTCGAGCGGCGCCCTGATGTCGCCGCCGGCGAACGCACGATGGCGGCCGCTAACGCGCAGATCGGTATCGCTCGCGCGGCCTACTATCCCGCCTTGAGCTTGACCGCGGAGGGCGGCTTTGAGAGCTCAGCGGTAAGTAACTGGTTCGCCTGGCCAAGCCGATTCTGGTCGATTGGCACGTCGCTCTCGGAGACCATCTTCGACGCCGGCCTGCGCCGTGCCACCGTTCAACAATACGTCGCCACCTACAATGCCGATCTTGCCGCGTACCGTCAAACCGTGCTCACCGCATTCCAGCAGGTGGAAGATGCACTAGCCGAAGTTCGCATTCTGTCGAAGGAAATCCAACAGGAACAACAGGCAGTGGATTCCGCTCAAACCAATCTCAAGTTGGAAGAGGCGCGCTATGAGACCGGCATCGATCCCTACATCGATGTGCTGATCGCTCAGACAACCGTGCTGGCGGACTTGCAGACTCTGAATACTCTTCAGGTGGAGGAGATGACCGACGCCGTGGGGCTGGTGCAGGCCCTTGGCGGCGGTTGGGACAGTTCCCAGTTGCCGAATCCTCACCAAGTCACGCAAAAACCGGCGGGCACCGAGACTCCCATCCAACAGTAGCGACAACATCTAGCGGTAAGACGGTAATAACGGTCCCGCTTGTTAGACGAGTTCGAGGCCCTTCAATTCATGAAGCATGGCTTTCTCCACTTTTTTCTGAAGCTCGGCTGAAAGTTTCTTGCCTTCGGACGTGAGATAAAAAGCATCGATCGCCATTTGCCCCTCGGTATCGATCAGGGCGATCTCAATATTGCACCGTTGCTCCGACAGGCACGAGCTGATCTTATGAAGTAACCGCGGCCGGTCCTGAGCGATCACCTGCAAAAGCGTGCTGGTCGAAGAACATTCATCGTCAAAATCGATCCGGGTCTCAACCATTACCTTGACCTTGCTGCTCTTTTCGCTGCGTTGACGGTCGCGCAGCATTTTGTCGAGATCGGCTTCTCCGGCCAAAACCGCAGTAATGCTCTTCTTAAACCGATCCCACTCCGATAGATTCAACTCCAAAGTGCGGAAGCGGTCAGTGAAATAAAGAGAGTCCACCACGGTTCCCGCCTGGTTCGAGAATGCATTCGCCTTCACGATATTCATTCCCCAAGCTGCCAGTACTCCAGTCAATGTCGCGAACAGCGAAGCACGGTCGCGAGTAACCAGAGTGAGTTCATACCAATGCCTGCCGCGCTCAAGGTCCACCTGCACCGCGTCGCGGCTTACCTGCTCTGCCATTTCCATATGGCGCATCACTTCCTCGGCGGAGTGAACCTGTAAATATCTCTTGGGAAACCCTTCCACAAAGTCTTTGAATTTCGCGCCGGTTACGGGAGCGAGGCTGCGCAGACGAGCCAGCTTTTCATCGCTCACGTCGCTGTGCACGCGATGGTCCGCACTGCGGTTCAAATAATTCGCGGCGCCGATGTAGAGCTGCCACACGTTTTCCGCCTTCCACGGCGTGAGCGCCTCCGGATTCACCGCCTTGATGTCTGCATAAGTCAGCAGGCACAACATTTTCAATCGCTCCTGCGTGCCCATTTTTTCCGCGAACGCGGCTACCGTCTCCGGGTTGAAGATATCCCGCCGCAGTTGTGCCGACATCTCCAGGTGACTTCCAATTAGAAACAAAACTACGGCACGTTCTTCGGGGTTCACATCCAGGCGATCCAGGCAGCGGCCGGCGATCTCCAGGCTCGCTTCCACGTGATTGCTGCCGGGCACTCCCTTCCCCGTGTCGTGCAGGAGCAGCGCGAGGTACAGTAATTCCGGGTCTTCGAGTTCGCCCAGCAATTCCGCATAGCGCTTGTCCCACTCGGATTTCGATTGATTCAGGCGATGCAAACTCTCGATGGCGAGGATGGAGTGTTCATCCACGGTGAAGCGGTGGTAGTAATCCCGGACTACCAACGAATCGATGGGCTTCAACTCGGGCAACAACAGGGTAAGCAGGCGCAGCGAATGCATGGCGCGCAGCGCATCGGCGGCGTGTGGCTGCAATAGCGTCTCTTGCAGATAAAGCCAGAGTTCCGCTCCTCGTGGCGGAGTGACTGCGAGCGCTGGGAGCGCCTGCTCGATCCGGTGCTCCGTGGTTGCGCTCAACTTCAGCCCCTGATGCGCCATGAAATGAAATAGCCGCAGGAGCATCTCAGGATCCTGCAACGAGGAGGACTGCCGCAAAAAGATCAAACCGTCAACCACGGAAAAATCCGGATGCGACGGCCGCGAACGCCAGCCCTGAAATTGCCTCCGCAAAGCAGACCATGATTCCGGAATCTCTTCCATCAATTGCGTAACCGTGCGTTGCACTGCCCGCGCGTGGCCAAAATAAATTCGCATCCAATCCGCGGGGGTGAGGTCTTCTGAACCGGACGCTCCGATCTTTCGCGCGGCCGCTTCGTCCTGCGCCTCCCAGCTCAACGCGTTGTCGTCGCGGCCGTGGCGGAAGTGCAGAAAACAACGAGCGGCCATCAGGAACTCGATCGCGGCATCCAGCTGCTTCCGCACCGGCGCCCGCAGCGAGCTCGCGTCAGGCCAATCGCCCAGCTTGCTCATGGCTGAGATCAGCGCCAGCCAGGAAGCCACGTTGCAATCGCGAAGGCCGCCCGGGGTCTCTTTCAAATTCGGCTCCAAATGAAACACGGTATGCCCGAACTTTCCATGCCGCTCGCGCGTCATCTCGGCCAGCCCTTGCAGCAAGGGTTTCGATTCGCGCACCACCAGCTTGGGGATCACCGTATTGTGAAGCCGCGCAAAGAGCTCTCGATCGCCATCGAGAAAGCGGCAATCGAGAAGTGAGATCGTAAATTCGGTGTTGTTGGGATCGAACCGGTCGCACTCCGTCAGAGTCCGGGACGCCGGACTCAACTTCAGCTTGAGGTCCCAAAGCTCCTGCGAGAAGCGCTGGATCGGCTCCTTGTAAGCTGCTTCGGACGCGCGGTCCGAAACTAGAAAAAGCAGATCAATATCGGAATAAGGAAACAGCCAGCCGCGCCCGAAGCCACCTGTTGCGACGAGCGCGAGCCCTCGCGGTCCGTTGTCCTCCGGGGAGACGCATCCCCGCCAAAATTGTTTGAGAATGTCTTCAACGAGTAGTGTGCGGTGAGCTACTGCGGCGCGGCCGTCTCCGGTGGCCGCGAAGTCGTTCGCGATCCGCGATGACTCTTGCGCAAGGGAACTTCGCAGTTCAATCATCAGTAGAGACTGGAACGAATCCCTGTTTTTCGCAAAATCTTAGTCCTTAACTGTTCACGACATGCACCGAGAATCGCGGCGCTACAACGCCCCTTCGCCGCGCTCATCATTGCGGATGCGAATGGCTTCGTCGACGCGCGTCAAAAAAATCTTCCCGTCGCCAATCTTGCCCGTACGTGCCGCCGTCACGATGGCCTGCACCGCCTTTTCCACCATCGTATCTACCAGCACCATCTCCAGTTTGGTCTTCGGAATCAGATCCACGCTGTACTCGCGCCCCCGATAGACCTCAGTGTGGCCCTTCTGCCGGCCGTGGCCGCGCACTTCGATTACCGTCATGCCCTCGACGCCAATCTCCTGAAGCGCGGTCTTCACCGCTTCCAGCTTGGAGTTTTGAATGACTGCTTCCACTTTCGTCATGTTTTTCTTCTCAAACTCAAACCTTACGAGTTTGCCCGCCTAGCGCTTCCCCGCTCAATCCACAATCAATATTATGCCCCAAGCATCCCGCAACACCAACCGTCCGACCCCAGCTCTTGAAACTCGCAAGCCTGCGCGCAATCGCCAATGCCACTGGCAAGCCACAAACACGAATTGGATCGCGCTAACTCTATCGCCTGTGGACACTTTCGGGAAATCGAAACTATCTATTACTTGGATTAGAATTTGCGCATTTTGGTGGCGTATTTTTAACTGAGTTTCCTCTTTCAGTGCGATCGGATTGAGGAATGAATCTATTGGGACGTTTCGATACCGAAGTTTTTTCGTCACTTCTAGCGGTACAGAGTAGAAGTGTCGGGCATGAGGACGCAAAAAACCAGAAAATCATTCGACTGGATGAAGTAATAGACGCATTCGCCCAAAATGCACTCACGGTACACTAATTGTGGATATGGATGGAGATCATTACAGGCTTAGCCTCGAACATAACATTGAGCTCAATGGTCGGGGAGTCTGGGTCAGAGTGCACGGT
>JBAUVJ010000440.1:0-16223 GCA_049583165.1 Candidatus Sulfotelmatobacter sp. | reverse complement strand
ACGCTGACGCTTGGCGATAATCGCCGGGTCGATCTTTCGCAATGCATCATCATCCTGACCTCGAACCTGGGCGCCAGCGAGATGACCGATCTGGTGGATGGTGGTTTTGGATTCGCTCCGCGCGCGGTTGCGGTCGATAACAATTTCGACGACAAGATTCAACGGACCGCGGTGGAAGCGGCTCGGCGCAAGTTCACGCCGGAGTTCATGAACCGCATCGACAAGACGGTTGTGTTCAAGACGCTGCGGGACGAACATCTATCTCAGATTCTTGAGATTGAACTTGGAATGGTTCAGCAACGCGTGTTGATGGCTGCCGGGGCCAACCAATTCGTTTTCAACTGCACCGCAGGCGTGAAGCAATATCTGCTGAAGGAAGGCACGGATCCGCGGTACGGTGCGCGCCATCTGAAGCGCGCGATAGAGCGGCATCTGGTGTTTCCGCTGGCGAACCTGGTTGCTACCGGCCAGGTGAAACTGGGAGATTTCGTGCGCGTCGATATGGCTTCCGAAACGCAGATGATTTTTGTGAAGGAAGCGGAGAACACGATGGCGCCCATGCTGCTGGAGCGTTACGGAGCGGCGGCCGTGAATATGCCCGCGGCACGCGCTGCGCGCACAGCGGTGAACAATCGCCGCGATTACGGCGCAAGCCCGATCGCGGAAAGCAAATAGGTTTTTTTCGATTTTACAAACTCGCTAGACCGCATCTCGCGAGCCTCTCGGCGCCGGAAATATCCGGCGCCTTTTTTTTATAAATCTTTATTCCAGGCAGGGCTCGGGCAAAGTTCCGTCGTTGCCGACTGTGTCCCCCAGCGGCTAAAGCCGGCTATGATTTTGGGCTGGATTCGGCGCGGCTTGAAGCCGCGCCCCTTCAAAACGGCGCCCCTTCAAAACAGCCTGAACCGCATGATGTGGAGGCGCCATTCGTTGAGGATTTCTTGAACGATCCGCATGTGGCTGCGGCCCGTTGGAGCGTTTCTTAGAATTCGTTGAGCGCTCGTTCGATCATGGTTTTTGTGCCAGAACGCCATCGAGGGATGCCGCGCCGGGGCCGGCAAGGAAAAGGGTAAGCAAGGCTCCCAGGTAGAAGACCATGAGCTCTCCATGGCCGCTCTGGGGAGTTTTGCCGAGAAAGGCGAAGTGATGGACGAAGGCCCAGGCTACGAAGATATTTGCGAAGCAGAAGAGCGCCGCCCAGCGCGTGCCAAGCCCGATCATCAGCAGAATGGAGCAAACAAAATCCGAGAAGAAGGCGATGAAAAACGAGGGATGGGCGCCGATGCCGATGGGATCGGGAAAATGGGCCATGAACTGCGCCCAATAAGCTGGCTGCTTTTCCCATCCGTGGTGCAGGAACAGGTTCACTCCCGTCCACACTCGTAGCAGCGCGAGACCGGCCTGAGTCCGCGTGGGGAAAAACCGCATAGTCAGAATGTTATTTAGGCGAGACATTTATTTTTCTTTCCTGGTGAGTATGTGAGAGCGCGTGCTCTTAGCCGCGGTGTTTGCCTCCGGAATGGCCGTGGCCTCCAAAATGGCCGCCTCCGCCGGAGTGAGCGCGGCCGGAACTCTTGCTCATGTGCGGAGCCTTCGGAGCTTTCGGGGTGTGACCGCCGCCAAAATGGAAGCCGCCCGAGTGCTCACGCTTGCCGGAAGATCCGCCAAAACCGTTGCCCTTGAAGCCGCCGGAAGATCTAAAACCGCTGGAGAAAGAGCGCTTGCCGAAATCGCTGCTTTGCAGGCTTGCGCTTGGAGCACGGTTGGCTCGCATCGAGTTGCCGTAGTTTGTGGCTGCCCGGTTGCTATAGTTATCGGTCGGCCTGCCATATGGAGACCTGTCATAAGACGATCTGCCATTAAAATTTGATCCGTAGCCTGAGCTGTTATAACGCTGCGAAGCCGAGGGCTGCGAGCGATATTGCTGTGAGAATGGTGACTGCGGCCTGTTATAGGCTTCGGGTGAGGTCCGGTTGTAGCCCGATCGGTTCGGCTGGTAATTGCGGCTATAGCTCTCGCCCGAGCGATTTCCGGAACTTGCATAGCCGTTGCGGGCTCCGGCAAATGATTGCGAGCGAGCCCCGTTGTATCCGCCATTCGGCCGGCCGTAAGCGCCGAAGGGGCGGTAGGATCGGTTTGCGGCGAAGGTTCCCCGTTGGGAAAATGCGCGTGGACCGCCATGCGGAAATCCCCAATCAGCCACGGTGGTGCTGTGCGAAAAATAGTTGGAGTGGTTAAAGAGCACCGCTTGAGTCAGCCAGTTCAAGCCCCAGCCCAGGAAACCCCAGGGCGTGTGCAGGAATGCAGTCATGGCGATCCCGAGGCCAAATCTTACAGCGCCTGCTCCGAAAGATGGGCCGAGGGTTGAACCGAAAAACGACCCGATCGCGCCGAGCAGCGAAAATCCGGGATACGGCGCGATGGGCGCGCCGTAAACCGTCCAGGGATTGTAGGCCGGAACATAAATGATCTGCGGATTCACCGGGGCAAGTTCGATATTGCCCTGATCGTAGCTTACCGACTCCTGCGGAGTGCTTTGTAGATTTCCGGCTGATTGGGCGCGCTGGCGCATCACCTGTACCGCTTCGAGTACATCCTGCGGCTGGTTGTAATAGGCGTTGCCCAGTTCGGATGTCCAATGGAGGTTCTGGTCCATTTGCGCCAGCACCTGGGGAAACGCAGTCAGGGATTTTACGCTGGGGTCCCAGGGCTGGGCGTCGGCGGCCGCCGCAATCTGATCGGAAGAAGCATAAGCTTGCGCGCGCCGCCACCGGTCGGCATCCGCCACCTGCTGGGGATAGGTAGAAGCCGCCAGCACTTGCGCCACCAGCGCGTCTGGATAGAGCGCGATCGGCGCTACGAGTTGCTGGACATCTTGCGGGCTGAGCGGCTGAGGCTGCGCATAACCCTGCTGAGGAGAAGGCTGCTGGGCGCCGGGTTGCGGCGCGTAGCCTGGCTGCTGATCGTTTTGTTGTTGATCGGGTTGTTGCTGATCGGGGGCGTACTGGCCGGAGGATTGGCCGTCGTTATATTGGCCATCGGGCGACTGCTGGGCCAACAGCGCTCCCTGGAAAATTGGCACTAGAAGCAGAGCCAACACCAATGCAATCAGACTCTCCAAGCGCGTGAGTCCGCTGCCGGACGAAGAATTGCGGGTGGAATCGAGCGGACGAGGATACGGTTCGGGTCTCATCTTCCCTCTCAATCTCAGTGGCCTCTCAGTGGCTTGCATAAGTTTGTCCTCAGGCGGAGAGACTGGGGACAAATCTATGTTTCAAGCCGCCGTCAGGGTGAGCGTACGACCCGGCGGGAACTACTGCCTATTCTAAACCCAAGACAGGGGTATTAGTTCCGTGGGAAAAGGGGCTCCTCGCCCATTGGAGTGGTGAAAACCCCAGGCATCGGGGGGAAAATGAGTAGGCCATCGTTGGCCTTGGACGAGTAACTTGATTGGAAAAACGGGATTTAACTTTTAGCCGCCGGCTTTCAACTCGGTGAGCACTTGCTTGGCTATTTCCTTCAATGTCTCGAAGACGCCTGTGCCCTGAAAGGCCACAGCTTCGACCACGGCCTCGTTTTTCTTACGCAACTCTTTGCTTAGGGCTTCGGTGGAAAGAATATTCGGCAGATCGCGTTTGTTGAGCTGGAGGACGTAAGGAATTTTGTTGAAGTCGTAGCCGTGCTCTTTCAGATTCGACATCAGGTTTTCGAGGGCTTCGACGTTGGCGTCCATGCGCTGCTCCTGCGAGTCGGCAACGAAGACGATGCCATCCACGCCGCGCAGAATGAGCTTGCGGCTGGCATCGTAGAAAACCTGGCCGGGAACGGTGTAAAGATGAATTCGAGTTTTGAAGCCGCGCACTGAGCCCAGATCGAGGGGCAGGAAATCGAAGAACAAGGTCCGCTCGGTTTCAGTGGCGAGGGAGATCATCTTGCCCTTCTGCTGTTCCGCGGTCTTCTGGTAGATGACCTGAAGGTTGGTGGTTTTGCCGCCCAGCCCGGCGCCGTAGTACACGATTTTGCAATTGATCTCGCGGGCTGCGAAGTTGATGAAACTCAAGGCTTTCCTCAAAAGCGCGGAGGCGACACTATTTCCGCGCGCAAAAATATCCCTTTGGGGGCTCGGGGCTTTTATATCACACGAAAGGGTTACAAAGCAGGTTACTCAGGTGACCCCGGCCCAAAAGTGAGACGGGGAAGGGGGGAAAATTGGTCACTCGTCAACTGTTGACCCTACCGCACCACAGCCGGGTAATATCCGTCTCTCGCGTAAATCTTCAGTCCGGGACGATTCACCAACACTTCTATGCTGTGGTAGGGCTTGGATGTTGGAGTCTTGGGCGGTGCGGGCGTGTAGCCCAAGGTGTACTGGCTACGCGCTGAACCCATGGCCTGGGCGTAGCTGTCTTCAATGGCGCTCTGCGAAAGCTCTTTATAAACTGGCAATCCGCCGGTGGCCGAGACGTACTTTGGGAGAATATCGTCGTAGCCTTGCTTGGGCAGGCGTACGCGTTCCAGCTTATCGTAGACCGGGAGCGCGGCGCCTCCCAGCGCCACCGCTTTCACCTGGATCTCATTGGACAACAATACTTTCAGCACGTCGCGGTAGCTGGCTTCGCTGCCATACTCGCGGCCGTCGCTGATCACAAAGATGATTTTGCGACGGGTGCGGTCGCGTTTGCGCAGGTCGAGCGCGGCGCGCAAAATGGCATCGTTCAAAACATGCGACTCTTTCGGCGGGGTATAGACCGGTTGCGTGGGGCTACCGACCGGCATGCCGTTGATGATCGGTCCATTGGGAGCGAGCGGGCCGCTCATTACCGGAACGCCATTGTTGCGACCGCGATCGGTCTTCATCTGATTCAGAAGAGCGGTCATTTTCTGGCTGGCGGCCATGAAGTCACTGACGTTGCTCACCGTGCTGCTGTAAGTGTAAAGAGCAACCTCGTCGTAAGGAGCGAACGCGCCCACCAGCGCTGAAAATGTCTGATTTACTTTCTGCACGGCCGAATCCTGCATGCCAAGATCCAGCACAATGGCCACTGAGAGTGCGAAGGGGTCGCTGCTGAAAAACGTGAGCTTTTCCAGTGTCCCGTTTTCTTTGACGCTGAAATCGCTGGGCAGGAGACCATCGACCCTGCGGCCGTCGCGGTCAGTCACGGTGACCGGCACCTGCACAAAATTGGTGTGCACTACGTAGGTATAGAGCTTCTCTTGGGCGGCTGGCGTTTTGACCGAGCCTGGCGGCAGGGTTCTGACCGGAGGCATGGCTGGCGTCGCATCGGTGTCGTCGCCCGGAGGAGCTTCATTTGGCGGGAGCGCGTTCGGCGGAGGCGTGGCGGGCTTCGGCTGGTTCGTCCATGGATCTCTCTCCACGGTCGCCGGTTTCTTTTCCTCTGGCCGGGGAATTGGAGCAGGCTCGGGCGGAGTGGCGGAAGGCTGCACGGTCGGTGTGTCCGGAATGTCGTCCGTCTGAGCGGGCTGGGTTGTTCCAGACTGGTTCGACCCAGTCTGGGCTGACCCAGGTTGCGTCTGCTGGGTTTGGCTGGCGGCAGACTGGGCCGCAATCTTCCTGACTCCCAGGCAGAGGTATCCGGTCAAACATCCGGCAACTACGACGGCGGCCATCCATCCGGCTACGACCGTCCGTGGTCTCCTAGCAGCCGCGACTTGGTTCCCCACAGTCACCTTCCGTTCCCTGATTCCGTTTCCGTTCCACCTATATTATGGCCTGCTTTGAACAGCCGGAAAAATAAAAACACACTAACAGCGATGGGATGCCTGAACCACCCAGTTTGGTGCATCTAAGATCGAAGGACTAGACTAACAAAAACCTCGTGAGGGAAACATCCGTGCCCAAACTATCCGCTAACCCGAGATTTTTGCCGAATCTGGCTCTTGCCTCGACTTTGTTACTTTTCGCAGCCCTATCGGTTGCCGCTCCGGCCGCCCTGGCGCAGGACTCCACATCCCAGAACGGAAATGCGCAAGGTTCGGGGCAATCCGATACCGAGAAGTCGGATGAAACCCTGAGGGTCAACGTCAACGTGGTGGGAGTGTTTTTCAACGTCAAGGACAAGCACGGGATGCTCATCCCCAACCAGACCAAGGATGACTTTGAGGTTCTTGAAGACAACAAGCCGCAGACCATCAAATACTTTACTGCCGAATCGAACCTCCCGCTCACCCTGGGAATTCTCATCGATACATCCGGCAGTCAAGTACGGGTTCTGGACATGGAGAAGGAAGTTGGGGGAGCGTTCCTGCGCCAGATTCTTACCGATAAGGACGAGGCGTTTGTGATCGACTTCGATGTGGAATCCGAACTGATCCAGGACTACACGCGAGACGTTCACCGTTTGCAGGTCGCACTGAACAAGGTAAAAATCCAAAGTGGCATCGTGAGCGGGGGCAGCGGCATCCCTGGGCTCGGACAAGGCCCGGTCCCCACCCATAATGCTCCCGGCACGGTGCTTTACGATGCGGTTTATCTTTCCGCCCACGACATGCTGGCCAAAGAAGTCGGTCGCAAGGCCATGATCCTGCTGACCGATGGCGAGGATGAAGGAAGCAAGCTCAAGATCAGGGATGCGATTGAAGCGGCGCAGAAGGCTGACGCCATTGTCTACGTTCTGCTGTGCGCGGATCGGGGTTTTTACGGACCGATGCAGATGGGGTACTCCGGCGAAGGCGAAATGCGTAAGCTCACCGAAGCGACGGGCGGCCGAGTGATCAACGTAGGAAACAAGTTCGATAAGCTGAAAGAGGCTTTCGACCAGATTGCCGCCGAACTGCGCAGCCAGTACAGTTTGGGCTATACCTCAACCAATACCGTGCTCGATGGCGGCTACCGCAAGCTGGAAATCAAAAACAAACAGGGTTACAAAATTCAAACCCGGGCTGGATATTTCGCGACTCGGCGCGACCAGCAACAGTAAACCGAGCGAAATAAGCGGGACACTTATTGCGCGTCGTCGGCGATTGGAATTGTTACAGAAACTTTGGTGCCGGCGGAGTTGGATGAGATGCGCAGCGTTCCGCCGAATTGGTGGACTCTTTCCTGCATTCCCCGCACGCCGACCCCAGCTCTCGCGGGGGCCATTGCCCGTCGTTCTTCCGGAGAGATTCCTTTGCCGCAATCGCTTATTTCGAAGTCGACGGTATCTTCGGTGCGCGACAGACTGATCCGTGCCGAGGCGCTGCCGGAATGACGGTGAATGTTGGTCAGGGCTTCCTGTACGACGCGAAAGATAACGAGATCCAATTCTTTGGGGAGCCTGCGAAAATTGTCAGGTAAATCCAGTTCGACTTCAATTTTGCTGCGCTTGGAAAATCCTTCCACATACCAGCGCAGTGCGGATTTAATACCAACCTCATCCAGCAATGGAGGATGCAAGAGGTAGGAAAGCGTGCGAAGTTCCTTGGAAAGATCGTCGGACAGTTGTCTGCTCTCAGCAACCATCTTTGTGACCTGTGAGTCTTGCGAGAGGGTGGCTTCGTGCAGGACGGCAAAATTCATGTCCAAAGCGACCAGCGTTTGCCCGGCATGATCATGGAGTTCGCGGGCCAGGTGCCGCCGTTCTTCGTCCTGGGTGCGCAGAAGGCGTCCTGTGAGTTCGCGCAGGCTCGCCTCGGCTCGCTTGCGCTCTAAGACCTCGGCCTCGAGCGCCGCCGTGCGGTCGATGACTTTTTTCTCGAGCTCGTTATTCGCTTTGCGTAAGGCTTCTTCAGCAGTCTTCAATGGAGTGAGATCGGTTACAAACGCCGCTACTTGAGACTCGTCTTCCGGACTATCGATGATGGTTGCTCCGATGAGAATCGGAATGCGGGTTCCATCCTTGGCGATGTAGGCTTTCTCATATACGTCGCATCGGCCGGAAGCGCGGAGTTGTTTGACGGCGCGTGCGTCCTCGTCGGCGGACTCGGGCGGGGTCAGGGCATCCCAGCGCACCTTCCCGGAATTGACGTCTTCCTCGGTGTAGCCCAGAGCGTTCAGCAAGACGGAGTTAATGTAGGTCAATTCCCCGTTGAGGCCGCCAATCACCATGCCGAACGGGTTGGCTTCCGCCAAGCGGCTAAAGCGATCGGCAGCTTTTGCGACCGCAATCTTCTGAACTTCGCTGTGAAGCAGGCTGGCAACCCGCGCTCCCACCAACTCGAAGAAAGTGCGATAAGGATCATCGAACGGCAAACGAGGACTGATACCGACAACCAGAACGGCCTGTACTGAGGACTCCGGCATCTGCAAGGGCAGCACGTAGGCGCGAGAGACCGGCTCGGGCCAAGGGTCGCAGATTACATCGCCGTGACGCGCGGATAAATCTTCGATGAGCCGCGGAGTTCTGGACCGAGATGCATCCAGCAGCGGCCAATTTTCCGCAACGGCCAAATTGCACGGTGTGGCGCTGGATCCGGCCAGCGCAATCTCTCCCTGAGTCAGCAGATACAGAGCGGCGAACGGAAAGTCAGCGGAATCCGCGGCCAGCTTTGCCACCATTTGTTGCGCGATTAACAATAACGATTCAGGGTGTGAAGCTTGCTCGGGAGAGTCAGAATCCAAAACGATTCCCAGCAGGGTTCGCAGGCGGCGTTCGCTTAAAACTTGCTCTGTAGTTTCGCTGCATACTACGAGCGTGCCCTGAATGTCTCCATCTTTGTCCCTGACTGGACTGTAACCATAGGTCCAGTAAACCTCTTCCAGTTTTCCATTTCGCTTGATGGGGACGAGCTGGTTGGTATTCCAGGTGGAATGGCCAGATCCCATCACGGTTTCAATTTGCGGGCCGATGATGGGCCATATCTCAGGCCAGCACTCAATACCACGCTGGCCGATGGCGGAGGGATGCTTGTCCTCACGAATGCTTGGCCGATAGCCATCGTTGTAGAACTGGATAAGATCCGGTCCCCACCAGAGAAACATGGGATGACGCGAGGCCAGGAGGAGATTGACGGTAGTGACGAGCGTGTCGGACCAGATTTCAACCGAGCCGAGTGGCGTGTTGCTCCAATCGAATTGGCGGATGAGTTCCGCTATCTCACCCTGACCGATAATTCGTGAGGCGTCGCGTTTAGGGGAAGACCGGGTTACTTTTTTGCGATCGATTCTATGGGGTAGGGATGACATCGATAAAGCCGGATTATCAAAGTATATCCGTCGGCAGGTGACCCCGAAAGCACAAGAGGTCAACTTGCCCGACGGTCGGCTGAGGCTGGCTTTACTCGACGGCATTCCGCGAAGTTACTTCGCGGTACCACTCCGCACTGAGCTTGGGTGTGCGCGTCTGGGTTTTGAAGTCAACGTAGTGCAGGCCGAAGCGCTTGCTATAACCGTCTGCCCATTCGTAATTGTCGAGCAGGCTCCACAGGAAGTAGCCCTTGATGGGATAGCCTTCCGAAGCTGCGCGATGCAGCTGGGTGAGGTGATTGCGCAGATACATGACACGATCGGTATCTCGATGCGTCCGTCGGCGGTTAATACATCGTCCGCGGAGCAGCCATTTTCGGTGATGTAAAGAGCCCGCGGCTTCCAGATGTCGCTGACATTGCGAACCGTCCAGTAGATAACCTCCGGGCCAATGTAGAGCCAGTCCGAAGCCATGTGCGGATAAGAGGCCTGGCGCTTCTCCACGATGTAGCCGGCGGGCGATGAATCGGCGCGCACGTACTCCGGGGTGTACACGTTGAGGCCGACGAAATCCAGCGGACTGCCGATGATTTTCATATCTCCCGACTCGACCTTGGGAGCATTCGCGCCCTCGCGCTCGAGATAGCCGTCGGTGTATTTGCCTTCCATCAGGACAGTGAGAAACGGAGCGTTACCCTCTCGAGTGGCGCGATGAGCGGCCTCGATGTGCTCACGGCTCTCGATGACCGGCACATAGACCGTTGCATTTTCCGCAAGGCCGACCCGGGTTCCGGATTTGCCGTTGGCCCGAATTGCCTGCACGGCCATGCCATGGGCGAGCACTGCGTTATGGCGTACCTGATTCACTTGCGCGTCCGGCAATTTCAAGCCGGGCGCAAACCTGCCGGTCTTATAGCCAAGGTCGGTGAAGCAGGTAAATTCATTGATGGTGAAAAAATGACCAACGCGATCGGAGAGCTGCCGGGAAATATATGCAGCGTAATCGGCGAACGCCTTTGCTGTGTCGTGTGACTGCCATCCGCCGGGCAGTGCCTGCGGCAGGTCCCAGTGGAAGAGCGTAATGTAGGGAGCAATATTGTTTTTGAGCAACTCATCGAGGACACGCTGGTAGTAGGCAAGGCCTTTTTCGTTCGGCTGGCCGGTTCCGTCAGGAAAAATGCGGGACCAGGAAATGGAAAAGCGGTAGCCGCTCACACCCAGATTTTTCAGCAGCTTTATGTCTCTTTGTAGAGATGGTAGGAATCGTCGGCGATGTCTCCGGTTTCTCCCTGAAATGTTTTGCCTGGGGTGTGCGAAAAAGTGTCCCACACGGATGGCTTGCGTCCGTCTTCGCTGACCGCGCCTTCAATCTGATAGGCGGCGGTAGAGCAGCCCCAGATAAAGTTAGGGGGAAACCGCAGCAGACTCGGCGAGGACATTTGTGCGAGCGCGATTCGCGACAGGGACGAACTAGCGAAGGCAGTCGCGGCGGCGCCGGCCAGAGTTTTACCGAATCCTCTACGGGTGAGATTATTCATGGCGCAAGAAGATTAACACTCGGGGAGTTCGAAAAGAAGCTTCGAAAAGAAGCAATGCCGTTGCTTACTCTGCGGCTTCGCTCCATTCGACCGTCCTGCGCTCGCGGCTGCTTTTGTGTGCCAGTATGATCGCGCGCATGGTGCGCAAGGCTTGTTCGGGAGTGACGTCGAGCGAAGCTTTCTTTTCGATCGCGTCGCGAACGTTGGCATAGAATCCGCGGTAATCGCCGCGATCCGTCTTCACTTTCAGGCTGGGCTCGCCGACCAGGCTCAGTGTTCCCCATAACTCTTCCGGCTCTTCGCCCCAATCGGTGCCCCAATCGAACCCTTGCGGACAATTTTCGCCTCGCAAGCGGGCTTCTTGCGGATCCATGCCATATTTCACAAACGATCCCTTGGTCCCATGAATCAGGAAATGGGGGCCGGGAGCATAGGCAACGATGCGAGCGCGCGCCATGGCGCGAAGCCCGGGATATTCCAGGCAGACATCGAAGGAGTCATCCACCTGCGAGGTTTCCCGCTCGCAGAAAGCCGACGCCATGATTGCCTTGGGCTCGCCGAACAATACCAGAGCCTGATCGATTACGTGCGGACCCAGGTCAAACAAAACACCGGAGGCCGGCTGCTCCGCTTTTTCTCGCCAGGCATTCGGTTTCGGTTCCGGACGAAAGCGATCATAGCGGCATTCGTATTCAACGATCTTGCCCAAGCGGCCCGAGTGCACGATTTTTTTTACGGTTCCGAAATCGCCGTCCCAGCGCCGGTCCTGGAAGACCGTGATCAATCGTCCACAGTTCGCAGCCAGGCGCACGAGTTCTTCAGCTTCTGCCAGTGTGGGCGCAAACGGCTTGTCCACCACCACATCCCGCCCCGCCAACAGGCAGGCCTGAGCTAGTTCGAAGTGCGATCCATTGGGGGTAGCGATCACACACAGCTGAATCTGAGAGTCCGACAGGAGTTCATCGAGCGTGCGCGCGACCCGGACGTCGGGATACCTCTCTCGCGCCGTCGATCCCTGGCGTTCGAGGATGCAGCCCAATTCCATACCTTTCACGCCGCGAATCACGGGCGCATGAAAAGATTGCCCCGCCATTCCAAATCCAATCAATCCCACTCGCACCATTGGTGAGCCCCCTGACCTGCACCGCGATTCTACTGACGCGGCATGAGCAATTTACAGTCTTTTGCCGATATTGCCTTATTCGGATGCCTCGTATAAACGAGATGGTTCTTCTGCCGACAGATTGAACTCTGCTAAGTGGAACCTTAGAATAGTAACGTCAGAATGCTAACGGTTTTAGGAGGCGTGGATGCGATTCGGACCGTTTCTTGCGATTGCTCTGCTGCTGCTGGTTCTCTGGGTTGGTGGCTTTCTGATGTTCCATATAGCCAGTGGATTGATTCACCTGCTGCTACTGTTTGCGGTGATTTCGTTTGTGCTACACCTCGTGCTGGGAACTAACACAGCATAGACTTTTTCGGGCCGGGCCTTGCCGGTGGGAGCTAACCGGCTCCATCGCTGGCAGGGTCGGGCCTTTTGTTGGTTGTTCAAGCGTCGACTTCTTAATCCTATCTGCGATCCTTAACTCGGTGGACAAACTTTAACCCGGACCAGACTTCTGTTACGGCGCAGACTTTTACGTCAACCAGGCCCGTGCTAAGGCCAATCTCGCGCACAGCGCTTTCGTCCACGCCGGTGGAAACGCCGGAACTTTTCTTCGGCCAGCTCACCCACAACATGCCCGCTGGAGCCAGCAGCTTTGCAATTCGCGCGAATTCTTTCGTCAACTCCGCGGGCGATTTGGTGAACAGCATTACAAAATCGAGTTCGTCCGGCCGTTTGAGAATTTTGCAATCCGAAAGTGCCTCGGATAATTCGGCAAGCACCTGGGCCGGAGGGTTTACGAATTGCACGCGATATCCCGGCTTGATCCCTAATTTTTTCGGAAGCGGTGTTCCTGAATATCCCGGCATTCAGTTATCCGTGGATTGATTGGCAAGAAGGAACTTTACTGCGGCTGCGACGCGTACCATCCCCGCCGCGCCCTCACCTTGAAGTTCTTGCGATCATTGGCCACGATTTCAATGGTGCGGAAGTGCCCATCCAGCTTCAAGTCCGCCGGTTTGTAGGAGACGGCATACTGGCTGCGCAGCTCTTCCTGAATCTCTCCAAAGGCGTTGGTCACGTCGCGAATCTGGAAGGGAAAAAATGCGCGGCCGCCGGTGGCATCGGCCATACGCTCGAGCACGTGATCGCCAGCTCCCTTGGCCCCGCTCACGTTGGTGCTGATGGTGTAGATGATGGCCTCAGCGCGCTGCGCCATCTCGATGGCTTCCTCGCGGGTGACGTGGCTCTGATTATCTTCGCCATCGCTCAGCAGGATAATCGCCCGCCTGGTCGGGCCGATCTGCGGTGCTTTCAGCAACTTGTCGCGGCAAGCGTAGTAGAGAGCATCGTATAGGGCGGTGCCGCCTCCGGGACGCAGTTCGCGAACTCCACGGCCCAGCTTTTCCGCGTCATCGGTGAAATCTTGCGTTACTTCCGGGGTGGCATCGAATCCCACAACGAAGGCCTGGTCATAGCGCTTGCGAATGGTCTGGTTCAAGAATTCGATTGCGGATTCCTGCTCGAATTTGAAACGGTCGCGAACCGAGCTGCTGGCATCGATGAGTAAGCCGACCTGAAGCGGCAAATTTGTCTCCGCATGAAAACTGCGAATCTCGACTGCCGGCTTGTTGTCATCGACGATGCGGAAATCATTTTCTTTCAGGCCCGTGACCCGGTTTCCGTGTTTGTCGGTCACGGTAAAAACCACATTCACTTCGCTGATGCCCACGCGAATCTTAGGAATATCTGCTGTATCTGCGGCCGAATTGCTGGATTTTTGTTCCGGGACTGGAGCCTGCGGCGGAGCCGCGGACTGCTGGGACGGAGATGAATGATCTGCGGGAGACGATGAAGAGGATGGCGAGGAAACCGGCGGAGCCGCGGCAGCCTGTGCCCAGCTAATTCGACACATTCCCGCCGGCAGCAGCAAAACCGCTGCCCACACCAGAATCGAATATCTCGGGAAAATATCTCGTTGAACGACGCAACTCATTTGATTACTTATTATATATCCGGCGTCCAACCGGCATGCGCTTCGGTGTTGAAGGGGCCTTGGCATTCAGGCGTTTGCGGGAGCTCGATTATTCCTCGAGTTTCTTGAGAAACCCGCGCAACTCCTCGGGTAACTCGCTCTTGAGCGCAATCGTTTCTCCGGTTCGAGGATGGTGAAACTCCAACTCCGCCGCGTGCAGAAAATTTCGCGGCAAGTGGATTGCCGCCGAATGGCCGCGGGCCTGCTTCGGCGCACCATAGGTTGTATCGCCCACAACGGGATGTCCCATTGCGGCCACGTGCACGCGAATCTGGTGGGTGCGGCCGGTATCGATCTTCACCTCCAGCAAGGTGAATTTGCCGAACGCCGTGTCCAGGCGGCGGGCCACGCGATAATGGGTCACCGCCGTCCGCCCGCCTTCGAGCTTGGTGGTCATCCGGGTGCGCCGCACGCGGTCGCGGCTGATGCTCTGGGTGAGCGTTGCGGAATCTTTTTTCACCCAGCCATGCACCAGCGCCAGATATTTTTTCTTCACTTCCCGCGCGGCAAACTGCGCGCTGAGCTTGCGATGAGCTTTGTCGTTCTTGGCGACCAAGATTAATCCGCTCGTTTCTTTGTCCAGACGATGCACGATCCCCGGCCGCAGATCGCCGCCGACTCCCGACAAAGTTTCGAGATGATGCAGCAGCGCATTCACCAGCGTTCCTCGATTGCGCGCATCGTCGGTAGCTCCCGCGCCGGCATGTACCATCATTCCGGCGGGTTTGTTAATCACGGCGAGGTCATCATCTTCGTAGACAATGTCGAGCGGGATATCTTCCGCGATGGCCTTGAGCGGCGGCCTTTCGGCCTCGCCTAAAATTTTTATCGTCTCGCCGCCGTGCAGCTTTAGTGATGCCTTCGCCGCCGCATCGTTGACCAGAACTTTTTGTTCGGCGATGAGTTGCTGAACGCGGGCGCGGCTGACGTGGTCGAGGCGCGATGCGAGGAACTGGTCGAGGCGCTGGCCGGCGTCGCCGTGCGCAACGGAAATGAGAATGGGAAATGTTTCAAGCATTTCGTCCGACTCAGGGCTTGATTTCAATCGGCGTGCCGACACGGACCAGCGTCCAAATTTCATCCGTCTCTTTGTTCGTGACTGCGATGCACCCATCAGTCCAGTCATGCAGAGTGTGTGCCTTTCTAATCCACGCATAATTCTTGGGAAGTCCATGCAGCATGATGTTGCCGCCGGGATTAGCACCTAGTTTCTTGGCTGACGCAATGTCATTCGAACTAGGGTACGAAATGTGAAAAGCTTTGTAGAAGTGGCTGCCAGGATTACGTGAGTCGAGGACGTAAGAACCCTCGGGAGTGCGGTGGTCGCCCTGCCGTGTCTTCGGTCCGACGGGGGCGATGCGGTACGATTTTATTTCCTCGCCTTGCGACAGGAGCACAAGCGTTCGCTCGCGCTTGTAGACAACCACTTGATCTACTACGCCCGGCGGTTCCTTAGCGGAGCCGAAAGAAAGAAATGCGAAAAACAATATGCTCGCTGCAAGAGTTCGCATTGGATTGGAATTCTATCTGCGAGCGTCGAGATATTGTGCGGCGATTTTGGAGACTGTTGGAAACTGCGCACAATGCGGATCCAAACGCTATCGCGTCGCTTCGGCTGTCCTCGCAGGCACGGCCTTTGCTCCTGGCCTTAACCACCAAATTAGCCCGCCGCCAATCACCAGGCCGATCGCGATCAACTGCGTGCCGGACATCGCGCCGCCGAAGACTGAGCCGCGGCCGGGATCGTCGCGCAGGAATTCCAGGAAGAAGCGCGCCACGCCGTAGATGAACAGGAACGCGCCGAAAATCTGGCCGTCAAATTTTCTGCGCTTCAGCAGCCACATGAGAAAGAAGAAATTCGCCAGCTCGACTGCCGCTTCGAATAATTGTGTCGGCTCCAGCGGCACGTTCAGCGGAGTGCCGGTGATCTGATTCGCCAGAGGATTGCGAAACACCACGCCCCAGAAATGGTGCGTCTCTTTGCCGTAGCAGCAACCCGCGGCGAAGCAACCGACGCGGCCGATTGCATGTCCCAGCGCCAGGCCGGGGGCAAATGCATCGACAGTTCCGAGAGCCGGCATGTGATGCTTGCGCACATACCATGCGGCGGCGATGAATGCGGCGATCAATCCGCCGGAAAAAACTCCTCCGGCTTGTAGCGTGGCAACGCTGAAAATCTCCGCCGGATGCGCCTTGTAGTAGCTCCACTCATTGATAACGTAGAGGACCTTGGCGCCGGCAATTCCGCACAGCACGACCAGAATGCCCAGGTTCCAGGCTTTGTCGCCGTCAATGCCAAGGCGCTCGGAGTTGCGCACGCTGATCCAAAGGCCAAGCAGGACTCCCAGGGAAACCAGGAAGCCGTATGTGGGCAAAAAAAATCGTCCGAAATGAATTAATTGTGGATACACAGTATGTTGG
>JBAUVJ010000439.1:0-15040 GCA_049583165.1 Candidatus Sulfotelmatobacter sp. | reverse complement strand
CGACCGGTCGTTCTTAAAATTGTCCCCAATACTTTCCGTGGTGACCAACATCGACCGCGAGCACATGGATTGCTACCGCAACATGCGGGATGTAAAGAAGACATTTCTGGAGTTCATGGATCGAGTGCCGTTTTATGGGATGGTCGTGGCCTGCGGTGACGATCCGTTATTGCGGAAGTTGCTGCCGGAGGTACAGAGGCGCACGGTGACGTATGGGACGAGGCGTGGGTCGGATTTTCTGATCAAACTGGAAGTACCCGGCGCTGATGCAATGCCGCGGCCCACCCCTTCGACAAGCTCAGGGCAGGCTCTAGCCGCAAAAGACGCGCCTAGAGTGGGGCACCCGCAGCCGTTGAGCCGCTTTCGCGTGAGTTATCGCAAGAAGGATTTGGGTGAGTTCACACTGCACGTGCCAGGGGTACACAACATTCTGAACGCGACGGCGGCAATCGCGGTTGGGGTGGGACTCGACGTTGCCGTGGAGGCGATTCGTGCAGGGCTCGATCAGTTCCGCGGCGTCGACCGGCGCTTCCAGCTGCGCGGGCAGGTGGCGGGTGTGAGCGTGATTGACGATTACGGGCATCATCCGACGGAGATCAAGGCGACGCTGGCGGCGGCGCGGCAGTGCGGCTTTCGCAAAGTTCATGTCGTCTTCCAGCCGCACCGGTACACGCGCACACGCGATCTGATCGAGGACTTCGCCACGGCGTTTGGGGATGCGGACTCGCTTTTTGTGCTGGATATTTACGCGGCCAGCGAGAAGCCGATCGGGGGAATCAGCGGGGAAGGGCTGGCGACGACAATTCGCGAGAAGGGCCGGCGGAGTGCTCAGTATGTGAGTTCGTTTGCCGATGCGGTGAATTCGGTCGCGGCTGCCGCCGAAGATGGAGACATGATTCTCACGCTGGGAGCGGGGAGTGTTTCGCAGTTGGGGCCGATGATTGTGGAGAAGTTGAAGGAGCGGGACGGATAGTAACTTTCGGTATCTTTTGCGCCTGTGACATCTAACCTTACCCTCATCTTTGAAAGGGAGACATAATCTAGGATTCGTCCCCCTGAGGTGCAGCTATGAGTAGACTTGCAACTTTTTTCTTGATTCTGGTGTGCCCTGCTTATGCGTTGGCGCAGAAATTCGACGTGAAGATACTTGATCGCCAAGACAACGAAACGAACTACACGTACGTCGTGCCAGGCTATTTCAGTTCGCAGTCCAACGCAAATGTGAATTGCTATGGCAGTGATACCGGCGTTAACTGCAACGGGTCAGGTACAACCAACGGCTTCAGCACGCCCGCCCACCAAGTCTCGTACAACGTACGCGGAGCAACATTCACTCTACTATTGCCGGATGGGCGCGCCGCCATAGTCAATTGCGAAAGTAAATTTGCGGAGCATATGGCGGGCCCTGCGGGAAATCACCGGAGTTGTCGCAAGCCTTTAGTGGACAACATTCAAGCGGAGTTTCACGGTGACAAGGCAAAATTGATGTGGGTTGTAAGCCTTGATGGCAGGAAGATGCAATCGGAGACCTACAAGGTGCTGGCTGTTCTAGATAAGCCCAAAAGCGGCCAAAATTAGCACTTGTTTCTGCTAGATTTTTTCGCTGCTAGTCTTCCATTGCTAACGGATTGAGATGTCCTTCGTCTATTGAGCCATAAGGGGTTAAGGCGATGAAATCTACACAAGCGTGGGGATGGCTGACGGCTGGGGTGCTGGCTTTGGGTTTGAATGGGGTCTACCAGGATGGCGGCGCGGCTTGGGCTTCCCGCGCGGTGAATCAGGTTTTGGCGCGGGTTGGCGAACGGACGGAAGGCGTGATCGCTCTGGCTGCGGGGCGGGCCGATTGGTTCGCGGCGAAGGCTGAGACTGTGGCGGCGCGGCAGGAGACGGCTTCCTGCCGTTGGGCGACGATGATGGCGCGCTTCCAGACAAAGATTGCGCGGACTCATGGCGGAATGGAGCGGTTTGAAGCGATGTCGGCTCGGCACGAGGCTCAATTAGCACGGCTGGAAGCGGATCGGGCGCGGATTGAAGCCCAGGTTGCGCGCATGCACATGGTTTCGGCCAATTTCAATCCAATGGTCTGCCCGCGGGTGCACGTGAGCGTTCCGCATGTGCGGGTTTCAGTACCCGTGGTGCATGTGGAGAGAGTGGGTGTGGGGCCGGTGTAAGGAATTTTTCCTCCTGGGGTGGGCGGGCGCGGTTTGACTACCGCGTCCGCTTTCTTTTTTACGCCGGAAGGTTCGAGAAGAGAGCGGCCGGGCTTCGCCCCTTCGACTCGCTGCGCTTACTCAGGCCAGGCTCGGGCCGGACAGCCGATGGCGGCCGTCTTTACATGGTCCGTGCTAATCGAAAGATTTCCATAAGGGCTTCTTTCCCGATGATGCCCAATGCGATTCCTGCCTGTGCAAAAATCCGATATTTTGTCTGTCTCAATTCGCCGAATAAAGTTATAGTTTGAAGGCTCAGCGATTCACAAGCGACAACTAGCCCTGAACTGATGGCGCGGAAGCCGGGTTCCACCATCTTGCAGGAAGAGTTGTACCCACCCAGCGCTGGCAGCGCGCGCGAGGAGATGGACGACGCGCGCCTCATCGACCTAGACGTGGACGAGGAGTCTCCGTTTCTGCGCGGACAAAAGCGCGTCCCCGCCCGCCGAAGCTCACTTCCGAAAAAAACCGCAAATCGTCTTTTGTGGTCGATGGTGGCAGCGGCTCTGTTTTGCGTGGCGGGATTAGCCGCAGCGGCGCTCTATCACTATGGCGAGCGCTCCTGGCGCTTTCGGGTGGAATCGAGCGACGACATTGAAGTCATCGGCATGCAGAACGTGACCAAAGCCCAGATCATGGAAGTGATGGGCGCCGACATTGGGCGCAACATCTTCTTCATTCCCCTGACCCAGCAGAAAACGCAACTGGAGCAGATTCCATGGGTGGAATCGGCCAGCGTGATGCGCTTTGTGCCCAACCGGTTGAAGGTTGAAATCCAGGAGCGTACTCCGGTGGCCTTCGCGCGGGTAGGGCCGCGCATGGCGCTAATTGATTCCGGGGGAACGCTGATGGAGTTGTTCCCCAAGCATAAGTATTCATTCCCCGTAATTCTCGGGATGAATCCGGGCGAGCCGCTTTCGACGCGTGCGCCGCGCATGAAAACCTACGGCGAAATGGTTCGCGAACTAGACGCGGGCGGAGCGCACGATTCGCAGGATCTGAGTGAAGTGGATCTTTCCGATCTGGAAGATGTGAAGGTGCGGGTGAATGATCCGGCGGGCGATGTGCTGGTGCACTTGGGGTCGTCCGATTACTTGCGGCGCTACAGAGTTTATATAACTCACGCGCAGGGTTGGCGGCAGCAGTTCCAAAAGCTGGAGTCGGTGGATCTGCGCTATGACAACCAGATCATCGTGAATCCGGATATAGAAAAAACGGCAAGGCAGGTTCCGTTGAATCCGGGCATGGCAAGAACCGCAGCCGCGGCGGGAGTAAAGCCGGCATCTTTGCTCACGCGGATGGGACCGCATGATCGCCCGGTGCCGAAGCCGGCATTTGAGTTGACTCAGAAGAAACTCGACCCAAAGACGATGGTGAGCGGGACGAAAAAGGCTGCATGGAAGGCAAGAACCAGTAGGGCGGCTATCAAACCTGCTGATACTGGCGTGGTTACAAAAAAGGTCGCAACGCCGGGTAAGACGATGTGGAAGAGCACGAAGAAACCGGTCTCCCATAGCCCAATTGCGCGGCGAGCAGCAATCGAGAAGGAGAAAAAGTCAGCTTCACGGAGCAACGCATCGACGGCGAAGGCGCCAGGGCATAACGGCGCAGGACAGAAGCCAAGTCCGGCGATTGCCAAAACGCAAAACAGCCAGGAGCCGAGCGATTGAGGATTTATTTTTGTAGTAGTGCGATGAATTTCATTTTCGGATTAAATTCGGGGACTCGTTAAGAGATGGCGAATCAGCAAGGGAATGCATTGACGGCGATCGACGTAGGAAGTGCGAAGACTTGCGCGCTGATGGTCGAGGTTACGGACGGAGGCCTGCGCTATCGCGGACATGGAGTCGCGGAGTCGCGCGGATCACGCAAGGGCGTAATCGTCGAACTGGACAAGGCGGTCGCAGCAATTCAAAAAGCCGTGGAAGCGGCTGAGGATGTGGCGGGCGCGGCGGTCGAGCACGCCATTGTTGGCATCGGCGGCGCGCACGTGCGGGGCGCGAACAGTCACGGCGGCATCAGCCTGGGAACGCGCCCGCGAGAGATTGGCCGCGACGAGATCAAGCAGGCGGTGGAGAGAGCGCGGGCTATTCCGCTTCCGGCGGATCGGGAAGTGCTGCATCTTCTTCCGCAGGAATTCATTCTGGACGATCAGGCCGGTGTGCATGATCCGCTGGGCATGATGGCGGCGCGGCTCGAGGTGCGGGTTCATCTGGTGACGGCGGCAACGAGCGCGGCGCAGAACGTGATAACGGCGGTGAATCGCGCAGGCGTTCACGTGGATGACACGGTGTTCGAGCCGCTGGCAGCGGCTGATTCCGTGTTGCGCGCAGACGAGAGGGAGTTGGGAGTTTGCTTGGCCGATATCGGCGCGGGATCGACGGAGCTGGTCGTGTTTCTTCAGGGAGCGGTGGCGTACACGGGAGTGATTCCGGTGGGCGGCGATCACTTCACCAGCGATTTATCGATGGGCATGTGCACGCCGCTGGCGGAGGCGGAAAAAATTAAAAAGGTGTATGGCAATGCCATCGTCACTTTGATTCCGGAGGGGAATGAAGTAGAGGTGCCGTCGGTGGGCGACCGGCCGTCACGTCTATTGCCGCAGCGGTTGGTAGCGGAAATTCTGGAGCCCCGGGCCCGTGAGCTGTTCGAAATGATGCGCGACGCTCTGCGCCAGAGCGGCATGTTTGACGCGTGCCTGGCGGGCATTGTGTTGTGTGGCGGCGGATCGCGGCTGCCGGGAATTTTTGATGTGGCGGAATCGGTATTGCGGAGGGCAGTGCGATTGTCGTGGCCTACGCCGCTGGCGAAAATGCCGGCCACGCTGGCCGAACCGGAGTATGCCACGTTGCTTGGCATGGTGAATTACGGACAAAGGGCGCGGGTGGCGCGCGGGTTTCAGGGAGACCGGTGGGGATCGAGATTGAAGGCGATGTTGGTCGGGTGAAGTCGGTAGCCAGTACCGAGTTGCTAGTACCGAGCGAGAACTAACGAAGAGAACGGACATTTTGAATCCAAGGTGGAAAACATGACAAACGATTCGAGCATTCGCATCAGCTTCAACGAAGAACCTCTCAACGACGCCAAGATCAAGGTGATTGGCGTGGGCGGCGGCGGCGGCAACGCGGTGAACCGCATGATCGATGCCGGAGTGGAGGGCATCGAGTTCATCGTGGCCAATACGGATTTGCAGGCGTTGCGCATGTCGCGCGCCCCGGTGAAGCTGCAACTGGGCGTGAAGCTCACCAACGGTTTGGGAGCGGGCGCGAATCCGGAAGTGGGGCGCAAGGCGGCGCTGGAGGATTCGGACAAGATTATCGAAGCGCTCGAGGGTGCGGACATGGTGTTCGTAACCACCGGCCTGGGCGGTGGAACCGGCACCGGCGCGGCGCCGATCATTGCATCATTGGCGAGCGAGATGGGCGCGCTTACGGTTGCTGTCGTGACCAAGCCATTTTCCTTTGAGGGCCGGCGGCGTATGACTCAAGCCGACCGCGGAATTGCCGAGCTAATGGAATCGGTGGACACGACCATTGTGATTCCGAATGAGAAGCTGCTGGCGGTGGCGGAGGATGCTGGATTTTTCGAGTCGTTCCGCGTAGCCGACGATATCCTGCGGCAGGGCGTGCAGGGAATTTCCGACATCATCACGATTCCCGGCATTATCAACCGCGACTTCGCCGACGTGAAAACGATCATGGCGCGCATGGGTTACGCGGTGATGGGCACGGCGACGGCGAGCGGGCAGATGCGCACAATCGAAGCGGCACAACGGGCGATCGCATCGCCGCTGCTAGAGGCGGGCGCGATCGACGGGGCCCGCGGCATTCTGATCAATATCACCGGCTCGGCTTCGCTGAAGCTGGCTGAGGTGCAGCAGGCGTGCAGCATCATCCAGAGCGCAGCGCATGAAGATGCCAATATTATTTTCGGCGCGGTGCTGGACGAAAAGATGAAGGACGCGGTGAAGATCACAGTGATCGCCACCGGATTCCGCGAGGTGCCGCGTTCGCGGCGGAGGACGGACGAGGTACATCACTCGTTCGCGGGCTCGCATGACGACGCCATGGATTTTCCCGAGCCGGTAGGACCGGCGCAGCAGACCGCAGCGTTCTCTGAGACCGAATTAATGATGGCGGAAGCGCCGGTGCCGGCACCAACTCCAATGTCAGTGACACATGCCGCCGAGGTGATCTCGCTCGACAGTATGCGCAGCGCCATGGTGGCCAACTTCGAGCAGGAGGATCTGGACGTTCCGGCATTCCTGCGCAAGCGCGGCGAAGTTATGTAGTTGCGCGGGGTTGGCGACGCCCTGAGGATCTCGGGGAATCACAGCGAGGAAAAAAGGGAAAACTTTTGCCTAAAAGAGGAGTGCCTTTTCAGTACCGGGTAATGCGTTACCGAGGCAGCAGTACCGAAGTAATTTCCCGTTTAAGTATCAGTTCCATAATGGGTTAGATCGAAATTAGGATTTATCCACAGAAAAACTTTGTTATTGCCCGATATACGGCAAATCCCGTAATATCGCGGAGTTAAGGAAGTTTCTGGTCAAGACCGGCAGACTGGAACCCTTCGTGCATCGGACTATATAAGGAAAGCCGGAGATCAGAGGGACCGAACCCAAGATGTCCAATTCAGTAACGCGCTATCTTCGTTTGTTGATGGTGGTGAGTAGTTTGCTGTTGTCGCCGGCCATGTGGGCGGCGCACGTCAATCCGCACGCGCTGAATACGAGCAAACCCAAATCTACCCAGAAAGTCAGCGAGAGCCAGCGGACCAAGCGCCGCATGCGGCATTTGGCGCGCGGCCGAAGCGTGAGCACCCACACGGCGGGCTTGACGCGAACTTCGACCAAGACTTCAATAACGAAGACTCCGATCACCAGCACTGCGCGGCGGCGGCATAGCGATCATGAGCGCTTCTACATGAGTTCATTCGTTGGCGCCGAGGGGATTACTGGCGGAGACGTGACCGATGGCGAAGATCCGGTGGTTCGCCAGGCGGCGATCGATGCGTTAGGTAACATGAATGGCACCGTGGTCGCGATTGAGCCGACCAGTGGTCGTGTGCTGGCGATGGTAAATCAGAAGCTGGCACTATCGAGCGGTGCGCAACCCTGCTCGACCATCAAACTTTCGGTCGCTTTGGCGGCGTTGAGCGAGGGCCTTATTTCGAGAGAGACGGAAGTTTCTCTCGGTGGCCGCAGCCGCATGAATCTTACCGAGGCGCTGGCGCACTCCAACAACGCATACTTTGAGGCAGTGGGACGCAAGCTGGGATTCGAAAAGGTCGCTTACTACGCCCATCAATATGGGCTGGGCGAGCTGGCTGGATACGACATTCCCGGCGAACAACTTGGGACATATCCCGACGCAGTCATACCAGAAAAGCTGGGCGGAGTCGGCAAAATGTGTTCGTTCGGCGAAGGCGTTTCCATGACGCCGCTACAGTTGGGCGCCATGGTTTCCGCAATCGCGAACGGGGGCACGCTCTACTATCTACAGCATCCCAATACGCCGGAAGAGGTCACCAATTTCCAGCCGCGCATTAAGCGTCAACTGGACATCGCCCCGGCGATTCCGGAGATCTCCGTGGGCATGGCCGGAGCGGTGCAATACGGGACAGCGCGCCGGCTTGGGCTAAATTTCAACGAAGAAGAGATTCTCGGCAAAACCGGGACCTGCTCTCACGCGGGTACCCGCTTCGGCTGGTTCGCCTCCTATGCGAATACCAGCAGCGGACGCATCGTTGTCGTAGTTTTCCTGGAGGGCGGGCGGCCGACGTTTGGTCCTAAGGCGGCGGAGATTGCCGGCCTCATGTATCGCAATCTCTACGATCACAACTTCTTCCTGGCGGGTCCTGCGCGGCCGGCGGATACTGCTACCGTGCAGTAAAAACCACCAGCGTCCATTTCGGCATTGAGCAAGGGCCTCTACAAGAGGCCCTTTTTCCTTTGCAATTCATAACGCCGCCGAGTGGGTGGGCAAACGATTAAAGATTTCTAAAGCGGCAATGGAGAGTCCCGCCGATAGATACCGTAGGGTCTCAATGGCCGGAGATTTACCGGAAGTTCGATCTGCGACCAAGCGCCCGAGAGATGAAGTGCACGCCCGAGTGGGAACGAGATGAACTTAGCTGGAGCAATACGCGGTAGCTATAACGAGGGACTGGTGGCGCTCTCCGTTGTATTAGCAATGTTTGCGTCGTATGCGGCGCTGGATTTGGCAGGCCGCGTAACTTCGACTCATGGCCGCGTGCGGGCAATATGGCTGAGTTGTGGCGCGGCGGCTATGGGTTTGGGAATTTGGGCAATGCATTACGTTGGCATGCTCGCCTTAGTCATGCCGATGCCGGTTTTTTATCATCTGCCTACGGTGATTGTTTCGTTGCTGGCTGCGATGGCTGCCTCCGGAGTCGCTCTATTCGTGGTCAGCCGCCCGAGGCTGAGGCTGTGGCAGGAAACCGTGGGCAGCCTGGTCATGGGTGCTGGGATTGCGGCCATGCATTACATCGGCATGGCTGCCATGCGTTGCCCCGCGGTGGTCACATACGACACGAAGATTGTGGTTCTGTCGGTCGTGCTGGCAATCGCGATCTCCTTCGTTGCATTGAAACTCGCTTTCCGGGTGCGGGATGAGAGCACGACGAGCTGGCGGAAAGTTATCAGTGCGGTGGTTATGGGCAGCGCCATTCCACTGATGCACTACACCGGGATGTGGGCTGCGAGCTTCTATCCCTCTGGAGTAGCGCCCGATCTCACCCATGCAATCGATATTTCCACGCTTGGCGTCGCAGCCGTCAGCGCAAGCACTTTCATGGTTCTGGCAGGCGCCATTGCGTCGTCGTTCTTCGACCGGCACATTACCTCGCACAAAAGCGACCTTGACATGGCGCGGGAGCGCGAGTTGTATTTCCAGACAATGGCGGAAGCCGTACCCGAGATCATTTTCACTTCGGACCCCGACGGCAAGGATGATTACTTCAACAAGAGATGCTTTGATTACACCGGGATGACATTTGAGCAGTGCCAGGGCACAGGGTGGACAGGGATGGTCCATCCGGATGACCTGGCCTTTTGTCAGGAGAAGTGGGAAAGCGCGCGGAAAATTGGTGAGCCCTACGAACTTGAGTATCGCCTGCGGGCAAAAGATGGAAGCTACCGCTGGTTTCTGTGCCGGGGAAATCCGGTGCGCAACTCCGAAGGGAAGATCGTCAAATGGTTTGGCTCATGCACGGACATTGAAAATCAGAAACAGAACCAGCAAGTTCTGGAAGAGCAAATTCTGGAGCGGACCACACAGCTGGCGGAACTCAACACCCGTTTGCAGGAAGAGATGATTGAGAAAGATTTCGCCCGCAATGAACTCGACCAGCAAAACGAGCGAATGATGGAAGAACTTAAGAAGCGCTCGGAGCGGGCCACCTTGCTGGCCAAGATGGGAGAATTACTGCAAAGTTGCGTGAGCCGGGAGGAAGTGTTTGCGGCTGCCCTGGGCTTTGCGCCCAAGATTTTTCCCACTGCCCGCGGAGCGGTGGCTATGCTGAATCCCGAGCGCAGCCTGGCGGAAGTAATCGGGTCATGGACCGACTGCCAACTCGCGATGACGGAGTTTGAATCTACCGAGTGTTGGGCTCTGCGCACGGGGCATCCGCATCTGGTGCTGGCTGGGGACACCACGGCGCGGTGTGCTCACGCCGCCGGCGTAAAGAACACGTATTTGTGCGTTCCGATTCTGGCGCAAGGAGAAACGTTAGGCATTCTGCACTTACAGTCCACCGACGATGCGCCCCAACTGGAAGCCTCGGAGTTATCCTTCAAGACAACTTTTGCCGGGCAGATCGGACTATCGATCGCGAATATACGGCTGCGGGAAGCGCTGCGTACACAGTCGGTTCGGGATGCGCTGACCGGCCTGTACAACCGCCGCTATCTGGAGGAGGCGCTGGAACGCGAGGTCCGCCGTGCAGGACGGGCGGCGCAGCATCTCGGGCTTCTGATGATTGATCTGGATCACTTCAAGCGTTTCAACGACACCTATGGCCACGATGCCGGCGATGTGGTATTGCGCGAGGCCGCGTCCTTCCTGCTCAAGAACGTCCGGGCGGAAGATTTCGTTTGCCGCTACGGCGGGGAAGAATTTGTCGTGATCCTGCCCACGGCGGACCTGGAAGGCGCGCACGCGCGGGGCGAGCGGCTGCGATCGAAAATGAGGGAACTGGCAATCATGCATCAGGGTAAGTCACTGGGGATGGTCACGTTCTCGGTAGGCGTCGCCGTCTTCCCGGAACATGGAGCGTCTTCCAAAGAATTGATGGCGGCGGCCGATGCCGCCCTGTACGAAGCCAAACGTGGCGGACGCGACCGGGTGGTTTTGTCTTCCGTGAAAAGCGGGGATGAACTGGCGATTGCGGGCCCGGCAGAGACAATTTAGTTCTTGCGCGCTATTCGAAAACGTCGAGAAGAGCAAAACACCCAGCCCTTCGGCCAGGCATCTGATCGAGTTGAGATTTATTTTTTGCGCTCGTCGCGCTCGACCACTCCGTCCTTAATAAAGATCACACGATGAGCGTACTCGGCGATGTCATGTTCGTGGGTGACCAGGACAATCGTATTACCTTCCCGATGCAGGCGGTCGAACAAAGCCATGATTTCGTTTCCGGTCTGCGAATCGAGGTTACCCGTAGGTTCGTCGGCCAGAATGATGGATGGTTTATTCACCAGGGCGCGGGCGACGGCCACGCGCTGGCGCTGTCCGCCGGAAAGTTCATTGGGTTTGTGGGTCATGCGCGAGCCCATGCCTACTGCCGTTAGCGAGGCTTTGGCGCGCTCGATACGCTCCTCGGTGGGTACGCCGGCATAAATCAGAGGCAGCTCTACGTTGTGAAGAGCAGTGGCGCGGGCCAGCAGATTGAAAGTCTGGAAGACAAAGCCGATCTCCTTATTGCGGATGCGGGCCAGTTCATCGTCGTCCAATTCACTTACTAACTGGCTGTTCAGCCAGTACTCGCCTTTGGTGGGCGTGTCGAGGCAGCCGATCAGGTTCATCAGCGTGGACTTGCCGGAACCAGAAGGCCCCATGATGGCCACATACTCCCCGCGCTCGATACGAATGTTGACGCCACGCAAAGCATGAACCTGTTGCTCCGAACCCATGTCATAGGTCTTCCACAGGTCGAGGGCCGCAATCATGCACGACTCAGGCGGCGCCGAGACGGCGGTGTGGGGCATACTGATTACTTCGGCGGTAGCCATGTTTTTCTCCTGCTCCAGTGCCACTGAGTTCTCCGTGTTCAAATTCAAATCCGAGGGCTCTGTGTTCTTCCCGATTGCAAAACCTAATTCGGAACCACAATTTGAAAGGCGTTCTCATTGCCGGCGCGTTGTTTTGGACGGGCGAACCGGGCGAACGTCACGACGATTCTTCTTCCTTCTTCGGAACCGAGTTGTCGATCTTGACGCTACTGCCGGAACGCAGCGTGCGCAAAACTTTGTAGCTGCCAGTAATTACTTCGTCGCCATCGTTCAAGCCATTCAGCACTTCGATGTCGCTGGTGCCGGTAATGCCGGTGGTGACGGGAACGAATTCTGCTTTCTTGTTGCGGATGACGAAGACGCCCTGCACATCCTGCTTCTGATCCTTATTGCTACCATTCTTGGATGCGGTCTCAAACGGCGCTGGAGCCGCGGCATGCACCGAACCGGGCGTTGACTTCTCTTGTTCCAGCTGGGCTTTCGTACGAACCGAGAGAGCTTGAATTGGAATGGACAGTACGCCGCTCCGGGCCGCGGTTGTGATCTTGGCGGTAGTCGAGAGTCCGGGGCGCAGATCGGGCGGAGGATCGGTTACCGTGACCACTACTTTGAAATCTTTCGCTTCTTCGCTGGTGGTGGTTTGCTGAGAAGTCGCCACGCCTGTGGATCGCACGATGGCGTTGTCTCCGATCTCTGAAACCGTACCGTGAAAAACTCTGCGAGGAATGGCGTCAATAGTTACGTCGGCGGGCTGACCCAGATGCACGTTGACGATGTCGGTTTCATCCACTTTTACTTCCGCAGTGATAACCGACATATCCGCGAGCGTAAGCAACGTGCTGCCGAGTGCATTCTGGATACCGATGACCACGGATTCTCCTTCACGAACCGGCAGGTTGGTGACGACTCCGTCGTAGGGAGCGGCGTAGGTGGTTTTCTGTAGCACATCCGCGACACGTGTGAGATTGGCTCTCGCTTGGGCAACGTGACGGTCCGCTGAATCTTTTTGCGCCTTGGCTTGGGCGACACGCGCCTTGGCTTGCACGAGTCCGGATTCCGCCGTGGCCCACGCGTTCTGGCGGCTATCGAAGTCAGATTTCGAGATCAGACCGTCCTTGAAAAGATTCTGCGCGCGATCCCAATCGAGTTTGTTGCGGGCGTAATCGGCTTGGGCGCGCAGCAGGTCGGCCTCGGAGGTCTTGAGCGCGGCGTCGGCGGCAATTGCGTCCGTTTCCGCAGCCTGCACCGAGGCCTGGTTGGCGCTTACATCGGCCGAGGATTGCACATTTTCCAGTTGCGCCAGCAATTGCCCCTTCTTTACGTGATCGCCCTCTTTAACGTAGAGGTGGGTGATCTTTCCATAAGCATTCGCGCCGATGTTGACGTACGTCTTCGGCTTAATCTCGCCCGAGCCGCTCACCACGGACGCCAAGTCCTGGCGCTGGACTTTTCCGGTCTGCACCGTGACCACGTTCTTGCCACTCTGATGCACGGTGATCCCGACAATGATGGCCAATAGCACCACCACGCCGGCGCCGATCGCGATTTTTTTCCAAGGCTTCATTGTCTCCGTCACCGTCCGGGGCCTTGATTGTTTTTCTTCTCTTCCGGCCTATCGGTTGAACTGGAACGGCTAACTTTTCCACCGGGCTTAACGGATACGTGTTCTGATACGTTCCCGGCTATTGGAAAGTTCCAGAGATGCCCCGATGGACCCTTATTGCGAAATTGAAAGCAGAAGGTGTGGACCCGGAAGCTGAGATTATAGCTTGGCTGTGGCCCGTTTCCGAATCTGTTCCTGAATGTTTTTCCGTGTTCTTGGGCAACTCGGGATCGGTCAGACCCCTTCCAATGAAAGGGATTGGTTGGGGCGGTCAATCCATTCTTTTAATGTGACTTAACCTTGCTTTCGCGGGTCTGAGAGCCTAAAATACCAGCACATAGCTGTAGCGGTACAGGAGTCCCTCTCATGGTTCGGGTTGGTTCACGTTATCTTTTTTCTGTTGTGGTTTTGGCTGTCGCCGCCGGCGTGGCCACAGCGCAGAGCGATAAGCCGGCTGCTTCCAGCCAGGCTCCGTCCAGCACGACTTCATCCGGAACCGCTGCGGCACCTAGCACTACAGGGACTGACCCTCAGGCGCAGCCCACAGATCAGGCCGATCCCCTCAAGCGCACGCCCACGGAAAAGCAGAAGAAAGCGCAAAAAAGGTCACTCAACATCGAATTGAGCAAGACCTACAAGAAGTGGCTGAACGAGGATGTGGTCTGGATTATCACCGACGAAGAGAGGGCGGCTTTCAAGCAGCTTTCCAACGACGAAGAGCGCGACAATTTTATCGAAGCTTTTTGGCAGCGGCGCGATCCCACGCCGGATACGGAGGAGAACGAATACAAGGAAGAGCACTACCGGCGTATTGCTTATGCGAACGAGCATTTTGCGGCTGGCATTCCGGGATGGAAGAGCGACCGTGGCCGCATCTACATCATGTACGGGCCGGCGGATGAAGTCGATTCGCATCCTTCAGGTGGATCTTACGAGCGCCCTATGGAAGAGGGCGGCGGCGAGACTTCGACCTTCCCCTTTGAAGACTGGCGCTATCGTTACCTGGAAGGTATTGGTCAGGAAGTAATCATTGAATTCGTCGACACTTGCATGTGCGGCGACTATCACATGACTTTGGATCGCTCAGAGAAAGATGCGCTGAAATACACGCCCAACGCCGGGCTGACGCTTTACGAACAGATGGGAATGTCCAGCAAGGCGGATCGCTTCAGCTCCGGAGGCTTGGAGCAACTGGGAGCGGGTCCGATGAGTTCGGATTTGCAGACGAAAGAGTTCGACCGTTTAGAACAGTTTGCCAAGCTGCAAGCGCCGCCGCCGGTCAAATTCAAGGATCTGGAAGAAATCGTCAACACCAAGCTGATCACCAACCTGATGCCGTTCGATGTGCGGTCCGATTTTGTGAAAGTTACGGGCGACACAGTGCTGGTGCCGATCACCATTCAGATGAAGTACCGCGATATTACATTCGCCAATAAGGACGGGGTGCAGCGCGGGACGGTGAATATTTTTGGGCGCGTCAGCACGCTGACGGGGCGCGTGGTGCAGACCTTTGAGGATACGGCCCAGGTGGATGTTCCCGCTGAGTTGCTACCCCGCACGGCGGAGAATTCCTCGGTCTACTGGAAGGCACTTCCACTGCGTCCCGGACGCTATAAAATCGAGATCGCGGTCAAGGACGTGAACGGAGATCGCAAAGGCCTTTGGAGCCGTGGTATTGTAGTGCCCGAGTATTCGGACGATAAACTCTCGACTTCTTCGCTAATCGTGGCGGATCAGATGGAAGCGGTACCCACGAAAGATGTGAGTACGGGTAATTTTGTAATCGGCCTGACCAAGGTGCGTCCGCGTGTGGCTCCAGCGGATGGCAAGCCGGCAATGTTCAATCGGACTCGCGATCAGAAAGTAAACTTCTGGCTTCAGGTATATAACTTGGGCGTGGACGAGAAAACGCACAAGCCGTCGGCCACTTTCGAATTTGACATCGTCAATATTGCGACCAATAAACCCGTGGTT
>JBAUVJ010000438.1:0-18054 GCA_049583165.1 Candidatus Sulfotelmatobacter sp. | reverse complement strand
GCACGGGGGTTGGGGGTCATGACCTCGGCGACTGTAGTGTGACCGGGCGTGCGGCCCACGGCCACTACGCGGTTCATGATGTCGCGCTCGGAAAACATGCCGGCAAGTTCGCCATTGCGAAGAACGGGCAGAGCTCCGATATTGTGTTCCATCATGAGGCGCGCCGCCTCCAGGACGCTGCTGGCGGCATCGATGGAATAAATTTTGCGGTCCTTGACTAGTTCGCGAAGTGTCGGCATAAACACCTCCCAGAAAATTCAACCGAGGATCGAGACGAGGCGGCACGAGCCCTATGGCCCGGCCAATTCGCAGGCGGAAATTACTTTACCACAACCGTGCAGGGCTACGAACCGACGTGCGGACAAAAAAGGCAGCCCGGAAGGGGCTGCCGGTGCCAACTTAAACCCCGGTTATTGCAGATGGTTGAGGTGAGACGGCTGCGCAGCCGCGATGTTATCGCCGCGCGGTTTGACCGACACGATAAGAAATTCGCGTTCCTTACCGCCGGCAGCGTTCACTCTCAGCAGCATCTTAGTATTCTCGATGCGGAATTTTGCATTTTCCCCGATGGGCAGGAGCGTGGGATGCTTTTCGGCCTTAGGGCGAATGCGGTAGAGGACTTGATCGGTTTGTACTACGTATTCCTGACAGAGGAGTTCGTGCGTCTTCCCCTTCTTGGCGTCTTTGTCGTCCGTTCCACATTGCACCGAATCCATCTGCAACAACGTTCCATCCTGGTAGGCCTTCGGTTCTTTGGCGTAGGCGGTTGCCACGAGCAATATGGATAGAAGCAGAAGTGATGTGTAACGCATGGGATCCTCCGATGAGAAACTGTTCTACGAATTGTTTCTGATCCCGGCAGGGCAGGTTAGATTACGGCGGTATCGTGCAAAGGTAACTTCGAGAAAGGTTACGGCGCCGATGGGTCGTGTGCCAACAGTTGGGAACTTCAGCGTTCTTTAGCGTTCTACGAGACCTTCCAGCACGGAAAAGAATTGCGGGTAGGAGATTGCCGCGCATTCGCAGCCGCGAATCAGAGTGTCGCCGTGGGCGCGCAGGGCGGCGACGCTGAAGGCCATGGCGATACGATGATCGCCAAAAGATTCGAGTTCCGCTCCGTGAAGCACCTGGCTGCCGGAAATCTTGAACCCGTCTGGCCGCTCCTCGACTTCGGCGCCCATGGCGCGAAGATTGAGCGTGATGGATGCGATGCGGTCCGACTCTTTCACGCGCAGCTCCTTGGCATCGCGCACTTCGATTCCCTGCACGGTATACGGAGCGATGGCGGCGAGCACGGGAATTTCATCGATCAGCGCAGCGGTGTCGGCTCCGGCGATGGTCGCGCCCTTCAAGCTTCCGCCTTGTACTTGCAGTGTGCCCACCAGTTCGCCGTGAAGCTCGTCCATGTGGCTGACCGAGATATGCAGACCGAGCTGCATAAGAATATCGAGTAGGCGGACGCGCGTGGGGTTCATCAGCAAGTTTGCGACGGTCAATTGAGAGCCGGGAAAAAGAGCCGCGGCACAAAGAAAAAAAGCAGCGCTCGAAATGTCGCCGGGAATTCGTGTCTGGATACCGCGGAGGCGCTGCCCGCCGCGAATGCTGACGTCATTTCCCTTCCGCTGGACTTGCGCGCCGAAGGCGCGGAGCGCAATTTCGCCGTGATCGCGGGTGCGGAGCGGTTCGGTGATTTGGGTTTCGCCCTTGGCCAGAAGGCCGGCGAAGAGCAGGCAAGTTTTCACCTGCGCACTGGCTACGGGCATGCGATAACTGATGCCGCGAAGAGTTCCGCCAGTAATACGCAAGGGCGGGCGGCTATCTTTCGATTGAATCTCCGCACCCATGGCCGTCAGCGGCGTGATCACCCGCTCCATGGGACGACGCGAGAGGGATTCGTCCCCGGCCATTTCGCTGATGAACGGTTGCCCGGCCACGATACCGCTCAACATGCGGATGGTTGACCCTGAATTGCCGCAGTCGAGCGGATGGCTGGGCGCGCTCAATGGCAGCGCACTTCCCTGTACCTCAATGATGTTCTCGCCAGCTTCGTCTTTGCGCTCCCACTTCACTCCGAGCGAGCGCAGACAGCCGAGCGTGCTGGCGCAATCCGCACCCGTGGAATAATTTTCCAGGCGCGAGGGGCCGTCGGCGATCGCAGCCAGCATGGCGTAGCGGTGTGATATAGATTTATCGCCGGGAAGGCTTACACTTCCCCGCACGTTGCGCGCCGGGCGCACAATGATTTGTGATTCGCTTTTCATCAAAGGGTCTAAAGAAAGATTCAGGTTAAAATCGCTAGGCCAACGCCTTGGCCGCGGCGGTAGCTTCGCGCAGAACATTCGGTGGAACTTCTTTCAGCCTCACGCCAAACTCGAACATCGGAGTTTCCACGCCTCGTCCCCAGCGGGCAACATCCCAGTGTGCGCGTATGAATTTCACCGCGGGATGCGCGGCCAGATCGAACAATAGCGGAGACTCTCCGCAATAAAATTTTTGTGGAAAAGAGACCACCGGCTTCACGTCCCACGCGGCGCCGTCGGTCGAGCCGAAGATGCTGAGCTCCAGCGACTCCTGCTCGATGATCCTGGTGATATCAAGGGTCAGCAGAAACACGGCGCCCGAGGCGGCTCCGAGATCCACAGCAGGTCCGTCGCCTTTGGCAGTGACCACCGTTTTGTCGTTTACCAAAATCGTATCAATCATGGCGAGAGGATTCTAACAAAGGCTGAGCGTGGAGTCAGGTTGCTGGCTCACTCCGATGGATGAGGACCGGTGAAATCAGAGCAGCACGGTTTTTCCACGGGCTTGAATTCCATAAGCTCGATGCGGGTCATATCCGGGTCGAAAACGTTCAACTGCCACTTGCCGTCCCGGCCCATCTGCGCTTTCTCATCGCCCAGCGGCTTCCAGCCGTGAGATTCCATTGCGGCCTGCGCCTTCTTGATGTCGACGACGCCGAGTGAAATGTGATTCATCACGCCAGTCACGCGCAGATTCGGATGCTCCGGCCGGTTCAGCATGTATTCCAGCCAGTCGGTGCCGTCGGGAACCTGCATCGCAACCCAGTCCGTCTGATCGGGCTTCATTCCGCCGTGCCAGTAGAGACGGAACCCGAGCAGATCGCGGTAGAAGTGATCTTCCGCGTCGCGGTTGTGAACCACAACTCCGGTGTGAATCATGTGGCGCGAAACCGCGGATTCGGGGGGCGGCGCGGCAGCTTTGGCTTTGCCGCGCTCAACAAACTCAATGCGATGACCTTCGGGATCGAGTACGACGAAACTCAAGCTGTGGTCGGAGCGTCCCTCGATCGCCAGCGGCTTTACGCCATTCGCGATCAGATATTCCCGCAGCCTGATGATGTTGCTGGTGGCGAAGGCCACGTGATCCATGCGGTCGGTGGCATTGGGATCCGGCGCCGGGCTGTAGCCAACCCACTGCTTGCCGACGATGTATCGCGCTAGCTGACCTGGCTCGACCGGGTCAGCCGAAGCCAGCCCGAGCGTACCGCTGTAAAGAGTTTTCACGCCATCGGGTTGCGTGGTGTAGAACGCGACGTGGTCGATGCCGAGGATGCGCGGGCGCTTAACGGGGCGGTTTTGTGAGTGCAGAGGTAACACGAGTGAGAAGAACGCAATCGCAGAGAGCGCTATCGCGGCGGAAAGTGTTTTCATGACGTCATTGATTCTAACGTGAGCCAAGATTCTAACGTGAACCGGGCCGGAGCAGGATTTAAAGTCCATGCAGGAATTGACGCAGCAGCTTGCCGGCTTCCTCTGGCTGTTCCCACGGCGAGTAGTGGCCGGCTTTCGGGATCACGCGCAACTGGCTGTCAGGAATATGCTGACGCATTAACTCCGCTTCGTTTGAGCCGGTCAGAACATCTTCGTCGCCGGTGATGAGCAGGGTTGGTACATTGATGGTCTTCAATGTATCCATTGAATCCGGACGGTCGGCCATGCCGCGCTGCACCTGCGCCACGTCTTCCGGAGACATTTGCCGCATCATGCGCAGTGCGCCGTCGAGCAGGTCGGGGCGCAGTTCGCGCGTGCTCTTTCCGAGCAAACGAGGAATCATGCTCTCGAAGAAGGGTTCGGTGCCGCGATCGAGAACATCGTTTGCGGCGTGCAGGCGGGCGGCCCGGGCTTCCGCGGAATCGGCAGAGGCTTTCGTATTGCATAGGCCGAGCGCGGTGGCGCGGCCACGGTGCTTTCTCCAGAATTCGAACAGAGCATATCCGCCAATGGAAACGCCAATCAGCGGAGCGCGCCCGACTTCGGCATCATCCATCACGCGCGCGATATCGGCAGCGTGCTTTTCCATTGTGGCCGGACCTGCGCCAATGCCGGAATCTCCGTGGCCGCGCAGGTCGGGGAGAATGACGCGATAGCGAGGGGAGAGAGAATCCGCGACCGGCAGCCAAAATTCATGATTCGCGGGAAAGGGGTGCAGGAGAATAACCGGAGGACCTTCGCCCAGAACGTGGTAAGCGATCTCCGCGTCGCTGCTCTGGATGTGATGCAGAGTGCTGCGATCCATGTCAGCGATTTAATCACACCGACACGGGGCGCGTCGGGATCCATTGCGTTACCTCTGATCGCGTCGTGCCCAATCTAAGAATTGGTCGCGCTTTGTGCGCTCGCCGGAGCCGCCAATAGGCGCGGCTCTTCCGGCATCACGATCCAGGCGATGGGATAGGAAAGGAGGCCGATGCCGGTCATGAAAGATGCAATCAGCCACACCAGGCGGACCACAGTCACATCAACGTCAAAATATTCCGCAAAACCGAGGCAGACACCGGCGATCTTGCGTCCCTGGCGTGGCCGCACCAGCCGTTTGCGGGCGATTGACGCTCCAACGCGGACGCCGCAATAGGGGCAAACCGCCGCGTCATCCTGAATTACTTTGCCGCAGTAATTGCAATACATGGGTAACCTCTCTGCATATTCATACGTGTATTGTATGCCTAAAGTTCCCTCCGGCTTACCAACAGATCTTGACGAATACCGGGGTACCGCGTCTAACCTAGGAGAGGCGGCGTAAGTACTTTTTATCCAATGTTTGCGCAGCTCACTTCCGGAGAATCGAAGAGGCAGCCCAGGGCGCAGGCGGCTTCGCTGGCACTGCACGGGCTGTTATTTGCCTGGCTGCTGCATACACCGAATCCTCAATTATTGAATCCGTCGGCCGTTGCTGTTGGGCGAAATGGCAAGCTGGTCACGCAGATTTATTTTCCTACGCAATATCCCGACGATAGCTCGACGAGTTCACCCGACCGCGCGACTGAGAGGTACCGGCACCAACGTCTGGGGCATGAGAAGTTGATTCTGAGACAAAATACTGCGGTGGCGAAGTTGCCATTGCCTCAGACTCCACTTTCTTTGTCTCCGGCCGAAGATAAATCGACAACTGCAACGCTCTCTAGTCTTGGCCACGGGTCGCCGGCGGGAGCACCCTACGGATCGCTGCCCGGCGGGCCTATATACGGGAATGAGGTTCGTCCGGCGCTGCCGGTCGCGACCGTCGATCCGGTGGTGTATCCGTGGGAGCTGCCGGATTCGGAAGGAAACGTCGTGGTGGAAATCACTATCGACGAGCGTGGAGCAATTGTGCGCAAAACTGTTCTCCACAGTATGGGACCGAAGCTGGACGAAAAATTTCTGGCGGCGCTCGATAGCTGGCGCTTCCAGCCGGCCACGCGCAATGGCGTGGCTATCGCCTCCAAACAAGACGCCATTTTTCACTTCCACGCCAGAGGCTAGGACCTCGCATCGCCCGCCGTTTGCGGCGCAGCCGCTATAATGAAAATGTGACCGCCAACACAGTGCAATCGCTTGCGTCCGCAGATTTCCCGACGCGCTGGGGCAAATTCCGGATCCACGGCTTTCGCGGCGAGTTCGGCTCCGATGGAAACCGCCGGGTTGAAGAGGCCGTCGGCCTGGTGATGGGTGATGTTCATTCCGCGCCGCCGCTGGTGCGTGTCCATTCGCAATGTCTGACGGGAGATGTCTTTCATTCCCTGCGCTGCGACTGCCGGCAGCAGCTTGAGATGGCTCTCGCGATGATTCGCGAGCTGGGCGCCGGCATCCTGATTTACGAACAGCAGGAAGGACGCGGCATCGGACTGATGGCCAAGCTACAAGCTTATGAGTTGCAGGACTCCGGTCTGGACACGGTAGAAGCCAATGAACGGCTGGGATTCAAAGCAGATCATCGTGACTTCGCATTGCCCGGAGAGATGCTCAAGGCGCTGGGCGTCACCAAAGTCCGTTTGCTTTCAAATAATCCGGAAAAGGTGGAAGCGCTGGAGCGGGCCGGAGTTAAGGTGGTTGAACGCGTGCCCTGTGAAGTGATACCGAGTCCGCACGCCGAAGAGTACCTGAAAACAAAGAGAGAAAAACTCGGCCACCTGTTTACCTCTACCTAGGCGATTGAACCGCGCGTCACAGTTTTGCGTGAACCTTCAACCCGTGCTCTAATTCGCTGACTCTGTTCTCGCGCATGGCCGCACCCGACTCTGGAAATCGCCGGTCTCGTCTAGCCGTTCTTGCTCTCGCGCTCGCCCTTATGGGCGCGGCATCGATGGTTTATTACCACCAAGGGCTGTTCATGCCGCGGGTGCTGGAGGTTCGGGCGGCGAAGGGTTTGGCCGGCGGATACTTTTTTGGAAACGACTTATACCCGGTCTGGCTGACCGCGCGAGAGTGGCGGCGTGAGCACCGCGATGTTTATGGCCCAGCGGTGACGCATGATATCCAGATTGGATTGTTCGGGCGTCCGTTGCAAGCCGACATTCCAAGCGACCCACCAACCGATTATCGGACGTTCGCTTATCCGGCATTTACCGATCTCTTGCTTTGGCCGGTGAGCGCGCTTCCCTTTCCTTTTTTACGGATTGCGTGGGTCGCGCTACTTGCCGGGTTGACTGCTGTGAGCGTTTTTTTCTGGACGCAGGCACTGCCGTGGCGGGTGAGTTGGCTCTGGCTGGCGGTTAGTATCCTGCTGATCTTATGCAGTTATCCCGCGCTCGAAGGCCTCTATGCCGGACAATTGGGGCTGCTGGTGGGATTTCTGCTGGCTGCATCTTTACTTGCGCTGGTGCAGGGACGATTGCTGCTTGCTGGATTCCTGATGGCGCTTACCACGATCAAGCCGCAGATGACGCTGCTCGCGATCTTGTACCTGGTGATCTGGAGCGCGCATGACTGGCGACGCCGCGGTCGCTTTTCCATCTCTTTCTTCGCGACGATGTTCATTCTGATTGGTGCGTCGCTGGCGGTCTGGCCGCATTGGATCGAGTCTTGGGTTCGAGTGATTCTGGGCTATCACGCTTATGCTACGCCGCCGCTGACGAGCGAATTAGTTGGGGCGAGCAGTGGATCGCTTGGTGGCGCGGTTTTGATTGTTATCGCAACGATCGCAGCACTCATGCTCGCATGGCGCGGCCGTGGCGCGCCTGCCGGATCGGACGAATTCTGGCTCACGCTGAGCCTCTTGCTAGCCATCACGACGATAACTTTGCTTCCTGGTCAGGCGGTTTACGATCACGTGATTCTTTTGCCGGGAATCTTCTGGCTGGCCAGCCGCAAGCAAATCCGGGATAGCAGCCCGAGTTTTCGAGCCCTTCTCATGATCGGCGCCGTCGTCCTCTTGTGGCCGTGGGCAGCGGCATTCGGCTTACTCGCGGTACGCCCATTCCTCAGCCCGGAACAGTTTTATTCCCAAGTGGTGTTTGCTCTGCCTCTGCGAACCACCGCGGCGTTTCCATTCGTGGTGTTGGGAGTGCTCGCGACGGCTCTGCGCGCGATGTTGCGGCAGGCGAAACTAACTTCTGCGCTTCCCGCGCCGCGATGATTTCAGCGATTTCTCAAGCGCGCTCTTGTTTTTTCCCGGCAAGTAAGCCAGAGCTGCCCGAGCAAGACTCAGGTAGACATCCTGGGCGACTGGCATAGCGCGCAAAATGCGGAGATGCTTCTTGAGGGTATCGACGTCGCCGCGGATGATCGGTCCGCTGAATGCGCCAGCCCCGCCATACGCCGTGTAGTTTGCAACTGTTTGTTTAATTATCGGGAGCATTCTCTGTCTGGCTGCCCTGGGCTGCACGCCTGCCGCAGCCGCCACGTGCTCAGTGGCGACCAACAAAGCTGTCAGCAGCGGCGAGGCAAACATGCCCCATGCATGGTAGGCGGCTTTATCTTCCTTCCGAATGGAGTGCGCGTGGCCGCCAATGCTCTTTATGATCTGCCGGGCAACGCGCACGGCCGCAGCGTCTCCTTCTATGGCGAAGGGCACTCCTGCCAGCGCTGGCTGTGATCCGTGAACAAATGTCATGAAGGGATGAACCGAGGCGACTGCGGCGCCCCGGCGGCGCAACTCCCGAAGTTCGTCGCTGGCGAGCGCCCCGCTGGAATGCAGAGCCACCTTGCCGTTCCAATTCGCCGATTCATTCAAAGCTTCTGCCGCGCCGGCGATCGCTCCGTCCGGAACGCAGAACCAGACGAGGTCAGCTCGAATTTGCGGCCGCGCTGCGGTTACGGCGGACGCGCCCACTTGGGCTCCTAGCCGCCGCGCCCGGCGGAGAGACGCTGGCCGGTCACGTGAAATAATCTGTTCGATTTTGTATCTCGCTTGGCGCAGGGCAGGTCCAAGCGCGCTGGCCAGATTTCCAGCGCCGACGATTGCAACTCGCGGCTTCGCATTTTTTATCGTCCGCCTTCCCGGCATGCCCGGCAGCATAGCAGAGTCGGCCAATCGATCCCGCCACCTCGTTCTCATCGAGGAAAACGATTCTCGATGCCGTGCCTTATATTGGTTTGATGCGAAAGTCTTCACGCTCCAGTTCGAATTCAACAAAAGTCACCAAGGCGTCACGTCCCAAGGCGCGAATTATTTCGTCGCGCACGGTATACCGCGGCCCGGTTTTTTGGGTGACGACGGACGAAGTGCAGGAGCCCGGCGGAATCCGCGCTCGACGCGATGTGATTCATCACACCGGTTCCGTGGTGATTCTGGCGGTCGAAGAATCGCGTTCGACGCCGCGTGTGCTTCTGGAGCGGCAGTACCGTCATGCGGCGAACGATTATCTGTGGGAACTTCCAGCGGGGCGCATTGACCCCGGCGAAAAGGCTTTGACTGCGGCGCAGCGAGAATTGCTGGAAGAGACCGGGTATACCGCCAGTAATTGGCGGCTCATCTTTAATTTCTATGCCAGTCCTGGATTCGTCGCCGAAACCATGTCTGTATTTCTGGCGACGGGACTTCGTGCCGGCAAAGCGCAACCTGAGGCCGACGAGGTAATCCAGAAGCGGTTGGTCCCGCTCCCGACGGCTGTGCGCATGGTGCTGACAGGCACAATTCACGACGCTAAAACGATTTCCTCGATCCTTTGGCTGGATCATCAGGTCCGGCAGCGGGGCGGCTTACATCGACGCAAAGCGGTTAGACGGCGCGCCTAGCGCTAAAGGAACGGTTTAGCGCCTTTCTGAGTCTTAGCTCTGTATTGCGTCTCTTCCCCAAAAGGGCCTTAAAAGCCCCACTTTCGGCTTCCTTTCGCATTGACACACCATCCTAATCGCGCCAAAATGCATCCTAAAACGCGTCACGTCTCTGGGTCCCCCATGATTTAGGACGTGCGGAAAGCGGGGGTTAAGCGTGGAACGTCTGAAAGGTACGGTGAAGTGGTTCAATAACGCGAAAGGCTACGGGTTCATCGGACGCGCGGATGGCCCCGACGTTTTCGTTCACTACAGCGCAATCACATCCGAGGGATACAAGAGTTTGCAGGAAGGTGATGAAGTTGAGTTCGAAATCGCCGAAGGACAGAAGGGTCCCCAGGCAGCCAACGTAACCAAGCCGGCTTGAATGCGTGTCGCTCAGTCCAATGCTTGACGCGCCCGAGAGGATTTAACGACTAAGTCGCGGGTAGTTTTGTATCCGAATAGAAGCGTGTGCTTATTGTGTCTCCGAGCGCTGGCGCGGTGCCGCATTCTTGTTTATCTTTAACCCTTGGACAATAAATCAATCGCCACGGTTCTTTATGAAACCGCCGATTTGCTTGAGATCGACGGCCAGGATTCGTTTCGCATCCGCTCCTATCGGAACGCCGCGCAAGCCATCGAAAATCTCACCGACCAAATCAAGGACATCATCGGCGAACCCAAGAAGGTTCTGGCGATTCCCGGCATCGGCAAGGGAATGCTGCTGAACTTGCAGGAGCTGTTCCGCGAGGGACAGCTCGGCATGCAAAACGAGTTGCTCAAGAAATATCACCCGTCGATGCTTCAGTTGTTAAAGATACAGGGCCTGGGTCCAAAGACGATTGCGCTGATCTGGAGCGCCCACCATGTGTGCGACGTGGATGGCGTAGAAAAACTGGCGCGCGAAGGCAAGATTCGCGAGCTGCCCCGCATGGGTGAGAAGCACGAACTGAAACTGCTGAAGGCGATTGAAGATTATCGCCGCATCTCAGGGCGCTTTCTGATTGATGCGGCTGAAGGTGAGGCGGAAACGCTCACGGATTATTTGGCGAAATTTCCGGGCTTCGACAAGATCACTCCTGCCGGCTCTTTGCGGCGCGGCCGCGAAACTGTGGGCGATCTCGACATTCTGGTGACGGGTGCAGCCTGTTGCAGCGCGGAAGAACGTGAGAATGCAGTGCAGTACGTCGCACAATATCCGCCGCTGATGAGCATTATTGCGCGGGGCGACAACAAGATCAGCTTCCGCCTGCGCAGCGACATGCAGGTGGATGTGCGGTTGCTTCCTCCGGAATCATTCGGCGCGGCCATGCAATATTTCACCGGATCGAAGGCTCACAACGTTGCGCTTCGCCAGCGTGCCCTAAAAATGGGATACACGCTCAATGAATACAGCTTGGCCGATCTGAAGACCGAGAAACCGTTAGCGGGCAAGACAGAAGAAGAAATTTACGCCAAGCTCGGGCTCGACTACATTCCTCCCGAGCTGCGCGAAAATCTTGGCGAGATTGATGCCGCGGAAAAGCGTACTTTGCCTGTGCTGATCACGCTGGATGATCTGCAAGGCGACGTACACATGCACACGGTTGAGACCGACGGCCGCAACACCATCGAAGAAATGGCCGAGGCGGCGAAGGCGCGCGGGTACAAATACATTGCTATCACGGATCACTCGAAGAATCTGGCGTTCGCCAATGGCCTGGACAATCCGCGGGCCGTGGCTCACATCCAGCGTATTCGTGAGGCAAACAAAAAAATTGACGGCCTGACCATCTTCGCCGGGATTGAAGTCGATATTCTGGCCGACGGCGATCTCGATCTATCCGACGACGTGCTGGCTCAAATGGATGTGGTCATAGCCAGCGTCCACTCGGTTTTTAATCAGGAACCGGCGAAGATGACCGAGCGCCTGCTCAAAGCGGTGGAGAATCCGAACACTTCGATCATTGGACATCCTACTGGGCGTTTGCAGCTTCGCCGCGACGCTTATCACTTTGATATGGACGCGGTGCTTACCTCCGCCGCAACACGTAAAGTCGCCATGGAGCTGAATTCCTATCCTGACCGCCTCGACCTGAATGACGTGCATCTACGCCAGGCCAAGCAGCGAGGCGTAAAAATCGTGATCAACACCGATTCGCACCACACCTCGCACATGGACAAAATTCGTTACGGCATTTTGCAGGCGCGGCGCGCCTGGCTGACCAAGGGAGATGTGCTCAACACGCTGCCCCCGGAACAATTCGCTAAAGCCATGAAACGTGGATGGACATAACTGCATATTGGGGCCGCAGAATGTGCGGGAGTAGAATCGCAATGCGCGGAAAAAAGCTATGCCTGATCAGACACCGAGTCCAATACCAGTTACACCGGCGGTTCCTGCCGCACCAACTGGCGCTCCCGCGCCGCAACGCGGGCCCACTATCCGCATCGGGGATGAGTTCGGTACAGCAAAACGCAATCTTCCTCCTGTGAAGATTCTTCTGTATGCGCTGGGCGGCGTCCTTCTTGTCGCCGGTATCGCGGCGTTTTTTCAGCGCCCCAAGCCGCAAGCCAGCGGATCACTCGACGGCGTTAACGCAGTACAAATCCCAGGGCAAACTTCCACGCTGGTAGCGCTCACATTCACGCTGCACAACTCGCCAATAAGGCCGCTGTGGGTGCACGATATCAAGGGGAAGCTCACGACTTCGAACGGAGAACTTACCAACGATGCAGTCTCCGCTGTTGATTTCGATCGCTACTATCAGGCTTTTCCCAATCTCAAGGCGAATGTTCAGCCCGCGCTTGCTCCCGAAGATAAGTTGCAACCCGGTGAGGAGATCAAACGCACCGTGATCGTCGGGTTTCCTGTGACTCTGGATGCCTTCAATCAGCGCCGCTCGGTGAGTGTTGCGATTCAGCCCTACGACCAGCCATTGCCTGTGGTGCTTACCAAATAATTGTGTTAGAGCTATTCAAATGAAAATCACACTTGGGCTTTCATTCCTTGTCTTTTTTACTGCCTATGTAGCGGCGGCTGCGCCGGCAGCACACAAAGAGAAGTATTTCGTCTACGTGGGCACCTACACAGAGTCGGGAAGCACGAGTAAAGGTATCTATGCTTATCGCTTCGATCAGGAGAGCGCGAAGCTGACCTCAATCGGGCTGGCGGTGCAGACCATCAATCCGTCTTTTCTTGCGGTACATCCGAACCAGCGATTTATTTACGCGGTCAATGAAATTGGCAATTACAAAGGCCAGAAAAGCGGAGCCGTCAGTGCATTCGCCATTGATGCCGCGACTGGCAAGTTAACCTTGCTGAATCAAGTTGCATCAGGCGGGGCCGATCCTTGCTACATCACAGTCGATAAAACTGGGAAGTACATTCTGGTGGCAAATTACACGGGCGGTAGCATCTCGGCGTTCCCCATCCTCGCGGATGGCCAACTGGGCGAGGCTTCGGCGTTTGTGCAGCACACCGGCCACGGTACCGATCCGAAGCGCCAGGAGGGGCCACACGCGCACTCGATTGACTTATCTCCAGACAACCGTTTCGCGATCGTCGACGATCTCGGCCTGGACGAGACTCTCGTTTACAAATTTGATAGTGCGAAGGGTTTGCTCACTCTGAATGATCCGGCATTCGCCAAGGCCGATCCGGGAGCTGGGCCCCGGCACTTCACTTTTGGTCCCGATGGAAAGTTTGGTTATGTGATCAACGAAATGCAATCCGCGGTCACCGTCTTCAGCTATGACGCCAGCACTGGCGCGCTGCGGCGACTGCAAACGATTTCCACCCTTCCCAAGGGTTTTCCCGCAAAAACCACAACTGCTGAGATTACGGCTGCCGAAATTCAAGTGCATCCGTCGGGCAAATTTCTCTATGCCTCGAATCGCGGGCATGACAGCATTGCGGTTTTCGCCATCGACCCGAATAAGGGAACGCTGACGCTCGTCGAATACGCTCCCACGAAGGGACAAAGCCCGCGCAATTTTGCGATTGACCCACCGGGCACGCTGCTCTTTGCCGCCAACGAAAAATCGGACAACATCGTCCTATTTCGCATCGACGCGCACACCGGCCGCCTGACGCCCACGGGCGAGGCGCTGGATATTGGCCAACCCGTGTGTGTGAAATTTGTGCCAATCAAGTGATGGCGGCGAGAGATTACTGCTTTTTCTGAATGAATCTGCGCCGAACGAGGTGGGTATTGGCGTCCGGTTTGATCTCGTCGTATTTCATGCAGCTGATGGAGCCGTCCACTTCGAGCACAGCCAAAGCGACATCGTGGACGTTGCAGATTCCATGCTCACGCAGGGCGCGTTCCAGTTCGTCCATGCTGACGTGCTCCTTGGCCATGTGCGACTCGATTGCCTTGCCGTCGTGAATCAAAAGGCTGGGTTCGCCTTGAACCACGCGCCGGAAGCCGCGGCTGGAGCCGGAAAGAGTGCCTACAAAATAGTTCAACACCAACAAGGTGGATGCCGCCACCACGCCGCCGATTAGCGATGTGTCGGGCCCGGTCATGGCATTTTGCACGGAGTTGGAAAGAAGCAGCAGGAGTGTGAGGTCGAACGGAGTCATTTGCCCGACTTCGCGCTTGCCGCTGAGGCGTACGCCAATGAGCACGACCAGGTAAATGACTCCCGTCCGCAATACGATCTGGAGCGCGACATGCGCGCCCGCAGGAAAAAGCACTCCGTTCAATTGGCCGTCACCGGCACAGGAGAATTCTTCGGCGTGCTCAAATATCCTGTAGCTTTATTTTTGTCGATCGTCCAGACGACCAACTCAAACAGCATGTGCTCGCGCCCCGAGTAGAACTGAATGGGCTCGGCTACATTGCGGTCGCGCTTCTCGATCATCTTGTCGTCAGAGGTCACATCCACCGTGAACTTGCCGTGTTTGGGATCGGTCTTCTTGAGTTGAAGACTTACAGTTGCCACGGGCTGCGGCTTCTTGGCGCCGCGGAGCAAGGTGAATTCGTAGTAATTGCGATCGCCCCGGTGCTTGAGGGTTTCCAGATCGTCGCGAGTATGGGCGATCAATCCGCTCTGCACGCCGAGGTCGCCGACCGCGCTCTGTAGCTTTGCCTTGGTGGTTTCCAGATCGGCTTTGGTCGAGGCTACATCGGTCTTCACGCCACCCACGTCCGTCTTGACCCCGGCCACCTCGCCGCTGACCTGGCCGATCTGTTCTTTGGACTCGTTGGTTTCCTGCTGGAGGCGCGCCTCGGTCTGCTTTTGTTCCTGCTGCAATTGGGCGGCACGCTGCGCCAAATCCTTCTTGGTGAGCCCCACCTGATGGGCCAGCGTTTCCTCGGACGCTTCGGCGGTCTGCATTCTATTCTTCAGCTCCGCGACTTGCGCCTGGCTGTCACTCAAATCCTTGGTTAACTTATCCACGTGTTGCTGCGTGGTGACGTATCCGTAAACAGCCGCCGCGACAAACACGATCGCCAGAACAATCAGTATCCATTTACCTGTGTTCGATTCAGGTTCTACCTGTAGCACTTCGCCTTCGTCCGCCATCGTTCCTCCAAAGTGAACTATCCGAGCTGTGGGTCGCTCCAATTGTTTAGCACAAGGGCAGCGCTGTCAAATGGCTGGGGAAGGACAGGCTTCTTCTACAATGCGGGAATGAGGACGTGGGACGTGATCGTGATCGGCGGCGGCATCATTGGACTCTCGCTTTCGATCGAGCTGCGCAGAAGTGGAGCGAGCGTTTTAGTTGTCGAGCGCGGGGAACCGGGCCGGGAGGCTTCGCACGCCGCGGGCGGCATGTTGGTGGATTGCAGCGCCGAAACGCCAGGCGTTTTGCAGCCGCTGGCAACGGCCAGCGCGCGCATGTATCCGGAGTTTGTGCATGAGTTAGAAGTTGAGTCGGGCATGAAGATCGACCTGCGCGATCAGGGGACGATCTTTTTTCCATCCGTTGCGCATGCGTCTCAACTCGGGCTGCCAGCGCTGCTTCCAACGGAATTGGCCAGCCTTGAGCCGGCGTTAGGTGTTTCCGATTGCCCAGCGTTTTATTTGCAGGAGCGCAGCGTCGACCCGCGGGGGCTTGCCTCGGCAGCGGTGAAGGCTGCGAAACATCGTGGCGTAGACATTTCATCAGGCGATGAAGTCACTGCCGTGAATTGCTCTCAAAATTCGGGACAAACTCATGGAATCAAAGTCCTCACCAAAAAGACTTCATTTTTCGCACCCAAGGTTGTGAACTGCGCGGGAGCGTGGTCGGGTCAAATCGCGCCCCACGCTTTTCCTACCCGTCCGGTAAAGGGGCAAATGCTGTGCCTGGTTGCGCCATCGCGTGAATTCCTGAAACATGTGATCCGCACGGCGGAGGTCTATCTGATTCCGCGCAGCGATGGAAGAATTCTGGTGGGGGCCACGGTGGAAGAAGCGGGATTCGACAAGCGCACCGACGTGACCACCGTCCAGCGCCTGCACCGTGCTGCCATTGCCCTGGTTCCGGAATTGCGGGATGCCAGGATTCTTGAAGACTGGGCCGGGTTGCGGCCAGGAACTCCCGACTCATTGCCGCTTCTGGGCGGAACCGCCACTCCAGGCTATTACGTTGCTACTGGCCATTTTCGCGACGGAATTCTGCTCGCCCCGATTACCGCGCGCGTGATGGCGCAGGTGGTCGAGGGAAGCGCCTGTAACTATGACCTGAAACCGTTTTCGCCAGCAAGGTTTCCGCAATAGGATTCAGCTATTCATATTCAGTCACATTGACACGCCCTGCCGATTGCTTCGGATATACTGAAGCGTTTCCGCAAGCGCGGCCGTCAAGCAGTTGCGTTCTCGCACGAGAAAGGGTCAATGTATGGCTTCCCTCGCAGTGGATTTTGCCCGCAATAATCAGCAGCGCTTCCTCAACGAACTGAAAGATCTTCTTCGCATTCCGAGCGTCAGCACGCTCGACGAGCACAAGCCGGATGTTCAGAAGGCCGCGGACTTCGTCGCCAACGATCTGCGGCGCATCGGCATGGAAAATGTCGAGGTCATTCCGACCAAGGGACATCCGCTGATTTATGCGAATTGGCTGCACGCGCAGGGCAAGCCCACGGTGCTTTGCTACGCGCACTACGACGTGCAACCGCCCGATCCTCTCGATGAGTGGCAAACCCCGCCATTCGAGCCGACGGAGCGCAACAACAATATTTATGCGCGGGGGGCGGTCGACGACAAAGGCCAGCTCTGGATGGAAGTAAAGGCGCTTGAATCGCTGATGAAGTCCAGCAACGGCAAGCTGCCGATCAACGTGAAAGTTATTTTTGAAGGTGAGGAAGAAGTCGGTGGCGAGTCGATTACAGAATATGTGAAAAAGCAGAAAGCCAAGCTCAAGGCAGATTTTGCCCTGGTCTGCGACACCGAACTTTTTGCCCCGAATCTTCCCACGCTGTGCGTGGGGCTGCGTGGGTTGGTTTATACCGAGATCGAAGCCGTGGGTGCGAAGGTCGATCTGCACTCCGGTGTGTACGGGGGCGCGGCGCCGAATCCATTCTTCGCGCTCATCGAAATCATCAGCAAGCTGAAAGATGCAAAGGGCCACGTGCTCATTCCCGGCTTTTACAAGGGTGTGAAAGCTCCTAGTAAAGACGAACTCAAAGCCTGGAAGCGCTTGCCTTTCAACGAGGAGACGTATCGCAAAACGGAAGTTGGATCGAAGGCGCTCACGGGCGAACCGGGCTACTCGGTTCTGTACCGCACCTGGGCGCGGCCCACGCTGGAAGTTCATGGCATGCCCGGCGGATTTGTCGCGGCGGGAGCGAAGACTGTGATCCCAGCCAAGGCGTCGGCTAAAGTCTCCATGCGGCTGGTGCCCAATCAGGATCCCGCCGACATCTTAAAGCGATACATGAACTTTGTGAAGAAGCTCACCCCCAAAGGCATCGAGACAAAGATTAAGGTGTGGAGCAAAGGCCCGGCTTGCGTGGTCGGCAGCGACAACCCTTACATCAAAGCCGCCACCGAAGCTTTGCGCGATACGTTTAAGAAGGAAACAGTCTTCATCCGCAGTGGTGGGTCGATTCCTATCGTCAATGATTTCTATCAAGGATTAAAGATTCCCAGCGTGATGATGGGGTTCGGTTTGCCCGACGATAACCTGCATGCGCCGAACGAGAAGTTTCACATCCCGAATTTTCATCACGGGATTGAGACGATTTGCTTGTTCTTTGAAAGGCTGGGGAAAAAATAATAGCTCGATTCTCGGTTCATCATAGTGATTTAGCCTTGTCATCCTGAGCGAAGCGAAGGACCTTGGAATTTTCTCGCTGCCCTACAAACACCTCTCGCTTAGAGAGCTTCCGTTGTTTCCGTCTCGGAGTTGCGCTAACATAATCATGCTCTCGCGATTCTTCCCGCCTCGTCCTTGCCTTTACCCATAAAATGCTCAATTGGTGCAATGTGTGTGCAACCCGGAGCGGTCGCTGGTAAGGCCATACAATATATAGCGTTATATTGCTTGACCCCGGCCCTATTTCGCCGTTACAGTTGCTTAAATTTGTGTCCGCCCTTTCCAGCCCAGGACGGAATCAATCTGAGCAAGCATCGTTTTGACGGCGTTAGGAATCCGTCTGGTAAACAG
>JBAUVJ010000437.1:0-17713 GCA_049583165.1 Candidatus Sulfotelmatobacter sp. | reverse complement strand
TCCGCTATTACACAAATCACCACCGAGAAGGATCTACACGTCAGCACATCGGACAAGAAAACGGTTGTCGGGCCGGTATCCGAGAGCGATGGAAAAATCGAGGTTGCCACCAAGACGGGGACGGTGGAAGTTCCAACCGGAAGCGTTGTGCTCATGCGCGATGATGCGGAGCAGGCGGCCTATGACAAATCGCTGCATCCTGGCTTACTCCACGGCTGGAACGGCGGAGCCAACGTCGGTTTCTCGCTGGCCCGCGGCAATAGCGAAACGACCAATCTGGCCTTGTCTATTAACGCCGCCCATACAACCTTGAACGACAAGATTGCGATCTACACCACTTCGATCGACACCACCAACGAATTGGCCACCCCCAGCACGGTAGCCGACCTGATCACGGCGGGAATCCGGTACGACCGAAATATCGACCCGAAGTGGTTCGGGTTTGTTGGCGCCGACTTCATGAGCAATGCGCTGCAAGATCTGGATCTGCGCGGCGTGTACGGCGGCGGCATCGGCTACCACGCGATCAAATCGGACGGCACCACGCTGGATTTTTTGGCCGGCCTCAACTATACGCATGAGACATATTCGAATGGACCACAGGTTACGCCTGCTACGGTGCCGCCGACTTTTGTTTCCTACGGAGTGACTAACAAATTCGCTGCGCTCACCCTGGGCGAGGAATTGATGCACAAAGCTGGGAAGAGCACTGTGATAACCGAGAAGTTCTATCTCTATCCGGATTTGTCAAATGGAGAGGGCGGCCAATATCGGGGAGAGTTCGACCTCGGTACAGTGACGAAAATCAGCAAGTGGCTCGGATGGCAGAATCAATTCACCGACCTCTACGTCTCTAACCCGCCCACCGGCACGAAGGATAATGACGTAGTCTTTACTACCGGATTGAACTTTTCGTTCGCCCACTGAGATCTCGTTCGAAATAAAAAGTAGAAAGCCGCCTTGGTAGGCGGCTTTCTCTTTGCTATTGCAAAATGCTCGGCATCCGGAATCTGCGGCTACGCCAATTCCAGTTCTATCTTCTTGGCAGCGGGATCGAGCTTTGTAATGCGGAATTTGCGAATCTGTCCCGTACGCGCTGGTTCTGTTCTTGTATCGGCCACAGCTGAGCCGCTCTTCCAGCGCGCCTGCAACATCGAACCCAGGGAAGACAAATCCGGTTTAGAATTAGTTTTCGACGCTGACAACTCTGATGCGGATGATTTCTTTCCTTTGTCTGTTGGCTCGGACGCATTCATCCGACATCCGGCTTGAATCCCTTCGCCCAGCTCCACGCGCGCGTTTCCATCCGAAACTTCCATCATGCGACCCGTGACCACATCTCCTTGTTTGTGTTCGGCGATGTATTCATCCAGACCGCTGGGCACTAACTGCTTTATACTCAATCGCAGCTGCCGCTTCTCCGCATCAACCGCCAGCACCTGGGCTTTGACCACTTGCCCGATCCTGACAATTTCTTGCGGGTGATTGATGCGCTTCTCCGCGCTCATCTCGCTGATATGAATCATGCCCTCCACGCCTTCGGCAAGCTGAACAAACGCTCCGAACTTAGTGATGCTGAGGACTGGACCCTCGATGACCGTACCCGCGGTGAATTTCTGCGCCGCATCGGCCCACGGGTCTCCGAGCGCCTGCTTCAGTCCCAGTGACATTCGTCGCTCGGCCGCGTTCACTCCAAGAATGACTGCGTCCACGGTCTCGCCCGGCTTAACCAGCGTGCTCGCGCTTCGCAGCTTCTTCCCCCAGGACATTTCCGAAACGTGAATCAGCCCCTCGATGCCCGGCTCCAGCTCCACGAATGCGCCGAACTCCGCAACGCGCGTTACTGTGCCGCGAACTCGCTCGCCTATTTTGTATTTTTCGGCAACGGCATCCCAGGGATGCGGCAGCAATTGCTTCATGCCCACAGAAATGCGGCGCTTATCCGCATCAATCGAAATCTTCAGCACTTTTGCTTCAATCTGCTGGCCCACGGAGAGAACGTCCGCCGGTCTGGTGACGCGGCTCCATGAAATGTCACTCACATGCAGCAAGGCATCCACGCCACCGATATCGACAAAAGCCCCGTAGTCGGTGAGACTGCGGACGGTTCCGCTCACCTCGTCGCCCTCTTTCATTTCTGAGTAGCGGCGTTGTTTTGCCGAGCGCTCTTCTTCTTCAATCACAACCCGGCGATCCACCACCACATCTTCGTCTGCAACATCGAGCTTGATGATGCGGCAAAGAATTTCCTGTTCTACCAATTTCTCTATTTCCGCGGCATCGTGCGCTCCGCTTCGCGAGGCTGGCATAAATGCGCGCACTCCCACATCCACGCTGAGGCCGCCTTTGATCACGCCGGTCACGGTGCCCACGATCGTCGCTTTCTCGGCAAATGCCTTCTCCAGCGCCGACCAGTCTTTTGGCCGATCGACTTTCGCACGGGTAAGTTGGTAGTAGCCTTCCGGGTCGCGGCCCTTGACCGAGACCGGCAGCTTGTCGCCGGGTTTGACCGCCTCACCTCGGCTCTGGAAATCCGCAAGCGGCAGGATGCCTTCGCTCTTGAAGCCGATATCAAGAAATACCGAATCCGCGGAGACTGCAATCACCGTGCCTTGCAGTTGCTGTCCGCCATCTTCGCGCTTGCGTGAATGACTCTTCTCATACTGCGAGAGCAAATCGCCAAAGGATTCACTGGCTTCGTTCGTGGATTGATTTTCAGGAGTGTTTTGGCTGGAAATAGTTTGATTGGACATGAAAGGAGACAGCCTCGTTTGGGCGTGAGTCTCCCCTAGAATAACATCCTGCGCGCCGGGACTTTCCGCGCTGCAGGACGCTCTCGGGCGGTCCAAAAACTCTTAAAAACTGATTCCCGCCCGGAAGCCGCGCTGCATAACGCTGCACCGCGACTTCCAAGGCAGGAGACAGTTGTTTACAGCGGCCCCAGGAGGAAGTCCGCTGTTTCCCCAAACACCTCTCTACATACCGGATGCGCTTTCATCGGCGTGCAGTACACGGAAGGTGCTTCCGCCATTCGACCAGACCAGCACGAGTGCATCTTGCCCTTTAGGCACAGAAGACAGGGCTTTCTGGACGTCATCGGCATTCTGGACCGGGTGACGATTCACTTCCACGATCACGTCCCCGCGTTGCAGACCGGCATTGTCGGCGGCGCTGCCGGGTTGCACATTCTCCACGACCGCACCATGGACATCGCCTGACGCCTGAAGTTGCTCGCGCAATTCCGGAGTCATATCCGCGAGGCCCAGCCCCCAGCGCGGCTTGCCGTGGCCATTCTCTCCGACTTCTTTGCCATCGTGATCACGGCTGCCCATTTCTTCCAGGGTCACGGACTCATTCACGTTCTTGCCGTCACGCAGAACGCCCAGCTTGATGCTCGAACCGGGCGCTTTCTGTCCCACTTCGATTTGCAACTGGCTGGCATCGCTCACCTTTTGTCCATCGAGTTCGGTGATGACGTCCCCGACTTTCAAACCAGCTTTCGCTGCCGGAGAGCCAGGTTCGACTTGAGTGATCACTGCTCCTTCGTTGTTTTCGACGTGGAAGAACTTGGCGTTCTCTGGCGTCACATCGCTGATTCCGATTCCCATGTAGCCGTGGTGCACTTTACCGTCGCGAATCAAAGCTTCCACTGTGGGACGCACGATCTGCGTAGGAATGGCAAAGCCCATGCCCGAAAAGCTGTCCGAGTTCGAGACCAGAAATGTGTTGATGCCGATTACCTCGCCGCGCGCATCGACCAGCGGGCCGCCAGAGTTCCCGGGATTGATGGCTGCGTCGGTCTGGATGAAGCTTCCCGGCGAGCGTCCGTTACGCGAGAACGGATTTGGCCGGTTTAGGCCGCTCACGATTCCGCGCGTCACCGTGAAACGGAAACCAAACGGGTTGCCGAAAGCAAGCACGGTCTGTCCCGGACGCAACGAAGTCGAGTTTCCCCAAGGGGCGTTCGGCAGATTGGTTCCGTCAACCTTGATCACTGCGAGATCGGTGAGTGGGTCAGCGCCAATCAGCTTTGCATGCATGATCCGGCGATCCTTCAGCGTGACGTTGATGTCAACCGCACCGTCGATCACGTGGTTGTTGGTCACAATATATCCGTCGGGTGAGATCAGCACGCCGCTGCCGATGCCGTGCTCAATCTGTGATTGCTGCCGCATTGGATGATTGAAAAATGGACCGAAGATCGGCGGTACGCCATCCGGCAGTTGCTGCATTTGGCCATCTGTCATGTCAGGTTTCGAATGCGACGTGACCGCAACGTTTACCACCGCGGGGGTGACTCTCGCGGCCAGCGTTTCCATTGCCTGGTCAAGCGATAGCAGAGCGCTCACGCTGTTGTCGTCGAGCGGCGTGGCCGTGGGAGAAGCGATTGGCCCCTTGGCATACGCCGGCTTGATGAATTCGTAAGTGGTTAGCGACAACGCCAGCGCGATTGCCATTGCAGGCACAATCAGGCGGCGTGTCAGGAGGGTTTTGGAAACCCAGTTTTTCATTTTCAATTCTCCTTGTTTACAACTAATTATTTAGTTTCTAATGGCACACAAAAACTCTCATCTGCTCGAACTTGGTTAAGTAGATTTCGGAGTGATTCCTTTGTGAACTTCCTGATCTACGGGGTGAAATACGGTTAAGTGCCACACGCTGACACTCCAGATCATCTGGCCAGAATCGTCAACTTGCGCGGTTCGCATCACGAGCCATACGGATTTCGGCGATGCGGTTTGCTCGGAGTCAGCTGCGCTTGCCCGCACCAAGTGTGGAAGAACCAGCGACTGCATGGCCTTCGCCGGCACCACGGTAGGCGATGCGAGATTGCTTTTGTGAATTTGACGCAGCGAAGTTTGAATCCGCGAGGTCTGACTCAGAGAGGTCTGACTCAGAGAGGTCTGACTCAGAGAAGCCTGGCGCAGTCGCTGTGCGGTGATAGTTTTGCTGGCTGGAATCGCGGAAACTTCACCGTGAAACGCCGCCGGAATTATCTTCGCTCCGGCCATACCTGCGGAATCGAAAACCGAGGGCGAACTCATTCTGGAAGCTGATCCTGATAACTTACTGCCAGCCTGATCAAAGGCAATGAGCCTTGGCGCATGTGGCATTGAAATCAGGCAGGCGACAGAAACGGCAGAAACCATGCCCAACGCGGGCTTCCAAACCTTGGTAGCAACCGGGCGATCCGCATCAAGAATTCGCGTGACGCGGTGAGCGGTCTGATGCATTCTTCCCACCGCGGCCTGGGCAAGCGCCAAACTGCGCCGCAAGAAACTTTTTTCCGCAACTGTGACCAGGCATTGCGCGTAGGCGCGCGGGTCCGATGTAGCGGCCAGAACGAAGTCGTCGCAAGCCATCTCCCGCTCCCGCGACAGGCCTTTGGCAATCCACCAAACCGCGGGATGAAAGAACAAAAGCGCGCTCAATACTCTTTGAAGCAAGTTGGTCCAATCATCCCAGCGGCGCAGGTGGGCCAGCTCATGTAGCAGAATCGCATTGAGTTCGAGCGGAGAAAGTTCCTTTAGCGCCCATGACGGGAAGATAATCGTCGGCTCTAGAAAGCCGACTGCCGCAGGTACTCGGACTTGCTCGGAGGTGCAAAGAGCTACACTCCGGCGGGAACCGAATTTCGATAAAGTTGCTTGAAGAACTGGATCCAAGCCAGCGGAATCGATCTTCACACAATTACGGAGCAACCGGCGCAGTTGCCAAAAACTTAGACCGATCTTTGCCAGCCCTGCGGCCGCAATAATCGCCCAGATAATAAAAATGTCCATGGCCCAGAATCCGTGAACGCGAAACGCGGAGTGTCCCGCACTCCCACCTGCCGTATTCGATCCCACGCTCTCCATAAGAGGCAGCACCGCAACGGCCGCTAAAGCTGAAAGCCACATGGCAAAGCGCGTGCTGGAATTCTGGCGCCTCAGGGAGAGCAGCATGATCCAGATGAAGGCGGCGACGACAATTCCTTCTACCGTACCGTTTAGCATCCGGCCGGCAAAAATCTGAGCCAGAGCCTGCCAGTGATCCGCTATTGCCATCGCGTCACTCGCCCCCTTCCAGCATCTTTCGTAAACGTTTCAATTCCGCAGCATCCACATCCCGATCTTCGAGAATGTTCAGAACAAGGAGTTCGTGAGAATCTTCAAAAAAGCGGTTCACCAGGCGGCGGATCTCCGAGCGGGTAGCTTCTTTGCGCTCCACCAACGGCGAGTAGACGAAGGCGCGGCCGTCCTTCACGTGCTTCACGTAACCCTTCTTCTCAAGTATCCGGATCGTAGTCAGCACGGAGTTGTAAGCTAGCGGCTCCTTCTCGGGGAGAACCTCCATTACCTGCTGGACGGTCGACGCGCCTTTGCGCCACAGTACTTCCATCAAGCGCAATTCGGCTTCGGTGAGAGTTGGTGACTTTCTCGGGGGCAACGCCGTTCTCCTCGTCTGGAATATCGACCCACGTATTTAGACGTTTGGGGTTTTAGATTGTCAACTAGTAAATTAGTTGCAATAAATTGTTCCCTGGTTGTATGGGCACGGTTGGCGGTAAACTGACGTATCCTCCGAGGTTTGGACATGCTGGTAGAGGTCGCCAAGCCGGTTACCCTCATTTCCTGCATCCTCTCTTTGTACGCCGTATTCAGCGCGGCTTTCCTGACTCCCGCAAGCGATATGCATCAAAGGATTTGCGATGCTCTCATCATGTTGGCCCTGGCGGCGGGAATCGCCTTGATCGGCGGCTTGATTTTTCGGAGCGAGATGCAGGAACCGCGCACACAAACCATGCGGCTCACCGCTACGCTGCCCGTTCAACTATTTTGCTGGGCTTCAGCTACCATGCTGGTTCTCTTCATTGTTTCCTGGTACCTGGAAAGCTACTGCGTTTTCTATCGAGATGTGCGTTTCTGATCTCTATAATTTCGCTTTCAGTCTTTTGAAATAAACTGAAAACGCCTGGAACAAATTTTCGATCTAGTTGAATGTCGCCGCCGGAAGCAACCAGAGATAGTAAACCGGCAACCAATGGCGGGCGGGTTCAGGTTCTGAAGTTGAGATATCTTTATTGAAACCAATTTCTTTGGAGGATCATTCACGAATGAAGAGCAAGTCGCGATTTCTCAGTTCACTGTTCCTGGCCGCCGCGTTGGCGTCCTCCGTGCTGGTTATGGCATGCGGCCACCCTCACTATTACCGCGTCTATGACCCCTACTACAGCGACTACCACGTCTGGAACCATGACGAGGTGGGTTACTACCACCAATGGGCGCATGAGAATCATCGCGACGCCGATCGCGATTTCCGCAAGATTCCTCCGGGTGAGCAAAAAGAATACTGGACCTGGCGGCACAGCCACGGTGGGTAACTAGTTAACGAGTTGCCTTCTTCCCTCTCGCAGGCGGGCATATAGCTCGCCTGCTTTGAGTTTTATAAAGGTCTCTCCGCTAGGGGAAGCGCACGTCCAGACTGTAGATTTCCTGCGTACTCTTGTCGCGCATGAGGAGCGGTGAATCATCTGGAGCGAGGCCGACCCAGAATTCCCAGGGATCGAAACCGCGCGGAACTTCTTTCAGGCTCAGCAAGCGCTCCATCTTGCCATTGGCAACATTCAAGCGCACGATGTCGTCGGTGCTGTCGGAATAATCCTCCGCATAAAGATATTTTCCGTCATGCGACCAGCTCTCGAAACCGAAACGCGATGCGCCGAGCTGCGACCAATTATTCTTTTCGACGTCGTAAAGCATCAGCTTGGTCGAGTCCGCCGAGAGGGCTGCCAGGTAGCGGCCGTCGGGTGAACAGCGCGGGCTGAAAAGGTTTTCCGAGTGCGGAATATCCGACACTTGTGAAGTTTTCAAATCTACCCGATGAATGTTGGGACCCGCAACATTGCCGTATTCCAGCCAAGGCATGCCCGCGAAAACAATTTCGTTCCCGTTGGCCATCCAGGTCGGATCCCCCTGATTCTGGATACCTGTACTCACTTCACGCGGCGCGCCGCCCGCAGCCGGCATCACCAAGATCTTCCAGGGCTTTCCCGGACGCGACGCCATGAATGCGATCTGAGTTCCGTCCGGCGACCATCGCGGCATGTGGGCCAGCATTGGCGCATACGTAAGTTGCGTGCGCTCGCTTCCGTCCGGTTTGCTGCGCCATAGCGTAAGGTCGGGGTGCGAGACATAGGTGATCCACTGGCCATCGCGCGAGAAGTCGACCTCGCCCGCCGACACGCCTGGAAGATTGACCGAGAACTGCTGCGAGTTTCCGTTCATCCGAATTAAATCGAAGCGGCGCTGCTCACCGATCACGAACAATTTTTTTCCATCCGGACTCGGCGTCGGATTACCGAACATCAGCGGACCGATAGTCAACTGCGTAGGAGCGGCATTCGTTTTATGAAATAACGAAGTGCCGTCGCGAAACGCCCAGATGTTCCGAGTATGGTCGCGTGTAGATTCAAACAGAAAATATTCCCCATCCGGCGTCCAGGCGCCGCCGAACTCTTGTGAAGGTTTGTTCCAGTCCGGCAATATCGGATGCAAATTCTTCCCATCCGGCGAAATTTCCCAAAGCGAGGAGGTACGCTGGTCGGTATTGCGTATCGTGAAACGCAGGCGGCGGCCGTCAGGAGAAAATCGCGGAGCAAAGGGCACACCGGAAACCGCGATGAGTTCATGCGAATCGCTTCCGTCCGTATTGCAGGAGTAAAGGCTTGAACTCCGGGCATAGACGATGTGTTGGCCGTCCGGAGCCCAGGTGGCAGCGTGCGCCAGAATATTGCCCACACGCCGTAGCGATCCCGCAGGCAGAGGCAAGATCCAGACCGGCCATTCCGTCTCAGAGCCCTCGGCTACGCCTTTTACTAATAATTCCGAGCGGCCCGGAAAGAAATCGTAGACGTCGGCACTCGCCAGTGAGATGGGAACGGGCGCCGTTTCTCCACCTGAGGTTGAGACTTGCATCAAAACCGAATGGCCGCTGACGTATTCAGAAAAGTAGAGCCGGATGCCGTCGGTTACCAGAGAACGTTTCGATATTCCGTCATTTGTAATCTGTAGCGACGAAATCACCACGGGCGCGGATTCTGGCGTTTTGAGAAACAAAATCACTGCGATCAAGATCGCGAGTGCGATCAGACCCGCCACCGCCAACCATGGGCCCTTGCTTGGTTTGGGAACAGGCGGAGAAGTGGTAAGAGCCGTAGCGAACAAAGCGCGGATTCGCTCCTTCGAATCCGGCACTGGACGCGCGACCGGCGCGGCAGTGAGTGCCTGCTGCCCTGACTCTATTTCGCGGCCTAAACGCTGCAGATCGGCGCGCATTTCGGCAGCGCTTTGATAGCGACACACGGGATCTTTCTCGAGAGCTTTACGCACAATGCGCTCGAGCTCGGCTGGGATATGGGATTTGAATTGCAATGGCCATTCCGGCGGGCTGTGAATCAGAGAGTCGAAAAATGCGGCGGTAGTTTGTCCAGTGAACGGCAAAACGCCGCTCGCCATTTCATAGAGGACGACTCCGAAAGAGAAGAGGTCGGTACGGGAATCCAAAGGCCGGCCCAATGCCTGTTCTGGCGACATATACGGGATTGTCCCCAATGCAAAACCTGGACGCGCCGGATCTTCCGGAGCCTGCGTGACATCCCCAAAAGTGTTGCCGCTGAGAACGGCCTCGTCGCCCTGGGTGAGCTTGGCGAGACCGAAGTCGAGAATTTTGGCGTGGCCGCCCTTCGTGACAAAAATATTGAGTGGATTGATATCGCGATGAATGATGCCGTGAGCGTGAGCGGCCGCGAGACCATCCGCCACTTCGACTGCGAGAGACAGCAACGCTTTCATATCCAGCGGGCGGCCAGCGATGCGATGCTTCAGAGGCAGGCCGTCCAGAAACTCCATGGCGATGAAGGAGTGACCATCCTGCTCGCCGATGTCGTACACCGTACAAATATTGGGATGATTTAATGCGGACGCAGCTTGAGCCTCACGTTCAAAGCGGGCGAGCGAATGCGGATCACGGGCAACTTCATCGGGCAGAAACTTGAGGGCAACAAAACGATGCAGACGCGAGTCTTCCGCCTTGTAAACCACCCCCATACCACCGCGGCCGAGTTGCTCAGTGACCCGGTAGTGCGAAATAGTCTTGCCAATCACGAGGAAAAATCCTACGTCCGCAGCTGCAGCAAGTCAATGAACGCCATAGAAATCGCGGCTTTTAGAGCTTAGCAGGTTATTTTTCGCATTCGAAGGGATAGGGCTCTCATCGCAGAAAAACATGCTCCGCATCTTCCACGCGCAGATTCGATTTCCGGTGTGCTCCGCTGGCAACGTTGTAGGCAACCAGTAAATGATCTTCCACGACAAGTATTTCCTTATCGTTGATCCAGCCCACCAGTGTGGCATGTGGCAAAAAAGCAACGCGCCGCGGGACCTCCTCCACGCTTTTTATCTCAACCGCCGGAAGTTCCAGCAGAGCTTTGCGAATGCGTTGCGACTCCTCAGGGTTGGCTTGCCCTTGTTCGGCGAGTTGGATTGGCGTGTTGGGTTTTGAAGTGGCACTGATCGTCAGCGCCACGGACGCGAGATCGGGCGACAGCTTTCCGTTCTGGGTATAAAAACTCACGTCGTAGTCGGGATTCTTATACGCGGCCAGTTCATCAAACACGGTCAAGGTCTTGCCATGAAGAAGCAATAGAGTTCGATCATCACTCTCATTGGACCATCCGCAGCAGCCAGTATCAGGAATCGCTTCGAGGATTGCGCCGGCATTTGCGGCATCCAATTCTCGTTGGAGCGGTGGATCGAGCGACTTCGCGGCCCATTGGCCTGCGTTCTCCTCGTAAATGGATGTTGACTGATAAATGCCTTGCGTTTGTCCTTCGACAAATAGCGTCAGCAGAAAAAACTTGCCCAGACCTTCATCAGGAACCCACGCATCCCCGTACGGACAAGTTTCCTCGCAGCCTCCGGTCTTGCACGAACAATCGGGTAGCGCGACCGAGGCTAAATCCTGGCGGTCGGCGCCGGTGAGCTCCGTCCGCCAGCTTTGCCAGGTCGTTTTGGTCGAGAGGTCCACGCCATCGCGCTGCAACCGGCGCGCCTGGTTTGAAAACCAATAAAGATGCGCGCCATCCGCTGAGAGAAATGGCGCGGGTGCTGACTCGCTGATGGAAAGATTTGACCCTGCCGTCGAGGTTACGCGGCTGACGTCGCGCGTGAGCGTGGTTGCGGCGTGGCCATCCCAGAACCAAACTTTTCTCTCGGAAGAAAGATCACCCTCGGCAAACGGCAACGCGATGAGGGGAGCGAACAACATTTGCCCGAGAGAATTCACCGACAACCTTGACGGCGACGCGACGGCTTCCGGGGGGATCTTCACACTCTGCCTCTCGACGAATGTTGAGGGCTCATATTCGATCGCTTCCCCCGGCGACCGCACCACCCATAGGCGCTTGTTCTGGGCGGTCAACGACGTCGGAAAGTAGAGGACAAACGCAACAAATATAAAAAGGAGATTTCGCATGAAAGATGCCCGATGCACTCGAATGCCATGTCGATTGTAAATCGCAAAGTCGCTGCCGGCCCAGCTCTTGCGTACAATGGATTCTGAAATTATGAGCACACGTCCGGAGAATCGAATGACTACCGCAACGGACTCCCAGATTCACCCGCAAGCCAGCACGACGGAGATTCCCGAAGTACCGCTAACCACTGAGGGTTACAGCGTATTGCACCAGATGATGCGGTTCCGTTGGACGGCCTGGCGTGCCCTGCCGGAAGATGAACGGGCACAAATCGCTGGAGAGGCGGCAAAAGTTTTTGGCGAAATGGAGCAAGGATCGGAGGGACAATCCGCGCTTTTTTCTCTGATCGGGCACAAGGGCGATCTGATGCTGGTGCACTTCCGCAAATCCTTTGCCGACCTGAACCAGGCAGAACTCAAGCTCGCCAAATTACGTCTGAGCGAATACTTCGAACCCACATCTTCATATCTTTCCATCATTGAACTCGGCCTTTACGATTCCACGCTTAAGATCTACAAGGAGCTCACCGCACAAGGAATCCAGCCTCATTCCGATCAATGGAAGGCGGAGATCGAATGCAAACTCGATCGGCATCGCGAGGCCATGCAACCGCGGCTTTTCCCACAGATTCCGCCAAACCGTTACATCTGTTTTTATCCAATGGACCGGCGCCGAGGCGAAGACAAGAACTGGTACACGCTTCCCATCGAAGAACGTGCGCGCCAGATGAATGATCATGGGCTGGTGGGACGCCGCTACGCCGGCGAAGTGAAGCAAATTATTACGGGCTCGATCGGTTTCGACGATTGGGAATGGGGCGTCGATCTGTTCGCTGACGATCCACTCGTCTTCAAAAAACTGATTTACGAGATGCGTTTTGACCACGTCAGCGCGGTATACGCCTTGTTCGGCCAGTTCTACGTAGGTGTTCGATGTCCAGCGGCGGCATTGGAGAAGTTGTTGAGCGGAGAACTGCCGAAATAATCACGCCATATCACGACGAACAGACGTAGGTATTTCCTTAATTTCATTTGTCTCCGCTTTCTTGTGTCTCGATGGTGATTCATCTAAAGAAGAGTTGGAGGACTCATGGCAACACTTGGACTTATCGAATATAAGGACGCCAGCCCCGAAGTGCGTGCGGTTTACGACGACATCATGGCCACACGCAAGACCGATTGGATCAATAATTTCTGGAAGGCAATCGCGCATGATCCCGCTACGCTGAAGCGGACATGGGAAGATATCAAGCAGATCATGGCTCCCGGAGCACTCGATGCGCTCACCAAGGAACTGGTCTACGTGGCGGTCAGCGTGACCAACCAGTGCCACTACTGCATTGCTTCGCATACCGCATCCGCGCAGAAGAAAGGTATGACCGATACCATGTTCAAGGAGTTGATGGCTGTGGTCGGCATGGCGAATGAGACAAACAAGATGGTCACGGGATACCAGGTAGAGATCGACGAGCAGTTCAAAAAGTAGCGGCTCAATGCTTTTTCTTCGCGGTGCGGCGCGAGAAGTTATACTCATGCGCCTTCATGTCTACCTTGCGCCCGCGGAAGCGCACGCCCTCGGCCTCCAGCCTTAGCCTCTGCTCGATGGCCGAATCGCCGCGCAGCTTGATCTCTCCGCCGGCTCCCAATACACGCTGCCAGGGCAATCCAAATCCGCGACGCAATACTTTCGCCACTTGCCGCGCCGCACCGGGCAGTCCTGCACCGCGCGCAACCGCTCCGTAGGTGGACACTTTACCTTTAGGAATCCGCCGAATGGCGGCTTCAATACGCATCCGCATCTTCGACGATTGGTCTGGGATAGATTTGTCCGAAGATGATTTGAGCCTAAGAGTCTGGCGCTCACGCGTTCGCGATTCGTCGTTTTTCCGCTTCACAAATCCATCCAAGGTCAGTCTGTTTGAATTCTATCCTCGGAAGGGGATGGCCTGCGACTTGAAGATCGTCGAGTCAAGTAAACTGGCAGCTACCTGGAGTGAATCATGATCGCACGTCATTGGCGCGGTTGGACGGAGTTGCAAGACGCCGACGCATATGAAGGCTTGCTAAAAGAAAAGGTCTTTCCAAATCTGAGAGAAATCGAAGGCTACGAAGGCGGGTATATTCTTCGAAACACCGGACCACAGGAGGTTGAGTTCGTGGTGATCAATTTTTTTGATTCGCTGGAAGCGGTGAAGCGATTTGCGGGAACAAACTATAACGTTGCAGTCTTCGAACTTGAGGCGAGAAGGCTCTTAAAGAAAATCGAACCGCTTGCGACGCACTACGAGGTTCGCGCCAGTAATTTCCAGCGCAAATAAAAAACCACGCGGATCTCATTCGTGAAAGCAAGCTTCACTCAAAAATCCGCGTGGGGTCGATCTTACGACGGTTATGGCCAGTTGTTCACCAGGTTCGCGACGTTAGGAGTGCCTAGTCCAGTCACGAAGTCCCAGCCTGTACGCGTGGAGTACGCTACCTGCAGCGACGTGTCAGATACTGAGAGAACACCGAATTGTTCTCCATTCGGCAGGTAACAGTTGGCCGTACCGTAGCACGGAACGTCATTGTTTCCTGAGGTTACATCGTGGAAAATGCACGATTTTCCCACTTTGTTGCCTTTGTTGGAGTTGCATTGCGCCAGGCTCACGCTATTGGCATGAGTTGGACTGCCATATTCCGCTGCCCCCAACTGGTAATAAATTGGAGCCGGATTGCCCTGGGGGCCACCAGCTTTCTGGTTAATGAGGGCCTGGATACTTGCGAACTGAGGCGCCGTGAATGAGGTTCCTCCGGCGCTGTTGAAGATCAGGTCCGTAGGATCTTTAAAGTTGCAGGGGGCTCCGCCTTCGTCCGGATCCGACATGCAGAGAATGATCGCGTGACTGTAGAAGCCATTCGATGCAAACAAAGAAGCGTCCGGCAAATCACGCTTGCCGTCTGCCGGAACACCAAAGACTGGTGCTTGCCAGGAAGGCTTGCTGTAGACAAAGCTGGGGCCACCGCTGCCGCCAACGATGTCGAGGAATCCACCCCCGGTTGCGCTGTTACAGAAGGAAACTCCGCTGCTGAAGCCGAAAAGGGTGTACAGCACGTTGCTGGCACACGAATCATCCCAAGGTATCTCCGGAATGTAAGACAAGGCAGAGGTTCCGTTGGCAGTGTTGCTCGTATTCCAGTAGGTGCTGTTCGTTCCGTCGGCGGTATCGGCAAAATCGGTGCCGCCAGTGGCAAAGTTGTACGGAGTCGAGGCAAGGCCATTCACCGCGATGCCCCCAACCGCATAAGGTGCCGTATCGAAGTCATCGCAGCCTGCGGCAGCGCCGTCACCGGCAGCCACGAAAACCGAAACTCCTTCGACTGCCGCTTGTTGCCAGAGGGCACTGATAAAGCCATTGCCATTTGGCCCCGGTCCTTGATCTGCTTCGCATCCCAGATAGCTGAGGCTCATGACCTGAGGCGGAGTTTTAGTGTCGAGCAAGTTCTGGGCGGCGATAAAGGCGCCGAAGTTGGTGGCCGTGTTGTTGCACGAGGCCAACTCGACATCCGCATCGGGAGCGATTGCACCCGCCCATTCCGCATCGAGAGCGGCTTCTCCTTCCGCGCCATTCTTGCCCGGATCAGTACAGCCGGTGCCGGGGTGGATTTGGCGGAAAGTGCCTGCATACGAGGTAAGACCGAAAATCTGGCGGAACACGTTCCAATCCGCCCCTCTTATATCGGTGACTTCAAGCACAGCCACGGTTTGTCCTTTTCCTGTGATTGGAGTGCTTGCCGTGTACAGGGGCGCAACGTTGTAGATGGTAGCGAAATCCCCCGGACCTTCGTCGAATTGCTCGGTGTTGTCAAATCCGTCGGGGCAGCCCGAGCACTTAAACGAGAAGCCCGCGACGGGTTTTTTTAACAGCGGTTTGGGCAGGAAATCGTTCAGCGAGACGACGCCGGCTACAACGGGCGCAAGTGCGGAAGGAATCTTTGGGTCCGTGGCGTTCGCGATGTGCTGCTCGCCTTTCACACTATATTTGTGAATTTCGGTGTGGAACGCGTCGCCAACCTGGGCGGCGGTGCCCGACACATCGATCGTCATCCGGCTCTTGTGAACCAGATTGACTTGCAAGCCATGCGATTTCAGCCAGCTCACAACTGAGTCAACGTCCGCCTGCGCTGGACCGTATTTTGCGCCCAGCTCATCGGCGGTCAGCCATTTGTGGTAGCTCGCCGAATGCGGATTCTGGAGGTCGGCGGCAAGCTGTTGCAGCGCCTTTTCCTGCTCCGGGCTACGGCGCAGCATTACATACATGTGCTCCATGGGCAGGCTATCGGAGACCAATCCCTGATCGTATTTTGGCAGAGCAAGCCGGTGGGTATTGCCGGTGAGTTGAACCAGATCCGATTCGTTCACCGAGTTCACGATTTTGTTGGCGGGGTTGGAGGATGGGGCACTAAAGGCAAGTGGCGCCAAAGTGCTCAGCAGGAAAGCAAGAAGTGACACGTTGATGCTATAGCGTCGCGCAAACATATATCTCTCCTGGGGTTGGAATTGAATTCAGTAATCAAGCCAAAGTTGAGAGGCACACCTAACCGTCCGCGTGTTTGTTGGAGACCAGAAACCGATTGGAGAAACGACGAACCGAAGCGCCCGAGCATGGTATTCGTGGGATGAAACGCTGTCAAGTGTAGACCAAAGTACGGGGAAGAAAGTCTCCAGTTGTTTGGTTTCACCTTGTAAACAAAGAGTCCCAGTAGGGGACCTGGCGCGGGAATAAGGGGCAGCCCTGATATTGCAGGAAATAGAATTTCTCGTGTCGATCAACTGAATCGGGGACTAGACACTGAATGGGACAGGACCAGCCCATGTATTGTTGGCCTTCGCCCTCGATCCACATGAAAAAAACAATAGCCGGCTGTCACTTCCTTACGAATATTTACCTTCTATTACCGACTCTTTACGCTCTTCAAGGACCAGAGATGCTCTGATAGGACAGCAAATACAAAAGAATCAAGAAAGCAACAAATTGCAGAGCAAAAGCAACAAACCTTCGGTATATCGCGGGGAGGTAGCGATGAATCTGAGAGTTGGCCGGAATTCGCCGTCTGGAAAGGCTGGTTCTATATAATGATTGCCGCGTAATGATTGCCGCAATCCGTAGGTTCACGCGCGTCATGGGATGACGCAAAAATTCAAGACGGCGACGAAGGCATATGGCCTCGACTTGGATATCGCCCGAGTGATAAGTCTGGATCGACCAACGCAAGAAAATTCGGATGGAAAATAAACCTCCCGCCTCTTCTATTAATCCGCAGCATCAGCTTCCGCCCGCACCTGATTCGCCTAAGCCTTTATGGCAAAGGCTTCTGACGTGGACCCTGTTGCTACTGGTCGTCATCGTAATTCTCCTGCTGGTGTTTCGCCATCACGACAATACCAAAAGCGCAGCGCCATCCCGGCGCGGCGTGACTGGTCCGGTCACGATTACCACTGCCGCCGCGCAGAAGGGGAATATCGGAGTCTACCTTGAAGCGATCGGTACGGTCACGCCGGTATACACCGACTCGATTACCAGTGAAGTTACCGGGTTGGTGACGCAGGTGCATTACAAAGAAGGCCAGCTGGTTCGTAAAGGCCAACCCTTGATCGATATCGACCCCCGGCCCTTTGAGGCACAACTCTTGCAGGCCCAGGGCGCGCTCGAACGGGACACCAACATTCTGGCCGAGGCAAAGATGGATCTGGACCGTTACCGCGAAGCGTGGGCTAAAAACAGCATCCCCAAGCAGACGCTCGATGACCAGGAAAAAATCGTGTTGCAAGACGAAGGGACGGTAAAAAATGACCAGGGCACGGTGCAGTTCGACCAGGTGCAAGTCGACTTCTGCCATATAACCTCGCCCATCGATGGCCGGGTAGGGTTGCGTTTGGTGGATCCCGGGAACGTTGTGCAATCGTCTGGCAGCACGGTGCTGGCCGTAATCACGCAATTACAGCCGATTACCGTCATCTTCACGGCGGCGGAAGACAGCTTGGCCCAGGTGCAAGCGCAAACGCGGCATGGCAAACAGCTGTCGGTTGACGCGTTCGATCGGGGGCAGCAGAAGAAAATTGGCAGCGGCAAACTTCTCACCTTCGATAATCAAATCGATACCACGACCGGCACGGTTAAAATGCGAGCGCTCTTCGATAACAAGAACGACTCCCTCTTCC
>JBAUVJ010000436.1:0-7990 GCA_049583165.1 Candidatus Sulfotelmatobacter sp. | reverse complement strand
CCAGATGCACAATCCAGTGTCGGTAAAGAAGCCTCGTCTTTCAATCCTTACGCCTCTCAATCTACAGCATCGACCGTAGAGAGATTGGCAAGCTGTGGAAAATTCTTAACCGGCAATTCATCTCGCCCTTCAATCTCATCGATGGAGGCCGATTCAAAGCACTCTTCAGTTAAAACTTTCATCCCCTTGTGAATTTCTTTTCACGGCGAATTCATCTCCGCGTCACCTCCGCGTAACCACGTCTCCGTAAGTTTGCCACTGCAACTCGAAGTACAAGCTCAGGAGGAACTCCATGTCTTTGCCCAGTTTCCTGGCGCAAGCCAGACAGCACGTCGCTGTCGCGGCGAGCCTGTTCGCCATCATCGTCAACCTCGGGGCGCCGGTTCCAGCGGCCGCTCAGAACATTCCCGTTACTCCCATTCAGCACGTGATTGTTATCATTGGTGAGAACCGGACTTTCGATCACGTCTATGGAACCTTCAAACCCAAGCGTGGACAGACCGTGGCCAACTTGCTCTCCAAAGGCATCGTCAACGCCGACGGTACCCCGGGCATCAACTACGAGCTCTCGGCTCAATACAGCGCTGTAGACAGCGGAGCTTACGAAATTTCTCCCGGCAGCAAGTTTGCTTACTTCAACATTCCCGCTCCCGAAACCGGTGGCGCTCCCACCGCCGCCAGTGACAGCGATCCGGCTCCCTTTGTAACCCTGTCGCTAGGCGAGCTCGCCGAGCCCGGCCTGTATCCTACCTACAACAAGTACTTGATCACTGGAGCCACCGGACTTTCCCATAGCGTCCCAGACACTCGCATTCCCGACGTTGACGCCCTGGGCTCAGGCGTATTTCAACTCACCTCCGCCACTCTTCCTTACGATGCCTACGCGGCCAGCCCGGTTCACCGTTTTTACCAGATGTGGCAACAGACCGATTGCAGCCTGGCCACCGCGACCTCAAGCAACCCCAGCGGCTGCTTGAACGATCTGTTTCCCTGGGTTGAAACCACAATCGGCGCGGGAAGCAATGGCAACGCGCAGCCGGCCAATCTCAACACCGGTGAAGGTTCCACCTCGATGGCGTTCTTTAACGTAACCGCCGGCGATGCTTCTTACTTTAAGCAGTTGGCCCAGCAGTACACCATCAGCGACAACTTCCATCAATCGGTCGAAGGTGGCACCGGAGCCAATCACATCATGTTCGGCTACGCCGATGCCATCGCCTTCAGCAACGGCAAAGGCAAACTCGAAACTCCGCCGGTCGAGCAGATTGAAAATCCCAATCCCCAGCCCGGAACCAACAACTACTACGATCAGGATGGCTACTCCGGCGGCAGCTACACCAATTGCAGTGACCTCAGTCAGGATGGCGTGCCCGCGGTCGTGAACTATCTGCAATCGCTGAATCCTCCCATCAGTCCCCGCTGCGCAGCCAACGCCTTCTACCTGCTCAACAACTACAACCCCGGCTTCGTCGGCGATGGCACTCTGGACAGCCTCTACACCGCGTTCACCATCCCTCCCACCGCCCAAAAGCACATCGGCGATTCGTTGTCCGCGGCTGGTTTGTCGTACACCTACTTCGGAGAAGGTTGGGATCTCTACACCTCCGATCCGACCGGCGCCAATCCCTACGACCGTTATTGCAACATCTGCAACCCCTTCCAATACGCCACCGACGTCATGACCGTTCCAGCCGAGCGCGAAGCTCACATCCAGGACACAACCAGCCTGTATGAGGACCTCCTCGATGGCAACCTGCCCGCAGTATCGATCGTGAAGCCCAGCGGGTTCACCGATGGCCATCCCTCTTCCTCGAAGCTCGATCTCTTCGAAGGCTTCGTCAAGAAAATCGTTACCCAACTCCAGGCCAACCCGACTCTCTGGGCGAGCACCGCGGTGTTCGTCACCTTCGACGAAGGCGGTGGATACTACGACTCCGGCTACATCCAACCGCTGGATTTCTTCGGCGATGGCACCCGTATTCCGCTGGTCGTCATCTCTCCCTACTCGACCGGCGGTATCGTGAACCACAGCTACGGCGACCACGTCTCGATCATCAAGTTCATTGATCGAAACTGGGGTCTCCCGCCAGTCACCAAGCGCAGCCGGGATAACTTCCCCAATCCCAAGGCAACGGTCGACAATCCGTATGTGCCGACCAACAGCCCCGCAATCGATGATCTGTTCGATCTCTTCAGCTTCCCACCACTCTCCGCGAAAGCGAAGCTAGAGAAGACTTTCTGAGAGATGGCAGATCGCGTTCCGGCTTGAACTAACATGACCGGCCAAGGATCTTTCACACCTTGGCCGGTTTCATGCTGTTTTATTCGAGTTAATGAATCGCGACGAATAATAGCGACGAATAACAGGAACTCATCATGAAGAAAAATCGATTGCTATATTTCTCTCTGCTGCTCCTCATGCTGGCGTCCACCTTCCTCGCCGCTGGAGACACCGCTGCAAGCCTCACCGGAAAATGGCAACTATCCTGGGAGGCTCGCCTCGGAACCGAACGCGGCACTATACAGATCGAACAAGTCGGCACGAAACTCTCCGGCACTTACCAGGGAAGACTCGGGTCGTCAAAAGCATATGGCAATATGGAAGGCCAACACATCAACCTCAACATTGATTTTGGCGGCGCTGCTCCGTTCACCATCTCTTTCACTGGAACGGTGGACGGCGACAAAATGGGCGGCAAGTTTGCGATAAAGGGCGCGGACGACGGTTACGACTCGCATGGCGAGAACGCTCGCCCAAGCGATTATTCATGGAAGGCAATTCGCCAACCCAACCAAACTGAATCCCTCAGCAGCGGGCAGAATCAGCCAGGCGCAAAATAAAATCGAGCAAGTAACACTCCATAAGCTGAAATAAAAACTGACTCTGCGGCGCGACACTTTTCCCCGGGTAGAGACTTTAGTCCTTGTTTTCAAGGGTATCGTTCGCTCCGCAAATTTTCCAGCCTGTGGATTTCTTTTAATCTGGGATTCACCTTCATCTCACCACGACTCCGCTACCGTGTTTTCTGCAAGATTTCGGTACCAGCCTTTCAGGAGGAAATTCATGTCGTCAAGTTTCCTGGCCCAAGCCAGACAGCACCTCGCGGTTGCCACAAGCTTATTTGCTCTGCTTGTCAACCTGGGAGCGCCGGCCCCAGTCGCCGCTCAGCAAGTCAAAACCTCCACACCCATTAAGCACGTCATCGTGATCATCGGCGAAAATCGCAGCTTCGATCACGTCTACGCAACCTACAAGCCCAAGAACGGCGAGACCGTTTCCAATCTCCTCTCCAAGGGCATCATCACCGAACAGGGAACTCCCGGTCCCAATTACTCCCTGGCCGCACAGTACACCGCTGTCGATAGCACCAACGTCGGAGCCGGCACCTACGCCATTCACCCGCCGGAAAAAACCATCTACACCAACGATCCGCCCGTAGTCGCCGGCGGTCCGACCGTCCCGTATCTTCCAAACATTGCAGAAGCCAAGGAAATCGAGCCCGGTCAACTGTTCCCCAGCTACTACGTCGACCTGACCATCGGCGGAACCGGCTTGGAAGCGTACTCGGTTGCCGATACTCGCATTCCCGATGTCTTCCACCTGCCCGAAGGCGCTTTCCAGCTCACTTCGCCCACGCTCACTTACAACGATTACGCCAACAGCCCGGTCCATCGCTTCTTCCAGATGTGGCAGCAGACCGACTGCGATACGGCCTACTCCACCCAGGACAATCCCAGCGGTTGCTTGAGCGACCTCTTCCCCTGGGTTGAAACCACCATCGGCGCCGGCAGCGACGGCTCCAGCGGCTTTACTACCCCGCCCACCGGTTACCTCTCCACCGGCGAAGGTTCCACCTCCATGGAGTTCTTCAACGTGCTCAAGGGCGACGCCCCTTACATGAAGAGCCTGGCCGATAACTACACGTTGAGCGACAACTTCCATCAATCCGTGATGGGCGGCACCATGGCGAATCACATCGAGTTCGGTTTCGCCGACTCCATCTGGTACAGCGACGGCAAGGGAGACGCAAGGACCCCACCGAAAAACCAGATTGAAAATCCCAACCCGCAGCCCGGCACCAACAACTGGTATGACGCCGATGGTTACGGAGCCGGCAACGGCACCGGTGGCGGAAGCTACGTCAACTGCTCCGATCTGGGCCAGCCCGGCGTCCCTGCCATCGTCAACTACCTGGAGTCGCTGCCCCGGCCCATCGCTCCCAATTGCGACAAGGGACACTACTACATCCTGAATAACTACAACCCCGGCTACAACGGTGACGGCTCATCATCGCTCAAGCTGTCTCCATTCACTCTTCCCGGAAGTTCGGTTCGCCACATCGGCGATGCTCTTCTGGAGGCGGGTGTCTCGTGGAAGTATTACGGTGACGGTTGGAACGTTTTCTTGTCCGATCCCACCTTCGCGAACCCGTTGAACACCTATTGCAACATCTGCAACCCGTTCAACTACGCCACCGATATCATGACCAATGCCACGCTCCGCACGGAGCACATCCAGGACTCCCAAAATATTTACGAGGACATCAAGGCGAACGACCTGCCGGCGGTCTCCATCGTAAAACCGGGCTGGCCTTCGGATGGTCACCCGGCATCCTCGAAGCTCGAAATATTCGAAGGCTTCGTGAAGAACATCATTACCGCAGTGCAGGCCAACCCCAAAGTATGGGCCAGCACCGCGATCTTTATCACCGAGGACGAAGGCGGCGGCTACTATGACTCCGGCTACATCCAGCCCCTCGATTTCTTCGGCGATGGAACCCGGATTCCGCTGCTGGTGGTCTCTCCCTACACCGTCGGTGGCCACATCAACCACTCCTACGGCGATCACGTCTCCATCATCAAATTCATCGAGCGGAATTTCTACCTGAAACCGCTGACCGCTCGTAGCCGCGACAACATGCCAAATCCGAAGGTTTCCAAGGAAAATCCTTACGTCCCCTTGAATTCTCCGGCCATTGACGATTTGTTTGACGTCTTCAACTTCCACCCGGCTGCCGCGGCCACAACCGCATCGCGGTAGCAGTCTGATTTAAGAGTCAGCAAGGGGTGCCAAACCAAGAGCCGATCAGGAACCACTCCCTGATCGGCTTCTGCTTGCGCGAGACAATTTTTCTCCGGACGGCGGAACAACGTAAAGCTCTACCCTGTTTCCCTCTGTGCCCCCCTGTGGTCAAGCACTGGGTTTTTAACCTGATTTTCACACTTCGCCGGCCTCAACCCATGAAATCATAACCAGTAACGCATTTTGTGACGCTCCACTTTCAGAATCTGTAACCGATACCATCCTCTGGAGAATTTTCTTGGGCTTGAGTAGACGCGACTTGCTGCGTATGGGTTTTTACTCGGGCGCAACTCTTCTTACCGCTTCGCAACGCCTGTTAGCTCAGCAAGCCACCGCGACTTCCGGCGCAAAGAATTCCGGCACCACTATCCCCGGCATGAACATGTCCGGCATGAAGATGGCACCGAACCCCGTGCACCCCGGCGCAGTTCGTGAATTTCATCAAGCTCAACCCGCCGGCCCCCAAGCCAGCTATGTAACTCCCTTGTCGATTCCGCCCGTCATCCGCCCTCAATCTGGCGCACCCATTCCCATTCGCATGGTTCCTTTTCAACACAAAGCCCACCGCGACCTCCCAGCCGCCACCATGTGGGGATACAACGGCATGTGGCCCGGCCCAACGTTCGAGGTCCGCAAAGGCCAGCCTCTTTCCATCAAATGGTCGAACCAGCTTCCCACCAAGCATTTCCTTCCCATCGACTACACCATCCACGGCTCGGAAGAAAACGTCCCCGAAGTCCGCACCGTCACCCACATTCACGGTGCCCAAGTTCTTCCGGAAAGCGACGGCTATCCCGACTCCTGGTTCACCTCCGATGGCAAACTCGGCGCCGTCCCCGGCGCGAATCCCACCCGTCATCCAAACGAGCAGTCCGCACGCATGCTCTGGTATCACGATCACGCTCTCGGCATCACTCGCCTGAATGTCTACGCCGGATTAGCCGGCCTCTGGACCATTCGGGACGATGAGGAAGACGCCCTCAACCTGCCCAGCGGCCCCTACGAAATCCCACTGCTGATCCAGGACCGCAGCTTCGGCGTCGACGGCTCCTTGCTCTATCCCCCGGCTAAAAACGGCACCCACCCGATGTGGATGCAGGAATTTTTCGGCGACACCATCTGCATCAACGGCAAAGCCACTCCATTCCTGGAAGTCGAGCCGCGCAAATATCGCTTTCGCCTGGTGAACGGTTCAAACTCACGCTTCTATCACCTCACGCTGGTTCCCGCCGACGCCGCAGGCCAACCCAACGGCAGCCCCGCCGATGCTCCGCCCTTTCGTCAAATCGGAACCGACAGCGGCCTGTTGCCCCGGCCACTCACCATGCATTACCTGATCTTCTCTCCCGGTGAACGCTTCGATCTCGTCATCGATTTCTCCGAACACAAAGGCGAGAACTTCGCCCTCATCAACGACGCTCCCGCTCCCTACGCCCGCGGCGGCGAAATCGTTCCCTCCGACGTCATGCTCTTCAAGGTCACCAAACCACTCTCCGGCAAAGATACAAGCTCGCTCCCCGATACCCTCGGCCCCTGGACTCCACTCGACCCCTCTCACGCAGTCCGTGAAAGAACCCTGGCCCTCACCGAGATGGATCGCCCCTCCGACGGCTACACCATGATCGGACTCCTCGGCCAAAAGCGCTGGGACGACCCCATCACCGAAGACCCCAAAGCCGGCTCCATGGAAATCTGGTCCTTCGCCAACACCACCGGCGACGTTCACCCCATGCACATTCACTTGGTCCAGTTTCAAGTCCTGAATCGCCAGACCTTCGACATCCAGACCTACATGCAAACCGGCAAGCTGGTCTTCACCGGCATTCCCATGCCGCCGGAATCAAACGAGCGCCCCGCCTGGAAAGATACGATCAAAACCTACTCCGGCTATATCACCCGCGTCATCGCGAAGTTCGATCTTCCCCCCGGAACGCCAGTCAATCCCGGAGACGAATTCCGTTACGTCTGGCACTGCCACGTCCTCGAACACGAAGACAACGAAATGATGCGCCCCTACAAAGTCATCGCCTGAAATATTCTGTCGTCGCATCTAATAAGTTTTGTCATCCTGAGCGAAGTGACTGCTGCGCGAAGCGAAGCAGCCACGCAGTCGAAGGACCCCTGCAATTCCTAAAGCTCCCGATTGCGTCAAGGCATTCTCCCCGTGTACCTGCCGCTCTACTGCTTCAGCCACAGAATCGACACCGTATTCCCCAAGCCGCGGAAATCAGAGTCGCTGGTAACCAACGTGGCCTTGCGGTCGACCGCCAGAGAGGCTGCGAAACTGTCGACGTAGTAAAGCTTGTGCCGGAACTTTATGTCCGCCGCTCGAAACGCGCTCTGTGGAGTAGCGTCGATCAATTGAAGCGGCAGAGGATAGATTGCGCTCATCGCGGCGGCGGCTCGTTCTGGTCCATGTTCCTTCAGAATTACGCCGTAAACCTCGCCGCAGTTCACGGCGGACATCAAAATCTCGGCGCGCCCCCGCAAAGCCTCTTTGAATAGCTCGCTAACCTTGGGCGCAGACGCTTTCCTCTGTAGGAATATGAACAAGGCGCTGGCATCCAAAACATAGGTCTTCACCGGTCGCGGTCCTCGCGATGCTCCTTCGTCCATTTCTCCAGCAGGTCCGGCCCATCGCTCAGGCAGCCCATGACGCGATCGATATACAGCTCGGTAATGGGCTGAAGCACAATCCGCCCAAATTGATCTTCCAGGAACCTGACGGTTGTACCCGCTTCAATGCCATGCTTGCGCCGCAATTCCGCTGGAACGACAAGTTGGCCCTTTGATGTGAACGTCCCACTCATTTCCTTCATGACTTATATTATACAATAAAGTAAGGCAAGATATAATAAGTAAGACATACAAAAAGGATCGCTCGGCTTGGCCCATTGACCTTTCCGT
>JBAUVJ010000435.1:0-7466 GCA_049583165.1 Candidatus Sulfotelmatobacter sp. | reverse complement strand
ATCGAGTAGTCTTCAAACGCGGGCAATTGATCTACGCCCTTATAAAACGTCACGGGCAAGCGGCCGGCGGGATTATTTATTCCCCCCAGAGTTTGGGCGATTGCATTTCCACCCTCCTCGCCCGAGTACCAAGCGTCGAGAATCGCATCCGCATTTTCATTCGCCCAATTGACTGCGAGAGCGCTGCCGTTCATCAGGACTACAACCAGCGGCTTGCCGGTAGCTTTCATCGCCTCCAGAAGATCTTCTTCTTCTTTTGGCAGATCCAGGCTGGTGCGATCGCCTCCCTTAAAGCCGGGCACATCTACTTTCATTTCTTCGCCTTCGAGTTGAGAGGTGATGCCGACGACGGCCACCACAACGTCGGCGTTTTTCGCCAACGCAACCGCGGTTGGAATCGGATCAGCCAGGAGGCGAAGCCATACCAAGCTGATGCCGGTGCCACCTCGCCCATACTCCAGCTTGATCGAATAACGGTGACCCTTCTCCAGAGGGAGGGTTGCTTTAGTAGGCTTGGGATCGTGCAACAGGAAATCATCCACAATCAGTTTGCCGTCAAGCCAAAGTCGGTTCATCGAACCCACGTTGCCGATTTGATAATCCCCCGATTCGTCCGGAGTTAGAAATCCTGTCCATCGCAGGGAAAAATCCACCATTCCGGGAGGTGGAGCAATAGAAGAACGCTCGGGATGGAAGCGCTGAAGGTCGATCGCCTGGTCGACGCGGACAAGTTGCGGCGTTCCTTCGAAATCAGAATTGGAAAAATATTCTCCCGTCAGTCCGGGTAGTCCATCATTGGTCGAGAGCACGGTCGAGGGAATGAGTTCTTCTGGCCGCAAGAAATTCATCCCAGGGGTATACGTCACTTGCAGGGCAGGGAATTGCTTGCGAATGCCATCGAGCGCGGAAGTCGCATGCGATGCCGTACCGCTATAGTTGCCGTGTAGCACGCGGACGGATTCGGCGAGCGGGCCGACGACTGCAATATTTTTAATATCCGGACCCAACGGAAGCACGCCATTGTTTTTCAGGAGCACGATCGACTCTCGTGCAGCCTTCAACGCAAGCGCGCGATGCGGTTCGCTGTCGATCTCCGACTCCGGAGTATTTGCATACGGCACAGTTTCGGGAGGATCGAACATGCCCAGCCGGAGGCGGGCTGTGAACAGGCGTTTCAGCGAAGCGTCGATGTCTTTTTCGCTCAGAAGACCCTGCTTCACCGCGTCCAAGAATTTTACATAGTCGGAGTTGTCGGTGGTTTTGGTGAAGAAATCGGCGCATTCGTTGTCCATGCCGGCCTTCAATGAAAGCGCGGCGGCTTCGGCCATGCTCTTGGTGTATTGGTGGCCATTGAAGATGTCATAGATGGCATCGCAATCGGATACGACATAGCCGTTGAACTTCCACGCGCCGCGCAGCTGATCTTTCAGTAGAAACGAATTGGCGCAGGCAGGTTCGCCATTCACCCGGTTATAGGCACACATGATCGACTCGGCTTTGCCTTCAGTAATGGCGGCGCGGAAGGCGGGGAGGTAGGTATCTTCTTCGTCGTGCTTCGATACTTTCACGTCGATCGTGTGCCGCGATGGCTCCGGCCCGCTGTGCACGGCAAAATGCTTGGGAGTGGAGATCACGCGAAAATATTTCGGATCATCGCCTTGCATTCCGGTAACGAAGGCGACTCCCATTCGTCCGGTAAGAAAAGGATCCTCACCATAAGTTTCCTGTCCGCGTCCCCAGCGCGGATCGCGAAAAATATTGATATTTGGCGACCAAAAGTCGAGACCTTCCATGATGTCGCGCCGACCCGCGCGCACCGCCCGGTTATGTTTGGCGCGCGCTTCAATGCTGATCACCACCGCCATGTCATGAATCAAAAGAGCGTCGAAGGTGGCGGCGAGTCCGATCGGCTCCGGAAATACGGTCGCGGTTCCAGCATTGGCAACTCCGTGCAAGGCCTCGCTCCACCAGTCGTACGCGGGTACTTGCAGTCGTGGGATTGCTCGTGCCTGATTCACCAGTTGCGAAGCCTTTTCCTCTAGTGTCATCCGGCCGACGAGATCGTCAACCCGGTCACTGATCGGCAGCGATGGATTCAGATAGGGCGGAACGTTGGAAGGAGCCGCGGTTTGCGCGACAGAAGCCAATGCTGCTACAAAGAGGACGGCGGTCAGGAATACAAAATTGCGAGCAGAACATTCGGGCATCGGGCGAATCTCCTGGCAAAAATATATTCGGAACATAGGGGCTGCATCAAAGCGCGACGAAGTATAGCACCGTCAACGTACACGGAGAACGAGAATTGAAATTGCTCTGATTATTTTTCACACTCCAATTGATGTTATTTGGAAATGGGTTGCTTAACGGGCGAATGTGGTTAGCGATCACGAGCAAGTGAGTTGCACGTCAGACTAGAATTGGGAGTGACAACGAGCAAGGGACCAGGGCATGAAGAAACATAGGCGCGGAATTCACCTGATCGCGGAACTGGCCGATGTCTCCATCGGCACGGTGGATCGCGCCTTGCATGGACGCGCCGGGATCAACGAAGCCACGCGCCTACGGATCCTGAAAATTGCGGATCAAATTGGCTATACGCCAAATCTCGCTGCGCGCGCTTTGTCGGTTTCGAAGGCGAGTGCTCGAATTGGAGTTTGCATTCCCCGGGAAATTCATTTTTTCTACGATCAGCTTTGGGGAGGCGTGCTGGATGAAGCGCGCAGTGTTGCGCCGCTTGGTATTCAGTTTGTAAACCGACCCGTCCACGCTTTGGGTGAGGCGGACACCGAAGCGTTCAAAGAACTAGCGGAGAGCGGGGTAAACGGAATCATTCTTACGGCGGGAAATCCGCAAGGTCTCGCGCCCCTCATTGATGAAGCCGAAGAAAATGGCATTCGTGTTGTGTGCGTTTCCACCGATGCGCCCGAGAGCCAGCGCTCGAGCATTGTTTGCGTGGAGCCGTGGTTAAACGGCAGCCTGGCGGGAGAGTTGATGGGCAAGTTTGTGCCGCCCGGATCCAGAGTGGCCGTGGTTGCGGGCATGTTGAGCGCCGAGGATCATCGCAAGAAGACCGCGAGTTTTTCGGAGGCTTTCCCACGCCATTGCCCGGGAGGCCAGGTCGCCAGCATCATTGAAGGCCACGAGGACGAAGACGAGAGCTTCCAAAAGACATTCGACCTTCTGGGCCGGCTTCCGACTCTTGCGGGAATCTACGTGAATACGGTCAACTGTCTTCCGGTGTGCCGTGCTCTGGGCGCGCGCGGACTCGCCGGAAAAACGAAGTTGATTACGACGGATCTTTTCGCCGAAATGTCTCCCTACTTTGAAAAGGGGACGATCACAGCTTCCATCTATCAGCAGCCTCATCGCCAGGGCCAAATGGCGGTTCGACTCATGGCCGACAACCTCACCAGTAAAGTGCCTTTCCCGAAAACCGTGTACCTTAGCCCGGGGGTGGTTATGTCATCCAACCTGCATCTCTTCCGAGAGATACGTCAGGCGGGCATGAAATTCGACGACTCCGCACTCCACGCTCCAAATCGCGAGAAAGCAGCGGCGAAACTCGAGAGATCTTAAGCTCCTTTGGTGAGTCAATTCAGGTTTAGATAGCCCACTGATCAAGTTCGCCCTACCAGTTGCTCCGGGCAAAATCCAGTCACCAAACCAGCCGGTCTGAACTCGCTCTTCAACAAGGTATCTCCACTTACCACGGAACCGGTTTGTTAGTGATTCAAATCTTGGATGTTAAACATTTGAGATTCTTCTTGACAACGGTTGGGCAAAGACGATAAAAGCTTGCTCCGTGGTCGTTAACGTTAACGGGACCAGTTAACCATTTCACTTTGGGGTGTGCCCTATGGACCGTCGCCTTTCGGATTTTCCTACCGTTCGCGCACTCGCATTGCACGCGTGCAAGCTTAGTGTCGCGCTCATTTGCCTCATTTTGTTTGGCTTCACCCTTTCCGCCCACAGTCAGGAGGCGACGATGGTTGGAACCGTTACCGATCCATCCGGCTCGGTCGTTCCTAACGTCAAAATCAGTCTCATCCATGTCGAGACCGGGGAAGTCCATACGGTCGTGACCAGCGACACCGGCCAGTACGTGGCGGACGATCTTCCCATCGGCCACTACAACGTCAGCGCTCAGGCGGCAGGTTTCAAGTCGGCCCAACACAGAGATGTCACGTTGAATGTTGCTGATCGTGCCCGTGTCGATTTTCGAATGGAACTGGGTGCGGCTAGTGAAACCATCACAGTGGAGGCCAACGCCGTCGCGGTGCAAACCGACACCGGCGAAGTCAGTAGTGTCGTCACTGGCCAGCAAATCACGCAACTTGCCACCAACGGCCGCAGCGTGTTCTCGCTGGAGGCCCTCACGCCGGGCGCGTCCAGCATCCAAGCGGATTTCATGGTTCCCACCTCCGCCGGCAGCGATTTCAATGTAAGTTTCAATGGACAGCGCGTCAGCCATAATCTCTGGCTGGTGGACGGCGGCGAGGCGTCGGATCGTGGAGGTGGTGGTGGTGCGATCGTGTTGCCCTCGGAGGACGCTATCGCCGAATTCCGCACCATGACTTCGAACTACAGCGCCGAGTACGGACTGTCTTCCGCGGGTTCGATCAGTATGGTCATCAAGTCGGGCACAAAACAGATTCATGCCACGGCATTTTATTTCGGCCGCAACGATGCTCTCGATGCCCGAAACTATTTCAACCCGGCGCCGAATCCGGTCGCTGAGCTGCGTTTTGACGACTTCGGTTTCAATGTCGGCGGACCGGTAAGCTTCCACCCGTCCAAATCGACGCCCAAGACATTCTTCTTTTACAATATGGAATGGCGCCGTTACATCGCAGGCGGCCTGTTCAACGTAACCGTACCTCTCGCAAGTGAATACCCAACGGCCAGCGGCGCGGTGGTCACCAGCCCCATTTCCGATCCATCCCTGGCGACAGTTTCGGCCGCGATTCAATTCGCGAACTGCCCCGGTGGCGTCGCGCCAGCAGGAGTCACCCCTGGAAAACCGTTTCCAAACAACACGATTCCTAGTTGTATGGTTAACCCCAACGCCACTGTCCTGATAGGCGCAGGAATCTTCCCCACGGCTACTTCCGGGGACACGTTTATTGGCGGCAACAAACAACCGACCACCGGCAAGGAAGAGATTGTCCGCATCGACCATCAATTTACGGACAAATTTTCCATCTTCGGGCACTTCATCGCCGATCAAGCCATCCAAACCTACGGAACCACGCAGTGGAGCGGCGATAATCTGCCGACCATCGGGGACACGTTCAATAACCCCTCTTACAGCGCGGTCATACACGCCACCTATAACATCCGGCCGAATTTGCTTAACGAGATTGCCTTCAACTACGACGGCAACCGCATTGCCATTCTTCCTCTGGGAATCTATGCACAGCCGTCGGGCTTCACGGAAGGCGCGAACAAAATCTTCGGTGGGGCCAATGTGGATAACCGTATTCCTGACATCAATCTGTCAGGGACTACGAACGACCACTACACCGTGAACTGGATGCCGTGGAACAACACGGCGAATGATTACCAGGTTCGCGATGATCTATCTTGGGTCAGGGGAGCGCACCAGCTCAAATTTGGAGGTGGCTGGGCGCTCTACAAGAAGGCACAAGACTACTTCGCCGAAACCCAGGGTGGTTTTACCTTTAATGGTAATTTCAGCGGCAATGACTATGCCGACTTCCTGCTTGGCTATGCCAGCAACTACAGTGAGAATGCCTACAAAGGTACGGGTCACTGGAACGCAATCTCGCCGGATGCGTACGTTCAGGACAACTGGCGTGCAACTCACCGGCTCACTTTGAACTTGGGATTGCGCTGGGACGGAATTCCGCACACCTACGAAGCCAACTACGACCAATCGAATTTTTATCCCAACCTCTATAACCCGGCCAACGCACCCACATGGGTCGCTGGCTCCAACTATGGCCAGATTGCCGCGAATAGCCCTGGTTTGGGGACAAGCCCCATTTCAACATTGCAGGGTTATCAGTTTTACCTGAACGGTATGGGCATCGGAGGCAAAAATGGAATTCCTCGGGGGCTCGCGAACAATGCCTGGTGGAATTTCGGGCCGCGCCTTGGCTTTGCATACGACCTTACCGGCAGTGGTAAGACCGTAATTCGCGGCGGCTATGGCCTGATGTACGAGCGCATTCAGGGCAATGATATGTACAACGGCGCAACCAACCCTCCGTTCGGGTACTCGTTGGGTACCACGAACGTTCTCTTCTCCAATCCGCACGACAGCACCAATGGAGGGACTATCACCGTCCCGATTGTTCCGGCTGGAGTCGTCGGAATTAACCAGGACTATCCTGCGCCACGGACCTCGTCTTATAGCGCGGGTGTTCAGCACGCCATCGGCAGCAGGGGAGTGTTTTCGGTCTCCTATGTCGGCAGCGTGGATCGACACGAGAGCTATTGGCAGGAACTCAATTTACCACCCGTTGGGGATTTAGCCTGCTTGCAGGCTAGCAGTTGTGCGACTGGCACCCCGGCATTCAACGGCCTTGTTCCCTTCCAAGGCTACAACTCGATCAAACAGGCTTATAACGGAGCTACCTCCCATTACAATTCGCTGCAAACCGAACTGCGCGGACGAATCAGTCATGATTTGAACCTCCAGGTCGCTTACACCCTGTCTCGCGCCATCGATGCCAGCACAGGCAGCAGTGGCAACGGCTGGGACCTGGACTACGTAACCGATCCGTACCAGAGTTGGCGCTACGACGTTGGCCCGTCGTCTTTCGACCGTACCAGCGTCGCGTTTGTTAACTTCGTGTACGACATTCCGTTCCTCAAGAACAGCCCCAACCGCTTGTTGAAGACCACGGTCGGAGGGTGGGAACTGTCCGGCATTGTCACTGCCGAGTCAGGCGCGCCCTATAACTTGGGCGTAAACGGGCAGACGGTTGCCAGCATCTTCCCCGGAGCCGACGCCGGCGACCGTCCGAATTTGACTGGAGCGCTCTCCTATCCCAAGACGCCGGTACTCGGCAGTAATGGGCAGGTGACCGGCATTCAGTGGGTCAACCCGGCGGCGTTTTCGGCGCCGGCGACGGGGACCTGGGGGAATCTCGGGTTCGACGGGATACGCGGTCCGGGCCGGGACAACTGGAACCTGGCGCTGTTCAAGAGGTTCGTGATCGACGAATCTCGCGGCTCCGAATTTCAGTTCCGGGCCGAGAGCTTCAACACCTGGAACCACACCCAGTTCGGAAATCCGGGACAGAACGGTGGCTTCAGCAACAACCAGGGAGCAGGAAATTTCGGGCAAGTCACCAACGCCTTCGATCCGCGTGTCTTCCAGCTCGGCGCAAAGCTGATCTTCTAGCTTGGCGCAAAAAATAAACTCCCCGCCCGCATTGCATTCGATGCGGGCGGGGTTTTCTATCTCGGTGGTTTGCCAATGTTCGACACCGAGGGCG
>JBAUVJ010000434.1:0-8092 GCA_049583165.1 Candidatus Sulfotelmatobacter sp. | reverse complement strand
GACAACCATCACGAGGGCTAGCGCGGCAGCCACAAACAAGGCAAAGCGGTTGCTGGTGGTGGCGTGGGCATGGCTTGATTTCACAGCTGTTGGGCCGCTTTTGGCGATCCAGTGCAACTGGAGCGCGACATCGTGTGCCGTCTGAAAGCGGTCATCCGGATTTTTGGCGAGGCAAGATGTAATGACGTATTCCAAGGCCGGTGGCGTAAGCGGCTGAACTATAGAAATGGATTCCGGATCTTTTTCCAAAATCGCGCTGGCCACGCTGATCTGGCTCTTGCCCTCGAATGGCCTTACCCCGGTCACCATTTCATAAAAAACTGCGCCCAGCGCGAAAATGTCGGAGCGAGCGTCGGCTTCCTTGCCTTCTATCTGTTCGGGCGACATGTACTGGATGGTGCCGATGATTGCGCCCGCTGTCGTCAGTGGGGATAATGGGCTCGCTCCGCTCATGGTTCGTGCTGCGGATAAAAGAGGCGCGCTTGAAGTTCCGGCAACTCCCGCCGATGTGGATTTGGCGAGGCCGAAGTCCACCAATTTCGCGCCGCTTTTCGTCAGCATGATATTGCCGGGCTTGAGGTCGCGATGAACGATCCCCTGACGGTGAGCAACGGCCAGCGCGTCGGCGACGGCGATTCCAATCTTCAGAATTTCGTTGAGCGGTATGGGGCCTTTACGTAGGCGCTCCGCGAGAGTCTCTCCTTCGAGAAACTCCATGACCAGGTAATCGGTGCCATCGTGCGAACCGATGTCGTAAAGATGACAGACATTGGGATGGTTCAGAGAAGAGATGGCGCGGGCCTCGCGCTCCATCCGTTGCTTCAATTCCGGGGAAGAAGAAAGAAAAGTGGCAAGAACCTTGACGGCTACGATGCGATCCAGGCGAGTGTCGCGGGCACGGTAGACTTCGCCCATGCCGCCGGCACCGAGTTGACCGGTGATCTCGTAGGGACCGAGTTTGGTGCCGGGATTCAGCATGAGATCCCGAGCGTGGATCGGGAGTGTTTCGGTTTACGCCCGCAGAGTGGATCAAGTTTTGTGTTGGAAGCCTGAGGCATGTACGGCGGCATTATAGCTGGGTGAGAGGCGGGAATGTGGCCTTCGGTGTTGCGGTTGACACACGAACGGCGACCACAGGGGCTGAAGCCCTTGGAAAATTTGCAGCTTAATCGCAGCGCTGGAAGCGCTGCGCCACCCAAAAACGATTATTTTCTTACCGCGCGGATGAAATCTGCGAGGAGGCCGTAGGCGGTGGCGTAGAGGCCGGGGTTTTGTTCGGTGATGGCGAGACCGGGGAAGATGTCGGTTTCGAATTGGATGTAGGAGGAGGTGCCAGAGATTTGTGACATGGGGTCGGTGAGGGGGATTTGTTCGGGGCGGACGGTGGCGGTGATTCCCTGCTCTGTTGTCTTCTTTTCTGTTCTTTTTTCGGTCCTGCGGGCGCGGCAGACTAGTTTGTAGGGACGGCCTTCTTTTCTGGCGGCGCGGACGGCTTCTGGGCTCAGGGTGCGGATGCCTTCGCGGGCGATTTCTTCCAACTTTATTGGAACATCCATAAGGACGGTGATTAGGGCAGCGGTTTTTACGGCGGCGTCCCAACCGTCGATGTCGTGGGTCGCGTCGGTTTCGGCGATGCCGAGCGACTGGGCTTTTTTCAAGGACTCGTCGAAGGTGAGGCCGGTTTCCATTTCGCTGAGGATCGCGTTGGTGGTGGAGTTCAGGATTCCGTGGAAGCCTTGCAGGTGGATCAGAGGAAGTTGGGGTAGAAGAGAAAAGATGGGGACGCCATCCATGACGGTGGATTCGAAGACGAATTTTTTATTGTTGGCGGCGGCGAGGTCGCGGAGGTCGCGGTAGGCGTGGACGATGGGTCCTTTGTTGGCAGTGATGGCGTGGGCTCCGTGGGTGAGGGCGGCACGGATGTGGTCGATGGCGGGCTGGCCGGTGGCGACGTTGAGGGAGGTGGCTTCGAAGAGGACGTCGGCACGGGCGGTGGAGAGCCAGGAGTGGATGTTGGGGACCTCAGCGGCTGAAGCCGCGTTGGAATTGGTGGCGCTTTCGGCGCGGCTAAAGCCGCGCCCCTTCAAATCCACGCCATTCAAATCCAGGCCATTGGGGTTGGCGATCCATCCCAGGCGGCGGGTGGCGATGCCGGTGATGCGGAAGGAGATGTTGTGGCAGTCGCGGAGTTCGGGGGCGCGGTCGAGGAGGAGTTGGGCGAGGGTGCGGTTGACGTTGCCGAAGCCGAGGAAGCAGAGGTTGTAGGTGTGGATGCGAGTTCCTCGGGGGCTAAAGCCCGGTTCAAATGAAAACGGGTGACGCGGCGCTGAAGCGCCGCTCTTCCACTGTAGCGCTTGCGGCGCGGCTGAAGCCGCGCCCCTTCAAAGCTTCGACCAGTCATGCCCTTTGAAACTTTGAGCGGTTATGACCCTTCAAAAGCGCTAGCCCATTACCTGCGTGTGCTCGGGTTTGATCTTGTAGATCACGCGGACTTCGCCGGGCTGGCCGTAGGGATATTTATCGACGCCGAGATATTTTTTCGCCATCTTGTCGATGTTGGCGCTGGCGCCTTCTTCGGTGATTTCGACGACGCGGCCGCGGACTTCGATATAGCGGTAGGGATTTTCCGGATCGATGATGGCCAGGGAGACGCGGGGATCCCGGCGGACGTTTTTATCTTTTTGCCGGCCTTTGGCGGAGTTGAAGATGATGTGTTCGCCATCGAAGTCGCACCAGACGGGGGTGACTTGGGGGCGGCCATCGGGCATGAGCGTGCCCAGGCTGGCGAAGGCGCGCTTCTGGAACAGGTCGCGGTATTTCTCGGGGATGACGTCCGGCATAGAGATCTCCTTGCGGTCGAGCGATGGATGGGACAGGACATTATAGATCGGGGGAGAAGATTGGGTAATTTAGTAATTGGGTAATTGAAAAACAATTCTGCTTTTGATTTGCGGTGCAGCGCCTGGTGCCAGTATTCTTGCGGACTATGCATCAGCGATCCAGGAGACTCCAACGAATATGAATGAAACCTTCGAGCGCGGCCCGCAGGGGCTAAAGCCCACATCATCTCCAGCCTTCAACGGCACGGCTGAACGCCGTGCCCTTCCCTTAATATTGCTGGCTGTCTTTTTTATAACAACGATGGCCTGGGCGCAGACGGCGAAGTATCCGCAGACCATTGTTTTTATGACGGACTTTGGGGTGGTGGATGATTCGGTGGCGCTTTGCCGGGGGGTGATGTATTCGATCATGCCGGATGTGCGCATTGTCGATTTGACGCATGAAGTGACGCCGTTTTCGATTCTCGATGGGGCGCGATTTCTTTACGGGGCTACGCCTTATTTTCCGGCGGGGACGGTTTTTGTGGTGGTGATCGATCCGACGGTGGGCAGTACGCGGAAGGCCATTGTGGCCAAATCGAAACGCGGGCAATTTTTTGTGCTGCCGGATAATGGGCTGCTGACGCTGGTGGAGCAGCGGGACGGGATTGAGGGGGTGCACGAGATTACGAATCCGGCATGGATGATTGGCAGCAAGATGTCGTCGACGTTCCATGGGCGGGATATTTTTTCTCCTGCGGGAGCGCATGTGGCGCGGGGCGACGATTGGACGAAGGCGGGGCCGGAGGTTCCGGTGGCAGCGTTGGTGCGGCTGGAGTTGAAGGCGGCGCGTGTGGACGATCGCGGCGCGACGGCGGAGGTGATTGCGACCGATGGTCCGTTTGGAAACCTGGTGACGAACCTGGATGCGGAGGATTTTCTGAAGCTTGGCTACCAGCGCGGGCAGGAAGTTCCGGTGAAGATTGGCGGCAAGGAGATGAAGATCAAGTTCGTGCGGACGTTTAGCGATGTGGCGCTGGGGCAGCCGCTTTTGTATATCGACTCGCGGGGGCGGTTTGCGATGGCGGTGAATCAGGGGAGTTTTGCGGAGGTGTACGGAGTGAAGCCGCCGGTGGAGTTGGAGATTGCGCGAGCGAAATGAGGGTTCAGAGTACGTTTTGACGGGCGTTAATTTTATCTGACGTTGATTTCAGCGAACCAAGAGAAGCAGGTTCCTCACCGGCGCTTTGCGCCCGGTTCGGAATGACAAAGATATGTTAAGGAATTTAGTGGGAAGTATCTGTGTCGATTTTCGGCAGAACGGCGCGGAGGAGGGATTCGAAGCTGGTTTTGACGCGCTCGCCGGTTTCCATGACTTCCTGGTGGGAGAGCGGTTGGTCGATGATTCCGGCGGCCATGTTGGTGACGCAGGAGATGGCGAGGACTTTGATTGCCATGTGGCGGGCGGCGATTACTTCGAAGGCGGTCGACATGCCGACGAGGTCGGCGCCGATGATTCGCAGGTAATTGATCTCGGCGGGAGTTTCGTAGCTGGGCCCGAGGAGAGCGGCGTAAACGCCTTCGTGCAGCGTCATTCCAAGTTTTGCCGCTTCTTCTTTGGCCAACGCTCGATAGTCTTGGGCGTAGGCGTGGGTCATGTCGGGAAAGCGCACGCCGAAGCGGTCGTCGTTGGGGCCAACGAGTGGATTGCTTCCTTGCAGGTTGATGTGATCGCGGATCAGGACGAGCGCACCCTGTTGGTAGTTGAGATTAATTCCGCCGGCGGCGTTGGTGAGGATGACGGCGCGGATGCCCATGCGTCCAAAGACGCGCAGGGGGAAGGCGACTTGTTGGGCGGAATATCCTTCGTAGAGATGGACGCGGCCTTGCATTACAGCGACGGGAACCGCGCCGGATTTGCCGATGACCATTTGTCCGGCGTGGCCGATGGCGGTGGAGCGCGGGAAGGCGGGGATTTCGGAGAATGGGATGCGGGTGGGGTCGGTGAGGGAGTCGGCGAAGCTGCCGAGGCCGGACCCGAGGACGAGGCCGATTTGGGGGCGTAGGGCGGTTTGGTGCAGGATGGATTGGGCGGCGGTTTCGGCGAGGGTGTGATCTTCCATTTAAGTACCTCGGGGGCTAAAGCCCGGTTCAATTTCGCCGCTTAACTGCAGTGCTGAAAGCGCTGCGCCACCCAAAATCGGGGCTTTCAAAAACATTTGTATGCATAGCGGGCATGACTGTTGCACTCGACTGCGAAATGCCCAAGCTCTGTGCCAAATCCCTCAATCAATTCGATATCGCTCTGATTTATTACAGCGTCTCCGCGCGAGAGTTGCCAGCCAATAAGCTGCAACCGCGTCGTCGGAGGCGGTATCGGTATCGATGAGAAATGTGCGAGTCACGCGCGTAGCATAACAGACCGCTGCACACCACATTCCCGCGCCTGACGTGGCTGAACACTTGTCCACCGGCCCAAAGAGGAGTAGAGTTACACGTTTTCCAGCCGTTACAAAGATCAAAGGAGAAACGATTGTTCACACCATCGAGTCTGAGCATTGCCCTGTTGATGATGATTACGAGTGCCGTTTGCTGGGGGTCGTGGGCAAATACCTACAAAGGCGTGAAGGGCTATCGTTTCGAACTTTTCTACTGGGACTACGCGGTCGGAATTTTCCTGGTGTCGGTGGTGCTCGCTCTCACGATGGGAAGCACCGGGCATGATGCCTCCAGCTTTCTGAACAATGTTCACGCGGCCGACACCTCGAACATTGTGAACGCGCTCATCGGGGGCGCTTTGTTCAATCTTGCCAATCTGCTGCTGGTCGCTGCAATCGATATGGCTGGGCTCGCCGTGGCTTTTCCTATTTCAATCGGCATCGCGCTGGTGGTGGGAGTTGTGTTGAGTTACGCGTTGCAGCCAAGAGGTAATCCTGTTTTCCTGGGGATCGGCGTCGCCTGCGCCTTTCTCGCGGTTCTTTTTGATGGCAAAGCCTATGGAAGTCTCGCAGCAACGGGGCGCTCCATCTCGAAAAAAAGTTTGATCACGTGCGTGGTGTCGGGCGTTCTCATGGGCCTGTGGGCTCCGTTCATGACCCACGCCATGACGCGCGGCCACAACACTCTGGGGCCCTATAGCGCCGCCGTCTTCCTCACCCTAGGAGCCTTGCTCTCGTGCTTTATCTGGAACATTTATTTCATGAAGCACCCGCTGGTAGGGGAGCCGGTAAATTTTAGCGGCTTTTTCAGCGGACCTGTATCGGGCCACCTGCTTGGACTTTTCGGTGGATGCATCTGGGGCCTGGGCACCGTCTTCAATCTTGCAGCCGCAAGCTTCACCGGCGTCGCAATTTCTTACGCCATTGGACAGTCTGCTCCCATGGTTGCGGCGCTGTGGGGAGTTTTTGCCTGGAAAGAATTTGCCAACTCCGGACCACGGGCCAAAGCCTATCTCGCCCTGATGTTCATCTTTTACGGCCTGGCGATTTTCCTGGTTGCTCGAGCGAATGGATAGGTTCGTATCCGCTCTGCATATCGACTGCGGTCTATAGCAACATGCCGGCGATCGATGCTGACATGAGATTTGCCATGGTTCCCGCCAACATCGCGCGAATTCCCAGCCGCGCCAATTCGCTCTTCTTGTTCGGAGCTAGCGCTCCAATGCCGCCAATTTGAATTCCAATCGAGCTGAGATTGGCAAATCCGCAGAGCGCGAACGTTGCAATCGTGAATGAGCGGGGATCGAGCGCCGCTTTCAGCGGCCCAAGCATGGAGAACGCCACCAGTTCATTCAGCACCATGCGCGTGCCCAGCAGAGTTCCAATCACTCCGCAATCGTGCCAGGGGACGCCGATCACCCAGGCAACTGGAGCGAAGATAGCTCCGAAAATCTTTTCCAGACTTTCCGGAACCCAGGTAATCCAGTGGTGAATTCCACCAAGAATGCCATCCGCCAGCGCAATCAGCGCCAGGAACGCAATCAGCATGGCGGCAATGTTCAACGCCATATGCAAACCGTCAGTCGTTCCCCGCGCAACCGCGCCTAGCAGATTTTCTTCCTTCTCGTTTTGCTCCTCGCCTTCAGGCATCACAACTTTTCCGGCGGTTCTCGGCTGCTCGGTTTCTGGCACCAGCATCTTGGCCATTAGCAGCGTGCCGGGTGCAGTCATAATCACGGCGCTCAACAGATGTTTGGGCTCAATGCCGAATGCAATGTATGCCACCATAATTCCGCCGGAAACGTGTGCCATGCCGCTGGTCATCACGGTCATGAGCTCCGAGTGCGTGAGATCCGGAAGAAACGGTCGGATGGTCACCGGCGCCTCCGTTTGTCCCATGAAGATGCTGGCCGCAATGTTGAGCGATTCCGCGCCGCTCGCGCCCATCACTCTGGTCATGATCCAGGCAAATACCTTAATGATCACCTGCATAACTCCAATGTGATAAAGCACCGCGAAAAACGCGCAGATGAAAATAATGGCCGGCAATACTTGGAAAGCGAAAAAGAAACCGAAATGCGAACCTTGTTTTCCGAGATCGCCGAAAACAAACTGTGAACCGGCGAAAGAGTAGTTAAGCAACTGGCTGACCACGTCGCCGGCCTTCTGAAAAGTCTCCGGCCGGCGTCGATTCTCAACACGCACACCGCAAAGGCAAACTGCAAGCCTAAGCCCCAGGCCACGGTCTTCAGCCGAATCGCTCGGCGATTTGTCGAAAAGGCATATGCCAACGCGAGCATGGTGAAGAGGCCGAGAATTCCAGTGAAACGTCCCATTTAGTTTTTGTCTCCGGTTTTGCCGATGACGCGATGGATCAAGGGTCTTTTCTCGCTCGGGGGCGAATCGGAAATCCGATAGCTCTCTTCGAGCAATTTTCTGGCGCGGTCCGCGCGAGTTTCTGCATTGTAGTAGATCGTCGCCAGCGGCTCGCCAGCCGAAACTTTGTCTCCAACTTTTTTGTGCAGCACGATACCCACCGCCGGATCGACGGAATCTTCCTTGCGCTCCCGGCCGCCTCCGAGAATCACGCAAGCCGTGCCCACCTGCTCGCATTGCAGAGATGCGAGATATCCGCTTCCGCGGCTTGAAACCGTCATTGTATGTTGAGCTACCGGCAATTTCTTCGGATCGTCAATCGCGCGCGGATCTCCACCTTGCAATTCCACCATCTGCCGGAACCTGTCGAGCGCTTTTCCGGAAGCAATCAGTTTTTCGCTCTGCTTCTTTCCTTCACTAACGCTGGCGGCCACTCCGCCCAGATGCAGCATCCATCCC
>JBAUVJ010000433.1:0-8417 GCA_049583165.1 Candidatus Sulfotelmatobacter sp. | reverse complement strand
TGCCGCAATCACAAAACGTTTTGCTGGGTGGCGCGCAAAGCAGACGACGAAACCATCGAGCGCATCAAGTCGCTTAATCTCCAGGGCATCCATTTTCAAAAAGAGCCGAAGCGTTTTTATCCGGCGCGCGACCTGGCCGCGCAAGTGGTAGGAACCGTCGGCATGGAAGATGGCGGCCAGAGCGGCATTGAGCACGCCTTCGATGACGAGCTGCGCGGGCGCGCGGGAAAGATGTTCATCTCGGTCGATGCCCGCCGTCAATGGTTCTCCGATGTGGAGAAGCAGCCCGAGCCGGGCGAAAATCTCGTCCTCACCATCGACAAGAATATTCAATACATCGCGGAAAAAGAACTCGATCAGGGGATTCACGACACACAGGCGATTGCAGGCACGGTGATTGTCGAAAATCCGCATACCGGGGAAATTCTGGCGCTGGCTAACCGTCCAACCTTCAATCCGAACCTGCGTAAGCAAATCACGCCGGCCGCGCTGACCAACCGCGCTGTGAGTTACATCTATGAGCCGGGATCGACATTCAAACTGGTTACGATTTCCGCCGCGCTCGAGGAGAAGCTAACTAATCCCGATGAAATGTTCGACTGCCAGATGGGATCGATCGTTTACAACGGCATGCGCATTCGCGACTCCAGGCCGCACGGGATCTTGCCGGTATGGGGCGTACTGGCGGAATCGAGCGACGTAGGTGCGATCAAAATCGCGCTGCGCCTGGGTGAAGATCGTTTCTACAAATACATTCGCGCCTTCGGATTTGGCCAGCAAACTGGAATCGAGTTGCCCGGCGAGACACGCGGTCTCACCAAGCCGGTGAGCCGGTGGTCCAAGGTTTCGATTGCCGCCATTTCCATGGGCCAGGAGATCGGCATTTCGCCGATTCAATTGTCGGCGCTGATTTCCACCTTTGCCAATGATGGAGTCTGGGTCGCACCTCGCATCGTCGGCGGTCGGGTGGAAGCCGCCGGCTCGCCGCAGACTGTGGCGTTTCATCCGGGAACTTCGCGGCGGGTGATTTCCAGCTTTACGGCAGCCGAGATGCGCTCGATGATGCAGAAGGTAGTGCTCGAGGGGACGGGCCGCAAGGCTACTCTCGAAGGGTACAGCGCGGCGGGAAAAACGGGAACCGCTCAGAAGGTGGACCCGGCGACCGGGGCCTATTCGAAGACAAAATATATCGGTTCGTTCGCCGGATTTGCACCGGTCAATAATCCGCAGATTGTAGTGGCCGTAATTTTGGATTCAGCCGTGGGGCTGCACCAGGGCGGGCAAGTCTCGGCTCCCATATTTCGCCGCGTGACGCAGCAGGTACTGGAATATCTGCACACGCCGCACGACCTCCCGCTGGCGCCCAACCGTCAGTTGCTGCTGGCGCAGGCAAAAGCGAAGGAGAAAGATTTTGAAGAAGGAACGCCAGATCATCCCGGCGAACCGCTGGACACCGCAGAAGTGAACGGAGATTCTTCCGACATGGCGAAGTCCGGCGCGGCGCGGGCGCCCTCGCCCGCGACCGTGGATAGCGAAGGAAAAATAGTCCGGGCGGCAATCCGAGAAAGCGAGCCGGTGGCGCAAACTGCAAGCGCCGCAAACCAAACAACAGGTGCTGTCACAGTCGAACCCGCCAGCGCTCAGACCATGCCGCCGACTACCGGAACCGTGGTGCTCGACGTCGAGCAAGGCGGAATCGAAGTGCCATCGTTCCTCGGCAAGACCGTGCGCGGAGCCCTGGAGGCTGCTCAAGACGCCGATCTTGAACTCGAAGCCGTGGGCAGTGGACTGGCGCGGCAACAATCCCCGTCTGCGGGGACGCACGTGGCTGCGGGTGCGCATATTACGGTCCAGTTCGGGCGATAGCGCATCGCGTCCGCCCGGCCTTTCAATGCCAGCGAGCTCGCTCACTTGAACGGCATCATGTTTTGCCAAATCCAGACTCCGACGCAATTTGACTCATTCCCGCCTGGAAGGTGATAATGCACGCCTGCCGCCACGCCGTCAAAAAATGAATATTCCTAAGGAGCGAAGCGAATGTGGAAGAAGCAGGATGATGAAACTACCGGCGCGCAGCCCGAGTTTGCCCCCAAGCCGATGCCGGAGCTGACCCTGGAATCGGCCGGTGAAACCCTGGTCGAGGCTTACCGCAACCGGGAGGCGGAAAAGGCGAAGTTTGGAGTGGGTGCACAGAAGCCTCCTGCCAGCTTACCGTTGCCGCCCACCACCATGGCGACCTACACCGAAGCGGTCAGCGAGTTTACCCGCAACGCCAATGCGTTCATTGAACAGCTGCCACTTCTGAACAAGGCTCGAGATTCTTATGAGCAGGCGATGCGGGCCAGTGCGGAGCTGCGCCAGGTTCTGGATACGGGCGAGCAAAATCTTCGAAGCCTCATGACCCAGCTGGAGCAAGTTGTCAATCCGGCACTCGACAAGCGGAAACCGGAACCGGCGAAAGTCGAATCGATCCGAGCGACCGACGAACGATCTGCAGTGTAAGGATTAAAGATTCGGCGGTGGGAAGATCGGCAGAGTGAAGGCTGGCACAGTCAAGACCGGCCGTGCCTTAGGGCCGCGCCGGCCACGGTCTTTTTTCCAGCTCCAGAAATCGCGACGGAGAAGATTCGGAATTCTTCTTTTCATCGTCGGCGAGCAAGGGCATGGCGAGCTTGATTGCCTCGATCTCGCGCTTCAGCTGTTTCATCTCTAGTTGTTTCCGGCGCAGTCCTGCCATCAGACTCTTCGGAGTACAGGAAGGCCGGGTTAATGACTTCGACTCGAGCTTGCCTCCCTTGGCTTGCTGGCCCGTCGCTCGTTCGCTCGTTGCTCGTTCACCCAAGGACGGTTGGGGTAAAAATTCCAACCCGAAACAGTTGTCCCTGCGATTGCGGACCACGGCGGTGACGGCTGAAGGATTGGAGATGGGAAACTGGACCTGCATCAGGTCGCCTAGCTTGAGAGCCAGCGTGGAGTGAACAGCCATGCCGTTCCTGCTGATTTCGGTGGCGCGGGCAAGAGCTGAGCTGGTTGAGACTCCATTGGCGATGATGAGGCGTACCGGGAGGTCCACGTGATGACGCTCCCAACGGCGAGTATTCATGGGTGAAGACAACACTTGAGTGACCTTCTGAATGCATATTAATCCTTGATTTCCAAACCTTCCAATTACGCAAGTTGTGAGACTGTTGGGGTTACGCGGCGAGGGGTCACAGATCAAGCTACAGAATCGGAGACCAAGGGCCCAGAGACCAAAGGCCCGGCGAAAGATCGCCACGAGCCCGGACTGCTGACAATCGCAGGTCGCAGCAGCAAATCCTTTGACAAGGCTCGCTCGCGCTGTTACCGTTCTGTCCGTGGGGGTAGTTGTGAGGCGCAGAACATGTACATTCTTTCTGTTCTTGATCGCCTCGGTGGCGCTCGTTTCCATAGTCCCGCGAAATGACGTCCCTGAAACCGCCTACAACGAAGCTGAAACCCGGTAAACCAGGCGCCTCCCGTAGTTCTTGGCATCAGAGTGGTTCATCCTCCGGCCCTTGCGGCTGTTCTGCACAAGGGTGGGAGGGAGGCAGAACGCTTCCTAATTCATCAACCCTTGGATCATCGGATGGCTCGTCCTCTGTTTCCCCGTGATCCCCATTCTCTGCAAGACCTTCTCTGTACGTTTCTAATCTGAAAATCCATCCTCGGAACTGACGCTTCTCTTTGGACCGACGGGCCTTAATCTTTTCGGCCCAATGGCGCCGGCTTGGTAAACACGACGACCCGCGACATTGGCGAAAATCGGTTAATTGACTGTCGAGTCTCCACTGCGTGCGTCCGGTTTGGCAGGCGGTAGCCCGGCCCGGACAAACACACTCATCGCGCCGCGTCCACGCGGGCGCGTTCAGAGAGGGAACCATGGACACAGCAATAAAGCCACTTCGCTTCTGGCACATCCAGGATATGAGGCTGGCTCGACTGGTAATGCTCCTGCGACAGCTTCACGAGTGCGTCGACGGATTGGGGAGATTACCGAAACCCGAACTCAATGAAATCGTCTCCAGCGCGGTCCGGATGTGTGGCTTTGAGGATCCGATCGAGGCGGGAGATGTGACAGACGCAGTTTTGGATGCGATCGAAGTTCAAGATCCAAACGCGGTGTGCCGGTGATCTTATGCGGCTTCTGATCCCTTCATTGAGCAAGAGCAAGCTTGCACTGGGCCACAAAATCTATTAGTGGCGCAGGGCGCGGTAGGTGTCCGGCTGTTTTGGGAAAACGCACTGGGGGGTACGTTCCTCAAGGCAGCCGGGCACAGCCTGCCGTTAGGGCGATGGAATTGACGAGCGTTTAAATCGCGGAAGTCCGTATGGAGTAGACGAAATGATAGTCCACTTGTGCATGAAACCTGATGGCGAATTTGAAACTGTTGTGGACGATTCTCTGCCTCCGCTTGGGTTGGGAGACGTGCTTCTTCAGAAGTGGATCGTGCGCGAAATCGTAAAACGGGGCCCCAACGAATTTGAAGTCGAGGTAAAGAGCGTTCACGCGAGGGAACAAAAAGACTCATACAAAGGTTTCGTCGCAGAAGCTTTCGCCGATCTCGCTGTGCGAACCGAGTTATTCAGGGTTGAATATCGGGCCATGAAACCCAACTGCCGAGCGTGGTCGGGCCGCAAGAGCGGGTTCGCGAGCGGCGACGAGGCAATCGAGTACGGCCTGAAACAAACAAAGGAATGGATCGACGCTGAACTGGCCAATCCGCATCTGCTCAACTGGCTTGAAGAATGGAGCCGACGAGCGGACTTGAACCGCTGACTCCGAGTTCGCGGAGGCGGGCGCCGTTGGGAAATCTGTCCATATTCGGTTGGGCTTGCGAAAATGCCGATCCCCCGACTACTTTGCTCGAAGAATACCCTCAAGCACGTCTAGCTTACCGTCGATCGGACCAGTCTTCAGGTTCGTGATATCGAGTTCCAAAATCCTGGCGATGAGCGGGTAGACATTCACGTTTTCAAACGGTGCGAGTGTAATTCCCGGTCGGATATCGGGTCCCGCGGCAAAGAAAATGGCCTTCATCTCGGGCATCCGCGCAGGATCGTATCCGTGAGCGCCCACGGGCGGATGCTCCGGTTTCTGCGGGTCCGTCGCAAAGCTGATGAAGTACGGACCGGTGGGCACGATCACGGGGTCGCCCTCACGCGGATTACTGTCGAAATGTAAACCGGCTGGAACCTGCGCCCGGCGATAGACAACAAACTTGTCGCTCTTCCCACGCAGCGCGAGGTACGCCTTTTGCGCGTCGTCCTCGGACTTCGGGTAAAGAATCGAACCTAATATCTGTTCAAATGATGACCGCTGCAAACCGTAATCGTCCAGGTGGATTGGCGGACCTTCGACTTTTACCATGCCATGATCCGCCACCACGATCAGATCGACGGCTAACTTCGATTCCTTGATGCCATCCATCAGTTTTCCGATCTCACTGTCCAGTTCGTGGACTGCGTCGGCGACTTGTGGACTGTCCGGACCATACTGGTGTCCGGCCTGATCGGTGTCGGAAAAATACAGCGTGATAAAGTGCGGACGCTGATCGGGTGGAAGCCGGAGCCAAGCCAGAACCTGCTCCACGCGCTTTCCGTTGGGAAAGCTGCTGTCGAATTTCAGGTAATACGAAGGCCGGATTCCTTGAATATCGGCTTCCGAACCTACCCAAAAGAAAGAAGCGGCGCGCATTCCTTGTTGCTCGGCGAGTACCCAAAGCGGAGTGCCACCGTACCAGCTTCCGTCGGCAACAGTTTTGTTGTCGCGATAGCTGTAGATCTCTTTTCGGGCAGGATCGTAGAAGGTGTTGGCCACGATGCCGTGATGCTCAGGGTAGAGGCCGGTAACAATTGTGTAGTGGTTGGGAAATGTTATCGAAGGATAGGCCGGGATCATTCCGCCCGGCGCGCTGGCACCCTGGGCGCCCAATGCGAGCAGATGATCGGCGTGATAGAGCTTAGGGTAGTCGTAACGGAAGCCATCGAGAGAAACAAGGATGACATAAGGTTTTGAAAGTTGCTGCGGAGCATTCGGGCCCTGGTCAACGGAGATAACGGGGGAGATTGCCTGCCCATGGCACGCCACTGTGCACAAACAGGCCAGAAATCCATAGTAGAGCAAACGCGCCGAGCTTCGGGGCAGAGTTCGGAAGATAGTCCGGGAGAACATTCGGAAAAGACCGCTACACATGAAAGTCCTCACTCGCGTTTAGGAACGTGCCATGTCTTCAGCGGGATTTTACCTTCTGACTAGCCTTGGATAAATGCCGCTATCAGTATCGCCAGCTCGTCAAATCTGCTCCCTTCGGCGCGCTCTTCTGGATGCGGTCGAGAATCTTGGGTAGATATTGCGTGTTGTAGTGCAGGCGCGAGAGGTAGTTCGGCAGTTTGGGGTCGCCGTTCCAGCAGTGCTCGGCGCGCGGGCCGTAGGTCACTTCGCCGCCATAAGGCGGGTTGGTGGTGGAGTTGAGAAAATCCTCCATGCGGTAGACAGCATCGTTTAGGAAGTAAGTATCGTCCGATCCCACGTAGATGTGAATCTTTCCCGCGAGTTCAGGACCCAGCTTTGCCCAGTCGCGCTCGAGAATCGCCTCGAGGTCATAGTGCTGTCGCCAATAGTCCGCGACGTTATGGTCGATCTCGCCGGTCTCCTTGTTGAAAATAGCCTGCGGATAACCGTCGGCGCCCACCGGTCCGTAGACCGCCTGCCAGATATCGAATTGTTCGCCGCTACGGCCATGGTCGCCGAGTGCCAGTTCATAGGCGTTGTTCTCCTGAGTAGTGATGAAGGTGTGGCCGAGGTAATCGCGCATAGCCGGCTGCGCTACGCGCTTGTGCGCGCCCTCGAGAAAAAAGGCGTTCTTGTCATCGTACAGATTGATGTTCATGAAGGCGTGAAAGTCGATGGGGTCAGGGCAAGCGGCGAACGCGCCGTTGTAGTGGTCAGGATAAAAGACCTGTACGGCTAGCGCTTCCCACCCGCCAGTCGATCCGCCGTAGACGAAGCGCGCCCACCCCTGGCCAATGCCGCGAAACTGCTTCTCAATGGCCGGGATCAGCTCGTTCTCAATGGCGTCGCCGTAAGGACCAACGTTGGCGGAATCAACGGCGTAGGAGTCGTCATAAAAAGGATTGGCGTGCTGGATTTTGACGATCAGCACTCTCGGGAAGTTGGGCGCACTCCACTCCTGATAGAACTTGTATGCTTCCTGCTGTTGGATCTGGTTGTAGCCCTTGATGTGAAAGCGCTCGCTGTAGTCGGGTTTCAGGTTAGGATCAGGAGGCGTGGTGCGGAAATCGTCGAAGTCGTCCACGAAGTGATCGTGGAAAATAATCAGTGGGAAGTGGGCATTGGGATGATCATCGAAACCTTCAGGCACCAGCACGATGGCGCTCATTTGCATGGGCCGTCCCCAAAACTTGGTTAGCGCCTGGCTTTGAATTGTGATGTGGCGAATATATTTCGTGTCGGGCTTCGCTGCGATGGGCGGAATAACCTCGGTTAGCGCCAATTGGATGGGCCCGCCACCCGCCTTTATCGTGATCTTTTGCGGCTTGGAGTAGAGGTTGCCCGGCGAGATGTTCCAGTGCTGGCCCTCGCCCTGGTCCATGTGGAGCTTTACGGTTTTTCCATCCGCACGGTGAAAAGTCTCGTATTTGTTGAGCACGGCCTGCACGGTGTAATCACCCGGAGGCACGTCTTTCAGGCTGCGGATAGGATAGCCCGAAGCACTTGCGTCGACTACAGCCGGTTGACCGGGCCGCCAGCCATCCACGGTCACGCCAAAGACGATCTGCGTGCGCGGCGAATCGTCGATTTGCATGCGCGGCTCCGCCTTCGGGTCGGTCGAGAGCAGCAGCAATACACGACCGTCCAGAGGCTGCGCGCTCCTTTCCCTGGGAAAAGTCACAGTGAACGATTGAGCGGCTAAGAGGGCAGCAGGGAAGAACAAGCAGACGAACGCAAGAGCGGTACGTTTCATGCTCGCTACTATACAGCGTTGCTACTCGGCATCTTTGAAGAGATTTAGGATGGAGCCGACGAGCGGACTTGAACCGCTGACCTGCCGATTACGAATCGACCCAGTTTTGCGTATGTTGTTGTGCGATAAGGATTGTAGCAGAGCGTTTTGGGGTGTTTTTGAGCACTCCGGGGACCGTTTGTACAGCACTTGTACAGCAGAATGACCAGCCGATTTCAGATCGGCAGGCTCGTTAATTTCCAACGCGGAACCGCTCTTATCGTCGTGGCCTTCCATTTGAGCAAGTGAGGCTGCACCTCTCACGAGACTACTCCCCTTCCGCGACTGTCATCCGCCGCGACAACAAACTAGCTCAGATCGCCTCGACCGTCGGCTCAGCAACACGCGACTGCGTGCGCCGCAAATTGGCTC
>JBAUVJ010000432.1:0-9593 GCA_049583165.1 Candidatus Sulfotelmatobacter sp. | reverse complement strand
GGCGTGAGCCGTGAAATGGGCGGCAAAACTCCAAATGCGTCGGCAGTGAGGAAAACAACGTTCCTGGGGTGTCCGCCGAGGCCGGGAATCACTGCATTGTCGATGAAGTCCACGGGATAGGCAGCGCGCGTGTTTTCCGTTCTGCTGTCGTCGTTGTAGTCGGGAATCCTTGTGTGCGGATCGAGCGTCACATTCTCCAGCACGCAACCGAAACGCAAGGCATTCCAGATTTGCAGCTCGTTCTTCTGGGACAGCTTGATGCACTTGGCGTAGCAACCGCCTTCAAAATTGAAAACTCCGCTGTTGCTCCAGCCGTGCTCATCGTCGCCGATCAGGTCGCGGGAAGGATCGGCCGACAGTGTGGTCTTGCCCGTTCCCGAGAGGCCGAAGAAAAGCGCGCTCACCCCGTTGTGGCCCACATTCGCCGAGCAGTGCATTGGAAAGACGTTGCGCGCCGGAAGCAGGAAATTCATGATGCTGAAGAGGGATTTCTTGATCTCCCCTGCATAGGATGTTCCGCCGATCAATACTGTCCTGCAGGTGAAATTGATCACCACAAAAACTTCACTCTTCGTGCCATCGCGCTGCGGATCGGCCTTGAACTCCGGAGCGGAAATAACCGTGAACTCAGGATGGTGCGTCTTCAACTCCTCCGCCGTAGGCCGCAGAAAAAGCTGGCGCACAAAAAGGTTATGCCAGGCGTATTCATTGATGATCCTTACCGGCAGGCGGTACTCCGGATCGGCCCCGCAGAAAAGATCCTGCACGAAAAGCTCGCGTCCCCGCAAATGCTCCATCACCCGTTCGTAGAGAGCGTCGAACCGGTCGCTCTCCATGGGCGCGTTCACCGCGCCCCAGGCCACCAGGTTTGCCGTCGCATCGTCCTTCACAATGAATTTGTCTTGGGGGGAGCGGCCGGTGCGGTTGGTATACCCTACCAGGGAGCCATTGGCGGCTAGTTTAGCCTCGTTACGCCGAATGGAGTGCTCGACCAGCGGAGCAGGAGAAAGATTGAAATGAGTCCGTCCGTCGCTCAGCAATTCAGCTACATCGCTGGCGTGCATTGTCGTCGCCATGAAATCTCCTGAAACCAGGCCAAAAAGGCAAACGCCGTATTGTGCCTCAAAGCTGAAAACCTGCCAAGTGCAGGCATCACACTTGCAACTCTGCCCCTCCCTGCATCGCTCCCAAATATAGAGCAGTCATAAGGATGCAGTCCTTGCCATAATGGGATGATAACTGTGCGGAGAGAAGAAAACGCGCCTTGCCCACTACCATTGCGTCCTTACGCGTTGACCGGATCCTGCATCGCGGAGACCACTGCTTCCAGGTGCTCCAGCGTTTCTTCGACCGTGAGCGAGTACATCTCCCGGCCCAACCCTTCGCCGGCCTGGAGCGCCGATTGCAGGTAGTGACCGGCAATTTCAACGGCCAGAGAATCCGTGATGGCTTTGCCGGTGCGCTTCTTGTACTCCACCCAGGCTGGATGAGCCAGCGCCACCCACACGGTCTTTCCGTCCACCAGAAACTTCACGTCCACGGCATCGGCATGTCGCGTGGCAATGGCCACGATCAAAGCCTGGTAGACGCAGTGGACCTGCTTCTTTGTCCAGCGATCGGTGGCAGTGAAGTCTCCAAACACGCTGCTTAAACTATAAGCCGAAGCAGCCAGCATGGGCAAATGCGTCGCATCAAGGACAGCGTCCCACTCTCCTAAACAAGAGTGCGCTGACCGGAACTAACGCTACTCTGCTGCATCCTGAGGCTCAGGCTCTCGCTCTGGTTTAGGAGCAATACAATCGACATGGCAGGCGAAACCAAATGCATCAAGCTGGAATTTCTCGGGAACAATGGGCTTGCCGCAAATCCAGCAGGGATCGTCCGGATGAGGAAACATGAAACCTCCTGTGGCTTAGATCAGTTCCACAAGAGACCGGCAACCCGTCTAGGCGCGGCGGAGGGATGTGTAATTGACGCCGACAGTCTAACACGATTATGTGCGCTACCGTACATAGTTCCGACAAAAAAGTTCTGATCCATTCGACGAGTGGTTTTGCCGTACCCTGACTTCCGAAGGCTCCGCTCCTTCTACAGGAAAACACCTAAGCCCCTCAGCAAAGCTATGGATAACAACCTGTTCGAGTTTTAGGCATCTTAAACGCTTACTGGTCGTTGGCAGTACAAATTTAAGGCAATGATAGGGTCGTCGAAGTGCTTAACCTACTTTCTCGGCTGAGTCGCCGCTGCCATCCGATTTGCTGTCCTCGCCTGCGCCCAATTCCCTGGAGGAAAATTGGCTAGCCCCGCTCATCAAACGAACAACCACGCAACCGGCGGCGGGCAGCAGATTCGTTCCGATTCGCATGTCAGCACCGGATGTGAAGGTCTCGATATCGTCCTGAATGGTGGTCTCCCGCGCGCCCGTTTGTATTTGATCGAGGGCGATCCCGGAGCCGGCAAAACCACACTGGCTCTGCAATTTCTGATCGAAGGGGTAGAAAAGGGCGAACGTACCCTGTATATCACCCTCTCCGAGTCGCGGGCCGATCTCAACCACGCTGCGCAATCCCACGGGTTCTCGCTGGACAATGTCGACATCGTTGAATTGTTGCCCAATGAAAACGATTTGTTTCCGGAGCAGCAGTACACGGTTTTTCATCCCGCCGAAGTTGAACTGAACGACCGCATGCAGCGCATCGTCAAGGAAATCCAGCGGGTGCGTCCGGACCGCCTCGTGATCGATGCACTCAGCGAACTGCGCATGTTGGCAAAGGATCCGCTGCGCTACCGCCGTCAGATTCTTTCCCTGAAAGATTTCATGTCCGATCAGAACTGCACCGTCCTTCTGCTGGATGACCGGAGTTCACGCGATCCAGATTTGCAATTGCACAGCATCGTCCACGGCGTTGTCAGCATGGACAAAATTCCCCGCGAGTATGGAAAAACCCGCCGCCAGCTCGAAGTTGTAAAGCTGCGCGGCAGAGCCTACCGGGAGGGTTTTCATGACTACGCAATCGTTACCGGCGGAGTCGTAGTTTATCCCCGGCTGGTGGCCTCGGACTCCCGCTTGGATCAGCCCCCTGAAGTGGTGTCGAGCGGCATCGCGGAACTCGATGCGCTCACTGGCGGCGCCCTGGATCGCGGCACCAGCACCCTCATGATTGGCCCCGCAGGCTGCGGTAAGACGAGCCTTGGTCTTCAGTGGGCGGCAACCGCGGCCCAGCGAGGAGAATCTTCCGTCTTCTTCAACTTCGAAGAAGCTCCGCACACTCTTGTCAGGCGTGCCGCAGGCCTTGGCATCGACGTCCGCCCACATCTTGCCAGCGGCAGAATCGTCATCGAACGCGTCGATCCCGCCGAGATGTCTCCGGGAGAACTGGTCGCCAATGTTCAACAGCATGTGGAGCGCGAAAACGTTCGCATGATCGTGCTCGACAGCTTGAACGGATATCTCCAGTCCATGCCCGGAGAACAGTTCCTGGCCGTGCATCTTCACGAACTTCTGGCATACCTGGGCAACCGCGGCGTGCTCACTATCATGATTCTGGCCCAGGCCGGCACCATTGGCCCGCCGCTACAGAGCGCAGTCGATGTTAGTTATCTCGCCGATAATATTTTGCTGCTGCGTTATTTTGAGTCTCACGGGGAATTGCGTCAGGCGATCTCCACCGTCAAACGCCGCAGCGGCAGTCATGAACACACCATCCGGGAACTTAAGCTTGGCCCTGACAGAATTCACATTGGGCGGCCTCTCCAGGAATTTCAGGGAGTGCTCACCGGTACTCCAACATTTCTTGGCGGCCTGAAGGCGAGTTAAGACGGGATGACGATGCTGCTCAACGACGATTATCGCGTGCTCGTCCTCGCTCCTTTTGGCAAGGACGCCATCCTGGTGCGCGAAGTTCTGGAGCGCTCCGGAATTCCCGTTGGCGTTGTAGGAAATGTCATGGCCATTGCCCGCTGCGTCGGCGCAGGCGCCGGAGCTGCGATCGTCGCGGAAGAGTCGCTCAGTGAAGAAGCCATCGAGATCCTCGGCCGCAGCGTTGCCCGCCAGCCCGCTTGGTCTGACTTCCCAATTATCGTTCTCACTGGCGGCGGCGCCACCACTCCGTACACGGAAATGATGGTTCGCTCGCGCACTCCCATGGGCAACATCAGTTTGATCGAACGGCCTCTGCGCCCCGCCACTCTAATCAGCAGTGTTCGCACCGCCATCCGCTCCCGGCTGCGGCAGTATGAAATCCGCGATCATCTCCAAGAGCGTGAACAGGCCGAGGAGGAGTTGCGCCGGGCGCACGACGAGTTGGAGTCCCTGGTGGAAAAGCGCACCATGGCCCTGCGCAAGCTTTCCGCCCGCCTGATGCGTGTGCAGGACGAAGAACGCCGCCGCATCGCCCGCGAATTGCACGACGGCCTCGGCCAGTGGCTCGCCGCCGCCAAGATTAATGTGGACGTGATCTTGCTGCGCAACAGCGGGAAGCCGTCTCCCATGCTCGAAGAGACCCGCAAGCTTATCGACTATGCTGTGTCCAGCATTCGCACCATGTCTTATTTATTACATCCACCGTTGCTCGATGAAGCTGGCTTCGAGGCGGCCGCTCACTGGTTCATCGATGGCTTTGCCAAGCGCACCGACATGGCCGTCAAGACGAATTTCCTGCATCCCGATCGCGTTCCCGCAAAACCCAGCCGCATGCCGGAAGTCGTGGAGCTGGCACTCTTCCGCGCGCTCCAGGAAGGCCTGACCAACGCTCATCGCCATTCGGCGAGCCCGAAGGTAGAAGTGAAATTCGAGCGTCTTCCCGATCGCGCCATTCTCGAAATTCAGGATTTTGGCACTGGCCTTCCCCACTCGGTGATGGACCGCTTTCAGCGGATCGGAGCCGGTTCCGGCGTCGGCCTCGCCGGCATTCGCGAACGGGTAAAAGAACTCGGCGGCGATTTCACAATCTGCTCCACTCCCACCGGCACCACCCTCCGCTCTGCCATCCCGCTCAGTACGGAGAAGATTTCTGAGTCCGATCCAGCCATGGAAGCTAGAGAGAATAGAGATGGAGATATGGATAGAAGTAGAGACAAAGACGAAGAGCATCCGCCATCACGCACACGCCTCGATGTTTTTGCCACCAACGCGAATCCAATTTCTTGAGTGTCCCTGTTACTCCTCGTGGCAACAAGACTGCGCGCCTTCCGATTCCCGGTAGCGCCCGGTCGTATCCACAAATCCACCCGCTCCATATTTATCATGGTGGCGAACCCAGTCAGAAAGGTTGCCGTTCGTGGTCTCATTGCGGCCCTTGGGCGTTAGGTCCAGCAACATGTACGCACTGACAATTTTTTCGTCGCCCCGCGCGTAGCAGGAGTACGTGTGGAAGATATCGCCGCCGTCATCTTTGTAAAAGACGCTCAGCCCCGACAATTCTTCGCTCACGAAGTCATTGATTTCGAAGTTGTAAAAGACTTTGCCTTTTGCGGCATCCTCTTTGGTGAAAGACACGTGATAGTCGTAGTTAAACTCATTACCATAAGAAGACACCCACTGGAAGCGCCAGCCCATGCGCTTTTTGAAGGGTTCGATCTCCGGCCATGGCGCTCTCGAAACTGCGGCATACGAGACATCATGATTCTCCAGGTGCACCAGCGCGCCTTCCGCGTGGTCTGAGGCGAACGAGCAGCCTACGCAACCTTCCTTCCATCCCGGACCGAACATGAAGTGCCGGATGATCAACTGGCTGCGTCCGCCGAAAAGATCAGCGAGCGATTCCTGACCATTCGGCCCGTCAAATACATACTGTTTTTCCACTTTCATCCACGGCAGCTCGCGGCGTTGGCGATGGAGTTCGTCGGTGGCACGAGTAATTTCTTTTTCCCGCAGGAGATGGGCTCTGCGCGCGGCCAGCCACTCCGCCCGCGACACAACTTTTGGATGTTCGATCGTACTGGCAGCCATATTCACTTCTCCTTGATCTCGGTGAAGATATTGCAAAACATAGAAAGATGAACTCTGTCCGTGTGCATCCTCGCGCAATGAGCTAGTGCCTCAGTCCGTGGGTGCAGCCGTTCCGTCCGACCACTTGCCCACAGGAACAATCATCTCGGTGATTGGCTCTGGTCCGTGCTGTTCTCCAACTATAACCGGTGAGTTGGGCACATCTGCGCCCAACGCCGCGCCGTCCATGCGTGGAACCTCAAACATCAGGTGGGCCAGGTTATGACTCCCAGAATCGGTAAGGTACGCTTCCTTGGACATCATGTAGCACATCGAGCCAGGCTCTGGCGTGGATAGCTCCTTCTTGTCGAATGCAGCTTTTATGCTTGCGATCATCTGAGCTTTCGACCGTCCCGCCAATATCATTTTTGTCCGGTTCAAATAGACCGGCAACACAGATCGCGCGGCCGGCGGGTTGAAGCAGATGGGCGAGCGATTTTTGAAATTCCAGAACTCCGGGTCGTCAAAACCGGCTCCCCATGATCTTTCCACCGCACATACGAAGCCGTTCTTCCCTTTGACGGCGATTTCGTAATCCGTCTGTCCGAGCACCAAGACCTCGGCATCGCGCGAAATGGCCGCCGGCGCCGCAGTCCGCGCCAGGGCTATCTCGGCATTTCGATCGGCAATCAGGTATCGGTCAATTGGAGCCATGCTCGGATACGGCGTTTTGGCTTCTTGTGCTTGTCCCGGCCACGCGGCGCTCAACACGGCCACCAGCACGAAGTTCGCCCATGTAATGTTCTTGACTGTATTTAGGCTCACTAGTTTTCTCCTGTGATGTGTCTTGCTGGATCAATACGTCAGACGAAAATCAAAAGATGGTCGGACGCCCGGCTTTCATCCTTTGCGACCAGCTGGGCTAGCCGGCGGCGTCGATGCCGTTGGGACTACGACTATGAGATTATCCGGCGCTCCGGGGTGCGTCATCCCCAGATATTCCAGCTGTGGCTGGGAGTTGAATCCCATGTCTTTTGTTGTCATGCCCGGCGCATAAAACATCAAGTGCGGGGGGAAGCTGGCAGTGCCGCCGCCAGGCCCGCCACCCAAGCGATTCTCGCTCGACATCATGTAGAGGAATCCCGGCTTGCTGGGATCCTTGAAGCGGCCTTCCTTATATCCGTTCGCGATGTCAGCTTTGATCTCTGCCTCCGAGTTGCCGCTGGCGCGCAGTTCTTCCATGTACATGCGACGAATCAAAGTGGTGCGGCTGCCTTCGGCGTCGAAGCACGTCGGCTCGACCGTCGTTTCTGTGGGCTTTACGAATGACCGGCCCACATAACAGCTAAAGCCGTTGGTACCTTCCCGAACCTTCTCATAACCTTTGAGGCCAAGAATATAAACTGTGGCCTTGCTCGATACTTCTGTTGGAGCTGCGCTCAAGGCCAGTGCGATCTGCCGCTCACGGGGCACGGAGGCGTCATAGACTTTCGGGAGTTCCTGAGCCATTCCTCGCATTGTCATGCCGATTGCCAGGACACCGATCGACAGGGCACTGACCTTCATCCAATTCAAAGACTTCATGTTCGCTCCTTTCGTTTTTCGGGATGTTCCGCTTTGCAATTCAACGGCGCCGAGTGGCATTCGATTCAGACTTAGAGATTGAAAACCGCTGTTACGCATGAGATTATGGCAATATAACTTGCATTATGCAAGTGATATTGGGATGAGATGTCCGGAAAACGTGTCGGGATGGCTGAGAATCGACCTAAGATGGCCAAAGCACGTAAAGTCAAGCGCCGCTCGGAGTGTCCCCTGAACGCTTCGGTGGAGATGCTCGGCGACCGCTGGTCCCTGCTCATCATCCGCGACATGATGCTGCGCGGCTTCCAGACTTACAAGGAATTCATGGAATGCTATGAAGGCATTGCGACCAACATCCTGGCCGACCGTCTGCGCAAACTCGTTTCTTACGGAATCATTACGACAAAACCGGATCCCTCCGACGGCCGCAAGGTGACTTATCTCCTGACTCAGAAGGGAATCGATCTCGCGCCCGTGCTCACAGAGATGGTGCTATGGGCGGCCGCGCATGAAGATACTGGAAATCAACCGCTCGTTCGCCTAATGCGCGAGGACAAAGAGAAGTTTCTGGCCGGTGTCCGGCAGCGCTGGGCGAAACCGTAATCCAACGGCTCCGCTCGCGCCCAGCAGAAGGATCCGAATCGGCGAATCTATCGGGTGACACGATCCGGTAACATGGAAGAGTGCCCAAACGCAATTCCAAGCCCACGAAACCGAACATTCTTTCTGCCCAGCACCTAAGTAAATTCCCCTGGCTCCTGCATGGATTCTCCACCCGCGTGGGCGGATTCTCGCGCTCGTATGGAAACAACGCGCTCAATCTGGGGTTTACCAAAGATGATTCCAAAGCCGCAGTCGAACGCAACCGCTCGGCATTTCTCGCGGCACTCGGCGCGAAGGCTAAGTCAAAAGGCAAAGCCAGCCTCGGGCCGCTGGTCACCCTGCGGCAGATTCACTCTGACATCATCTGGCTGGTCGATTCGCCCAGCGAACCGCAGGCCGGGGACGGGCTCATCACCAACACTCCTGGCTTGTTGCTCGGCATTCAGACCGCCGATTGCCTTCCCATCATTCTTGTCGATCCCAAGCACCGTGCCGTAGGCGTGTTCCACGCGGGCTGGCGCGGTACCATCAAGCGAATCGTCGAGAAGGGAGTCGGCGAAATGCACCGCCACTTCGGCAGCCAGCCTCGCGATCTCAAAGCCGCAATCGGTCCCGGCATTCACGGCTGCTGTTATGAAGTGGGCCCGGACGTTCGCGACCAGTTCGAGTCCCAGTTTCCCTACGCGGAGAAATTATTCCGGGTGGTAGAAGAAACCGATCCAGTTCGCGAAAAATATCCCATGCTGTTCCTCACCGCGCGCGCCCCCGGCCACAGCGATTTGCCGAAAAAGATTTTTCTCGACCTGGTGGAAGCGAATCGTCAACAACTGTTATCTGTCGGAGTTCCGGCCAAGAGCATCGAAGACTCTCCGCTGTGCACAAACTGCCGAACGGATTTGCTCTTCTCCTATCGCGCGGATAAAGCAAAGACAGGGCGGATGATGGCCGTCGTCGGAATAAAGGCGTGATGCGGAATCGGCAGGAAACTTAAGAGGCTGGAGCGGAACCAGCATAGGATTCCGCGGCGGTTCGGATGAGACGAATCAGTCGAATAATGGTGTTGCTACCATCGTCGATGCGAGGGAAGTTGTATTCGCTGGGGATACGGATCTTCCCTTGCGCGTCCTCCCAGGGATATTCGCTATTATCCAGGCGAACATCTCCATCGTCGCAAGCGGGTGCCAGGACTTCAATTTCGCGAGCCAGGCGTTCGATTTCGAGATTTCCCACGGAGTCATCCGCTTGCCATCCTTGCTGTAAAAGAAAACAGCGATGCGTCGCAGGTTTTTGGCTACGTAGGCATGAGTTTTCCGGACTTTAGAGTGTCCGTTATTTGTGGTCAGATAGGCTTTGCAAACTTTTTCAGCTGCCATTTGCAAAAAATGTAGGCGATGACATTTATGGGCACCTGCAAGTGCTAACTTCTCGCGAGCGTTTAGGTCCGATAGGGCTTGCTTGGCGTAAGCTATTGCCCATT
>JBAUVJ010000431.1:0-1608 GCA_049583165.1 Candidatus Sulfotelmatobacter sp. | reverse complement strand
ACTGCCAACGGCAACCGCCCGGCGCAAAACAATTACATGCTCGATGGTATCGATAACAATTCCGATACCGTGGACTTCCTGAATGGCACCAACTTTGTAGTACTTCCTCCGGTCGATGCGATCGCCGAGTTCAAAGTGCAGACCTCCGACTTCAGCGCTGAGTATGGCCGCTCCGGTGCGGCAGTTTTGAACGCTACCATCAAGTCCGGTACCAACAGCTTCCATGGCGCAGCCTGGGAGTTTTTCCGCAACGATAAGCTCGACGCCGCCGATTATTTCGAAGACGCTGACGGCATTGCCAAGGGCGAGCTTCGCCAGAACCAATTCGGTGTTGCCATCGGCGGACCGGTCATCAAAAACAAAATCTTCTTCTTCGGCGACTATGAGGGACTGCGCAGAGTGCAGGGCACAATTTCCACAGGTTCCGTGCCTACCCTCGCCGAACGCGCCAGCGGCTACACCGATCTCTCTGACCTGATCACCGGCCAAACCAGTTCGGGCAGTCTAACGGACATATTGGGCCGTACCATGCCCTACGGAACGATCCTCGACCCCGCTACTACACGGGCGGTTAAGTGTGGCGTCGCTGACCTGAGCGGGTTAACGGTTCCGTGCACCAACACGCAGACGGCCGGGACTCAGATCGGCTTTGCCCGTGATCCCTTCGGCACATGCGGCCCCACTACCGCCGCTTACACTCTGAGTGGCTGCGGTCTGAATCAACTTCCCGTCGGTCGCTTGGATCCGAACGCCATCAAGTTGCTGAATCTGTATCCCAACCCAACCAACTCCGCGCTCTTCTCGAATTTCGGCAGTTCCCCGGGCCTCTATGAACACCGCAATGCCTTTGACTCCCGTCTGGATATTAATTTCACCCAAAAGGATCAAGTGTTCTATCGCTTCAGCTACGTAGACGATCCACAATTCATTCCTGGCATTTTTGGCGGCATCGCGGACGGCGGGGCTTTCCAGCAGGGCATTCAGACGGCGACGGCGCAACAGAGCGCTCTGGCTTGGACGCATGTCGTTTCCCCAAGCCTGGTGAACGTCGCCCGCGTCGGATTCAATTATCTGAACACCACGCGAGTCTCTCCTGAGGCGAATGACATAAACAATATTCCTGGCCAATTTGGCATTGCGGATATTCCCCAAGTCGCCAAGAATGGCGGACTGCCAGCCTTTGGCATCACCGGGCTAGCCACGCTCGGCAGCAACTCCTTCCTGCCCTCCGATGAAGTGAGTTCCACCTTGCAAGTCAGCGACGATCTCACCAAGATCTACGGCAAGCACACCTTCAAGATGGGATTCGAGTGGCAGCACGTCAAGTTCTCCACTCTGCAACCGTCGTGGTCGCGTGGCGAATTTGATTACAACGGCAATTTCACCGAAATACCAAATAATGACAACGGCAACCTGGGCCGCGCCGCGTTTTTGCTGACGCCGATCGCCTCAACTGTGGCCGGTGGAGTCCCGTATGACGTGGGCGGGTCAACCAACGTTTATGCCTCCAACATCGCTCTTACCGATGATGGGAAGAATTACTACGGCACATATTTCAACGATGACTGGAAGTTGACTCCCAAACTGACCGTCAACCTGGGTTTGCGC
>JBAUVJ010000430.1:0-2829 GCA_049583165.1 Candidatus Sulfotelmatobacter sp. | reverse complement strand
GAGTAGCGCCTGATTCAACCGTGCCACATCTCGCGGGACATTTTTCTGCCGCGACATAATCTTCGCTCCCGCTTCTTGAAAGTGCCTGGCAGTGACTGTGACTGCATTGAAATCGAGAACATGATCGCCAAATTTGTTCTCCGCTCGCTGTTTGGCCGCGTCAAGGTAAACCGCGACCTCTTTGCCATACTCTTCATAGTCATAAGGCAGCACATCGGCATCGGCCATGCGCAACGCCTCCAGGCCAAACACCCTCGCCATCTGCTGCTCATAAACAAAATCCGGATCGCCAAACTTTTTGAACCACGCGAAATTGTCGAACACCGAGTGATACACGCCATACGGCCCGCTGGAACCAATGTCGACAGAAGGCACGCCCAGGTGCTGCTGGAAGGCGCTGTAATCGGAGCCGCTGCCCAGGTCTCCGACCGGAGCTTCTCCCATGGAAGGCGCCGCCGGCGTCCGATGAGCATCTCCAATCGCTTCCGTGGGCAACTGGGTCGAAGCTGCGCCCAGCTGATCACCCTTCTGCCACTCTTCATAAACCGTCCCGCCTTTGGGACTCGGCACCGCCTTGGTTACATCCCGCAGAAACTGTTTCAAACTCGGTACCGCGGACCCAACAAACTTCGGCCCCGAAACCGCCACGTCCACGTTGAAATACGCCGGAGAGTGCGCCAGTTCGGATTCATTCTGCTCCGCCCACTCCGTCGAACCGATCAATCCTTCTTCCTCACCATCCCAGCTGGCAAAGATCATGGTGCGTTTCGGTCTCCAACCTGACTTCAACAATTCGCCAACACCATGCACCGCTTCCAGCATCGCCGCCGTCCCGCTGTTCGGATCAACTGCGCCATATACCCACGCGTCGCGATGATTACCTGAGACCACCCACTCATCCGGCGACTCGCTGCCCCGAACTCTTCCAATCACGTCCCACAATGTGCGGAACTGATAATCCTGTTTGAGATGCATCTTCACCCGCACCGGCCCCGGTCCGATGTGATAGGTAAAAGGCAGCGCGCCCTGCCATTCGCGCGGCGAGTCCGGTCCGCCCAAATGTTGAAGGATCGGCCATGCATCGTGATATGAAAGTGGCGTGACGGGAATCTTCGGCATTTGCGCGGACTGTTCCGGCGAAATCCGCTTGCTTTCCGGCAACGAAGGTACCGAGGCGACTCCGGGCGTCGTAGGATCGCCGGGAAATTCGAACATGTATCCCACCGAGCCGCGCTGCACGCCGGTATCCGGCCGCCAAGGCCCGAGGGGATACTTATCGCCACGTCTCCAACCGTCATCGAAAGGATCAGAGTAGATGATCACTCCCGCTGCGCCATGTTCCTGCGCAATGAATTCCTTCACCCCGCGAAAATTCTGCCCGTAACGAACCAGAACGATCTTTCCGCGCACATCGATCTTTAATTTTTCCAGCTTTGCAAAATCTTCCGGAGTGCCGTAGTTGGCGTAAACCACATCGGCCTCCGCATCTCCTGAGGGTGACATGCTGTTGAACGGCATCACCACTCGCGGATCTTCATCGTAAGGATCGCCGTCAACGTGCTCGCGCGTGGGACCGTGCATTTCAACTCCGGCGGGCGCAGTAATGTCCACGCTGAGCTCCAGCGGATAATTCATCCACACTTTGTATTCCACGATCTCGGTGTCGAGTCCGGCTGCGCGAAACTTCTGCGCCACATAGTCCGCCGTGGCTTTGTCCTCGGGCGTCCCAGCCATGTGCGGAGCCTGAGTCAGCGTGCGCAGATGCTCCTCCGCCAGCTTGGGATCGGGCACCGCCAGGAAACGCGCCTCGACGGCGTTTTCCGCCGTGGCATCGCGAAAGCCGAAGATTCGTCCAGCCGCAGTTGACGACTCCGGCGAATGGCCACTGACCGTAATTGGAAAACTAGAAAGCAAGACAGCTACGGTAAGGAGTGAGGCCGATAGTAATTTCATGGCGGTGAAAGTATGTAAGGTAGCACAAGCGTTCAATACAAGAAGAAATTGGCATTTGGGTCGACTTATTTTCAGCTTCACCAATTTCACCAATTGGTGATATAGTATAAAACATGAAACGCGCAACCATGACTCTGCCGGATGATCTCGCGAAAGCGGTGGATAATTACCGCCACGCTCAGGAGAGTCCGCCGGCGCTTACCGCAGTAGTTCAAGCCGCTTTGCGCGAATACCTTAGGGAACGGGGCTATCTGCGGACTAGCCGCCCTCTCAAACTCACCCCCGTTGGGCGCAGTGGCCGCAGGGATGTGAGCATTGAACACGACGCCTACCTGGCTGGCATTAAGAAATGATTCGCGCCGTACTTGCCGACTCAGGGCCTCTTTTCGCCATCGCGGATGAGAGCGATGGACACCACGAACGCGCCCTGCGGGAATTTGAATTACTAGCGCGTGATCGGCGGGAGATCCTAGTACCTTACCCGATCTTGCTGGAGACCTTCACGCTTGCGTTGTTTCGCCTTGGCAGGAAAAGCGCATCGGATTGGCTCACGCAAATTCTCTTAGCCGCGCTCGTGAATCCAACTCCGGAAGACTATCGCAGAGCCGCAACGCAAGTGCTGGCTCCGCTCCATCAATCCATTACGCTGGTGGATGCAACCGTGGCTGCAGTGGCCATCCGTCTAGGTCTACAGGTATGGACTTACGATCATCACTTCGATGCAATGCGCATCCCGGTGTGGCGGTGATGACAATTCCGGTCACCCCAGATTATTACCGAACTTGTCCACTCCCAATAATCTCGTACTTCGAAGAAGTCAGTTCCGCCAGCGCGAACGGCCCGCGGCAATGCAGCTTCTGCGTGCTGATGCCCATC
>JBAUVJ010000429.1:0-6383 GCA_049583165.1 Candidatus Sulfotelmatobacter sp. | reverse complement strand
GTCGAAGTGGCTGATTTCGGCATATGCGGTTTTCTACTGTGGCGGCGTGCTGGTTCCGGTGGATTATAAACTTACTCCCGCCGAACAGTTGCAGTTGCTGGAGCACTCGAAGGCCAAAGTCTTGGTGGTGGAGTATCACTTGTGGCGGGCGATCATGCAGTCGCCGGAATTTCACAATATCAAGACGAAGCTTGTGCTGGTCACCGAAGCGCCGCTGGCCGCGGACTTGGCGGGCGGATTCCGCTGGGAGGATTTCAAACGCAAGGGCGCGCCGGATTTTGTGATGCGGCAGCGCGAGGATGTAGCGTGCATTGTGTACTCGTCGGGTACGGGCGGGCGTCCGAAGGGTTGTGTGCTGACGCATGAAAATTATCTCGAGCAATGCCGGGCGTTGACCGCGTTATACCCCTTCTGGCCGGGAGTGCGGTATTTGAGCATTCTGCCGACTAACCACGCGATTGATTTCATGGTTGGATTCATCGGGCCATTTGTGTGCGGGGCCTGCGTGGTGCATTTGCGGACGCTGCGTCCGGAATTTGTGCGTGACGCGTTTGTGCGTTACCGGATTACTTACGTAGCTCTGGTGCCGATGATTGTGAAAAATCTGGAGCGTGGCCTGCGAGCGAAGATCGACGAGCTGCCGCCGTGGAAGCGGGCGATTCTGAATCGATTGATCGCGCTGAACAAGATGTTGACGCGGAGCAGGCCACGGGTGAAGTTAAGCCGTGCGTTGCTGCCGCAGGTGCATCGAGCATTTGGAGGAGAATTGCTGGCGTTGATTACGGGAGGGGCGTTCATGGAACCTTCCGCGATGCAGTTTTTTTACGACTTGGGAATTCCGGTGGTGAATGGATATGGGCTGACGGAAGCTGGAACGGCACTGACTTTGAACGATCTAAAACCATTTCGAGCGGACACGGTGGGCAAGCCGCTGCCGGGCGTTGATCTGCGAGTGCTGAGTCCGAACGAAGAGGGGATTGGGGAAGTTGCTGCGCGCAGCAAAACGGTGATGTCGCACTATCTCGACGATGCGGAGTTGACGCTGGAGACGATCGTGGATGGATGGCTGCTGACGGGCGATCTGGGGAGGTTCGACAAGAGCGGACATCTACAACTTTTTGGGCGCAAGAAGAACATGATCGTCACCGAGGGCGGCAAAAACATTTATCCGGAGGATATTGAAGCGGTGTACGACGGTCTTCCGGTAAAAGAATATTGTGTTTTCGCCGCGAACTATGTGTGGCCACAAAAAGAGCTGGGACGGGAGATGCTGGTGATTGCGCTGCGGCTGGAGCAGAATCAAATTTTTGACAGCGCTTTGCTGCAGGAGATTTCAAACCGCAATCGACGGCTGCCGGATTTCAAGCGTGTCGGCGGATATCTTATCTGGGAGAAAGATTTTCCGCGAACTGCGTCGATGAAGGTTAAGCGTCAAATACTGGCAGAAGAAATCGGCAAAGCGGTGGAGCGGGGAGTGGTGGTGCCGCTGTGAGTGAGCGGCAAGCTTATCTTGCCATTGTGAATCCTGCTGCGGGCGGTGGACGTGCCCGCAAGATGCTGGGCGCGGCCTTGGAACGACTGAGAACAGGCGGAGTCGAGTTGGATGTGGCGGAGACGAAGTGCCCTGGAGATGCTACGCGGATTGCGCGCGGGGCATACGCTGCGGGCGGGCGGAAATTTATTGCAGTGGGCGGGGATGGTACTTCTTACGAAGTGGTCAACGGCCTGTTTCCAGAGGCGAATGCGGAGGAGCCACCCACGCTGGCTTTCCTGCCATTGGGGACGGGAAATTCTTTTCTGCGCGATTTCAGCGATCGCGGTGTGGAACACGCAATCGAGTCGCTGATTTCGCGGCGAACACAACCGTGCGACGTCTTGCGATTGCGTCACCGCACCGGAGTGATCCACTACATCAACCTGCTGAGCCTGGGATTTCCGGCAGATGTCGCCACTCTGCGGGCGCGGCGTTTTAGCGGCCACGGAGAATTGGGATATGTGATTTCGATTTTCCTGGGTTTGGCGCGATTGCAGAGGCGGCCGTTTCCGGTGCGCGTGGACGGAGAAACGGAATTCGACCGGCGGCGCTGCCTTTTTCTCACCTTCAATAACAGCAAGTTTACCGGCGGAACCATGATGATCGCGCCCAAAGCCGAAGTGAATAGTGGGCTGATTGAATATGTGAGATGGGGCGCCATCGGCAGGTTTGGACTGGTGCGGAACTTGCCGGGGCTTTATGATGGCACGCACATTGAGCATCCGCTGGCGGAGCGAAAAGCAGTGCGAAGAGTAGAGTTCGATTTCAATGAGGCGGTAGATGTGATGGTGGATGGGGAAGTGCTAACCCTGCATTGCGAGGAATTAGATGTTCTTCCGGCGGCGTTGAAGGTGGTGGCCTAGCCCGCCGAAGCTGTCTAGAAGGCGGTATCTATGGGAGCAGCCGCGAGACTCGCGCGCTGGGCGCCGCGACTTATAGAGGCGACCGGAATTCTGCTGATCATGCTGGGCGTCGTCCATCTGATTGCGACGCCGTTTCTAATCGGGTGGTCGAGCCGTCAGTTGCTTCCTGATCATGCGCCACTGGTGATTGCAGCGATGCGGCTCAACCATATTCTGGCAGGAATTTTGCTGATTCCTTTAGGTCTCTCGACGTTTTGGGCGGGAAGATCCCTGGGGGAATTATGGGCCCTGCGCCTGGCAGCGGTGAATGCTGCCACGCTTCTGTGTTTACCGGTTCTGCTGGTAACAATCATGCCGATGGAATCGCTGGATGCGCCGTTGTTTCGACTGGCGATTTTTGTGGTGTTTGCCGCGTGCCTGGCGCAAGTGGGTGCTCTGGTGGGAGTCTGGAAATCGCGGCAAAAAGAATCGTAAATCATGAATCGCGAACCGTGGCCACGCGAAGGCCATGTTATAAAAAGAGAATCATGTCTGAACAGCGACGGAAGCAACAAGAAAAGAGAATCAGCGAGACGGAATCTAAAACGCCGTCGCGGAAGATGCTGATCTGGGGTGGCATTGTTGTTATGTTTGTTTTGGCGTATGCAGGCGGATGGTATTACAGAAATCATCGCTACGACGGATTTGCGAAGTGTCTGGCAGCGAAGCAGGCGAAGATGTATGGCTTGTATTGGTGTCCGCACTGCGCCGAACAGAAGGAACTGTTTGGAAAAGCGTTTCGCTATGTGCCTTACGTCGAGTGTGCAATCAAGGGCTCGCGCGAGCTTGCGCCGGAGTGCGTGGCGGCAAAGATAAAGTTATTTCCCAGTTGGCAGTTTGGCGCGAATCCGCCGAAAGAAGGAGTCTTTCCCCTGGAAGAACTTTCCGATAAGACCGGGTGCGCTCTGCCGTGAGTGCAATCTCCGATCAATCATCCGCCTCTAATCAAACTCTCGCAAAGGGTAATCGAATATTTTTCATGCTGATCGCCGTTCTGTCACTGGCGGGGATGGTGGTGTCGGCGGTATCGCTGCAGCGGCACTATGCGAAGTCGGCATCTGCATTTTGCGATTTCGGAGAGCGATTTAATTGCGACATCGTGAATCGCAGTGAATATTCCACCTTGATGGGGATTCCGGTGGCGGGGATCGGAGTTGCCGGATACGGATTGCTTTTTGTGCTGGCAACGTTCTACCGGTCGCGAGCGGAGACGCAGTTGCGCTTGCTGATTGCGGCGGCAGCCGGGCTTGCGTTTGCGCTCTACTTGACCTATGTCGAGGGCTATGTGCTGGAGACCTGGTGCGTTCTGTGTTTGAGCTCACTGGCGTTGATCGCGATGGTCACGGTCTTATCGGGAGTACTGAAGGTGCGAGCCGGACTCAGCGCTTGAATCTTTTCTGATGGGAAGAATCCAAGAAATAAGCAGCAGGGCTGGAGCCGTGGGGGAGCCGATTCGCGCCACAGGGGCGACCGGAGATCTGCGTCTGCATAAATTTCACAGCCGCGCGTTTCGGAATACTCGATTCCTGCGAGTGTGGCTGCCGCCGGGGTATGACGATCCGCAGAATGCAGGCCAGCGATATCCCGTGCTGTATTTGAATGATGGGCAAAATTTGTTCGAGTCGTCGTCCTCTTTCACTGGCGTTGAGTGGGGTGTGGATGAGGCTGCGGAGCGGATGATCGGCGAAGGCGCTGTGCCCCCGATGATTTTTGTGGGTATGGATAATGCGGGCAAGGACAGGCTGCGAGAATACATGCCGCACCGGTCGATGAATCCCATGATGTTGCGGGTGATGGGACGGCATTATCCGGATTTTTTGATGAAAGAAGTGATGCCGTTTGTGGAGAGCACGTACCGCGTGGCTATGGGGCCGGAGAGTACGGGATTGGGCGGATCTTCGCTGGGGGCGCTGATCGCTCTTTACACGGCAATCGTGCGGCCGGGAGTGATTGGACGGTTGCTGCTTGAGAGTCCTTCTTTGTGGGCGTCGAACCGGCAGATTATCAAGGATAGCCGCGCGGTAAGAATCTGGCCCGATCGAATATTCCTGGCTGCGGGTACGGCGGAAGCAGAAAACGCCGAGCGCAGCCGCACTGTCGTAGATGATGTGCGGGAACTTGCGGCGATCATGCGGCGCGCGGTTTTGAGCGAAAAGCGATTGCGTATGGTGATCAAGGAAGGTGCTGGACACAATGAGTCGGCGTGGGCAGAACGATTCCCGGAAGCGCTACAGTTCTTGTTCGGAAACTAGATTTGATTGGCTTTAATCAGATCGAGGACGTAACTGACACTGGCGTTCTGCGTACTCTCCATATTCCGTACAAAATTGTGACCATCAGGGGAACGGAAAGCTGGAGGTGCGTCCAACGTGCGAGCGGACCGAGGAGCGGGAGCGCGAACGCGAGATGTAAAAGGAGTTTGAGAGAAGCTGCGTTTGGGTTAGCGGGCTGGGTCATCAGCGAGTCAGAGAGGAGCAGAAATGCGGGCGCAAGGATCACGAGATCATAGACGGTGAGATGTGGCGCGAGAAGCGCGGTGGCGAGCAGGAGTGCTGAAAAACGCAAGGGCAGGGAAATGTGGCTTCGCCAGCAGGCGACGGCCAATGCGGTAACCAGAAGCGCGGTCGTGACGTAGAGGACGAAAGAAAGCCACGGCCAAGGAATGAGGAGGGTCCAGAACGTGCGCAGGGAGTGGGTTTGGTAGAGTCTGGGCTCGAGCAACGGGAGGACGCGGGGAACATTAAGCAGCATACGCGTCCATTCGTGGAGCGGTCCGGGACCGTAGTAGAGACAGGCCCCGATCAACTGCGTGGACGCTGACAGAATCGCGCCAGCGATGATTTTCCAGTTCAGCGTCAGCAGGAAAATAATTGCAGCGGCCAGACCTAGTTGGGGCTTGAAGATGAGACATCCGAGAGCCAAGCCAGCCAGGAAATCATGTCGAGCGCGCAGAGCAAGAAAAGCCAAGGTGAAACAAGCGAGAGCTAGAGCGGAAGTTTGCCCCCAGGCGATCAGATGCCAGAAAGCCGGGAAGGCCAGGGCGAGAATGAATATGGTGAATTTTTGATTACGTAAGTTAGGACAGACCCGCCAGATGGCATAGCAGCAGAGAGCGTAAATGAGAGCGCTCAATATGAGCCAGAGAGCGAGAGCGGTTGGATAAGAGAATTGAGCGAACGGTGCGAAGAAAATTGAAACCTGCGGAGGATAGAGCGGCAGGTATCGGATGCCGGCGGCGGCGGGAACTCGCCGGGCGGCGAGATCAGATTGCGCCTGCATCTTGTATAGATCCGCGCCGCGATGGGTGAGAGCAAGCCAGCCGAGAGTGTAGAAGTGAAGGAAGTCAGTGCCCTTGAGGTTGCCGGCACGATCGCGCAGACCGGGCGCAGTCATGTTCCATAAGTAGACTGACCAGAGACAGAGCGCGAGGCTGAGGCCATGTGTGCGCAGACGCTTGGCGGTTAGCCACGAAGCAAATTTGGCCAGAAAAGTCACGCTAGGACTGGCCTTTGACGAGAGGTGTTCCGCCAGATTGCCATTGGGGTCTGCTGACATTGCCAAAGGTCGGATGCAAGGTTTCCCTTCGCAACAGGATCAAGATGCAGAACGCGACGAAAGGGAGCATCATGCTGGCGGCAATTGGAGCAGACCACAGTTTCAGCAGCCATCCATTCTGCGGTATAAGCGGGATACTGACCGCCGCTACAGCCAAGAGCCACGGTAGCAAGGTGCAGAAGCAAAACACGGACGTGGCGACGAGTGTCGCGGTATTTCTTTGGCAGAGCTGCTTCCAATATTGAATACCGAGCAGCACCGCTGGCAGGAGCAGAACGTGATTGAAAGGTTGAACTACGGATGGAATAATCCAGCAGGTAAGAGCGAGTGTCAACGATAGGGCAACAGCAAAGGCCGCGGAGTCTGCTGGCTGCTTCCGAACCCTCCAGCAA
>JBAUVJ010000428.1:0-2511 GCA_049583165.1 Candidatus Sulfotelmatobacter sp. | reverse complement strand
TGGTAACCGCGATTGAAGCGCTACAGCGCGGTCAGATGTTTTTTACGACTCGAGTGAATGAGGTGGTGCTGGCGGGTTTTCTGGAGAAAGGAACAGTCGCTCCGCGCGGAGCGCCGCCGAGGTTTCCGACCTTGACGCCACGGGAGCGGGAAGTGATCCAGTTGCTGGCTGAAGGAAAAAGCTCCAAGGAAGTGGCGACCATGCTCAACCTGAGCACCAAGACCGCCGAGACGCACCGCAGCAACATTATGCGCAAGCTGGGATTTCACTCCATACGGGATTTGGTTTTGTACGCGGTGAAGAACGACATTATTCAAGTGCATATGCCGAACGGCGACCGGGGCGGGAGTGGACCTGAGAATTAGAGATCTATTCTGACAATTGCTGTTGTGGCGACTGTGCAGGCATGAGAAGAAGCCGTCATGGCAAAGCCATGGCGGCTTTAGTTATGCAGGAGGATCTGATCTAAATTTCGCCGGGATTAGCCGATTTGCATTAGCCGGCTTTTCTTTCCGATCTCAGTTTGCGTTCTTCGGCTTCATCGGCGTTGTCAGTGGCATTGGGGTCGCGGTTTTCGTTGGTCGACTTCGCCGCATCTTTCACTTTGCCCCAGGCATTCTGCACCTTGCCTTCGACTTGCTTGGCCGCGCCGTGTGCCTGTTTTTCGGTGTCGCCGGTCCACTCGCCAACCTGGCGTTCCACTCGTCCTGCTACGTCTTTCACTTTGCCTTCCACTCGATCCTTATCCATGATGATTGCTCCTCTCTTTGATGTGAATGTAATTCATGTGAATGAGCGCTAGACCGGGTTGCGTCCCTGGATCAGACGCACCAACACGGCAATGATCGCCAACACCAGCAGAATATGGATGAATCCACCTAACGTGTAGGAGCTGACCATCCCCAGCAACCACAGAACGAGAAGAATCACCGCAATCGTCCAGAGCATTGGCTATGCCTTTCTTGCCGCGCTATTTATCGTTCCAATCACTGGTTCAGGCTATTGAAAACAGGGCGAGCGGAATATAGGGTTTAGGCTGTAGCGAAGAAACGGACTCGCCTTATAGTTGCTGGGAGTTGCGGGGGTTAGTAAATCTGGACGATGCCGTTGCGGACGGCATAGAGCGTGAGATCGGCGATGGAATGGAGATCGAGTTTCCGCATCAGGTTGGTGCGATGAGTTTCGGCGGTCTTGACGCTCAAGCTGAGGGCGGAGGCGATCTCCTTGGTAGTTTTGCCTTCCGCGACGAGCTGAATTACTTCGCGTTCGCGGGGAGTGAGGACGTGCTGCGCAGAGCTGACTGGCTCCTGCTGAGGATGGAGATAGCCGTCGAGCATCATTTGCGCAACTCTGGAAGTGAAGAAGGTTCGACGGTGCTGCAAGGCCTCGACGGCGGCGACCATGTCCCGGCCGGCATCGGATTTAAGCAGGAAGCCTCGGGCTCCGGCGGCCAGAACCTCGCGCACCACTTGCTCGGAGTCGTGAATGGTGAGGATCAGGATGCTGGCACCAGGGAGGATGGTCAAAATTTGCCGAGCGGCATCGAGGCCGTTGAGGTTCGGCATTCCGATGTCGAGGAGTAGAACATCGGGCTTCATCTGGCCGGCGAGCTCGACCGCTTCGCGGCCATCGCGGGCCTCGCAACAGACTTCCCAGCCGGGGTGACTTTCTAGAATTGAGCGAATGCCCTTCCTCGCGACCTCATGATCGTCAGCAACAAGTATCCGAAGCACGCGGCACTCCTCAGTCGGGCAACAGCGAGTGACGCCGGACAGGCGGCAAAGCTGTATTGAGATAGTTGCTCTTGCTGCGATGGCGGTTGCCGCGGACTCGGCGGGTATGCCACGCAGGTTAATAAGAAGCCTGCTGCCAAGGTACTCAATTGATGAAGCAAGGAAATTGCCAATTGGCTGTGCATTTACTTTCATGGTCTTGGAGCAAAGGCTCCGGATGAATTGATGTAAGTTTTTCCCGCGAGTCACGAGATTGAGACAGGGCAGCTTCATTGAGCTACTGTGCGATCCCGGCGCGCATCAGGTGTCTACAGTAGGTTTTAAATGTTGAGTGCATATCCATAAATCCAAGAGATGGCATCTAACCGGGCCGACGGAGGATATCTATACTTATGCGCTCAGCCGCTGCCTGGGGCGTGGCCTCAACCCTTTCGGTTTTTTTCACAGCGATAATTTTGGTTTCGAGCGTTGGGGCGCAGAGCACGACGCAGAATCAACCAGCTGTGACGCCTGCCCCTGCCACGGTTAGTCCGGCGGAGCAACAGGGGACGCCTGCGCAGGCAGGTTCAGTTGTACCGGCGAGTAATGCGCCGCAAGCCGCACCCGATCAACAACCAACGGCGCAGGAGCCTTCGGGCAATGACCAGGGGATGTTCGTCTTCAAGAAGCAGATTGAAGAAGTGGTGCTGCACGCGACCGTGGTTGACGAGCAGCAGCATTTGGTAACGGGACTGGATAAGGGCGCATTTACGGTCTACGAGCAAGGCCAGCCGCAGAC
>JBAUVJ010000427.1:0-5203 GCA_049583165.1 Candidatus Sulfotelmatobacter sp. | reverse complement strand
GAAATTCACGACACCGGACATACGGGCCCGCACATTCCGCTTTTGCAGGGTGGTCCGGGCAAGGCAGTCGACATCACCATGCCGATTGAGGAGGGCGACCGCTACACGCTGGGTTCGATCACCTTCAAGAACAATAAGGCGGTGTCGAACGTGAAGGCGCTGCGCGCCCTCTTCCCTATTAAGGATGGTGAAGTCTTCAGCAAAGATAAAATAGCGAAGGGACTGGAAAATCTGCGCAAGGCCTATGGCCAACAGGGCTATATCAACTTCACTTCGGTGCCCGACACCCATTTCGACGACGAGAAGAAGCTGATCTTCCTCGATATCGACGTGGACGAAGGCAAGCAGTTTTACGTTCGGCGCATCGAATTCCAGGGCAATACGACCACCCGCGACAAGGTGATTCGCCGCGAGATCGCGCTGGAGGAAGGCAACATCTACAATTCGCGGCTTTGGGAGTTGAGCTTGCTGCGTTTGAATCAGCTGGGATACTTCGACCAGCTCAAGCCCGAAGATCCCAACGTTACGGATCGAAAGCTGGATGAGAAAGACGGGCTGGTCGATCTCACGTTGAAAGTCCACGAAAAGGGCAAGAACAGCATTGGGTTGAATGGCGGCGTGAGCGGACTGGAAGGCGCGTTTGTCGGCATCAACTACTCGACCAACAATTTCCTCGGATTGGGCGAAACGCTGCAAGTGCAGGCCAGCCTGGGAAACCTGGCGCGGAGCGTGCGTTTCGGGTTTACTCAGCCTTATCTCTTCGACCGGCCGCTGCAATTTGGCTTTAACGTTTATTTGAACAAAGTGAGTTATAACCAGGCGCGGCAGCTTTCCATCTTCCGGGGACAGACGCTGAACCTGCCGAACACGGTTTTGCAGAACCTGCAAAATTACACGCAGTCGAGCGCGGGATTTACCACATCGTTGAGCTATCCGCTGCGGCGCTCTTTCAAGCGCGTCGGTATTACCTATTCGTTTGACCGGTCCTCGTTGCTGGCGGTCAGTTCGGCGTCGCGAAACCTGTTCGAGTTCTTGGCCTTCCGCGGAATTTCCGGGCCCAGCGCGCTGGAAGGAATTATTACCAGCAAGATTTTCCCGAACTTCTCTTTTAATACGATTGACAGTCCGATTTCGCCGCACCATGGACATCAGTTCACGCTGGGCGCGGAAATCGCGGGACTGGGCGGGACGATCCGTTCGGTTCGGCCCATCGTGCAGTACAAGAAGTTTATTCCGGTGCAGAACCGCCGCAATGCTTTGGGCTTCAATGTCCAGGGATCTTTCATCACGGGCTACGCAGGGTTGGTGGCTCCGCCGTTCCAGCGGGCTTACATGGGCGGCGAGAATGACTTGCGCGGCTTCGATATTCGTTCGGTTTCGCCAGTGGCATTTCTGCCGAGTGTCGGATCCATCGCGCTGACCAATCCGGATGGAGTGCCTGTCCTGAAGAACGCGCAGAATCCTCTGCTGGGAAATTTGACGATTCCGATTCCGGTGGACCAGATCACGTTCCCGGGCGGCGACCTGAGCGTGGTCACCAACTTTGAGTACCGCATCACGATTTATGGACCGGTGGCGCTGGCGCCGTTTATGGATGCGGGAATCGATCCGATTGTGCGGCCATCGCAGTTGCAGATTGCGGTGCAGCAATACGATCAGGTGATCAGCCAGCAGTTTGGATGTCCGGCGCAGGACCAGGCTACCGCCACTGCAACTGGCACCGGCTGCACTCCGGGCAGTCCTTTGTTCCCGGTGCCGAAACAGCAACTTGAGGTGCTGGGAACTACCGACTGGAGACCGAGAATTTCCACGGGGCTGGAACTTCAGATGTTCCTGCCGGTGATCAACGCGCCGTTCCGAATCTATTGGGCGTATAACCCGCTGCGGTTGGATAGCGCCGCGACGCCGCCGATTCCGATTACGCGCGCAATGTTCCCCAATACGGCGGCGGGAGACTACACCTATCATCTGGCGGTGAATACTTATGCGCCGAGCTTCCTGTTGCGCGAGCCGAGGAAGACGTTCAGGTTCACGGTGGCGACGACGTTCTAAGTGGGTAGTGTCAGCTTGATGAGGAAACGAGCCGAACGCGCCATTATTGCGGCGAAAGAAACGCGACGGTTCGTGCGGCTCGCCCAGATCCTTCGCTGCGCAAAAACGCTTGCTCAGAATGACAATGAACGTTTGACGGGGGTTGAGAGGGCTATCTATAATTACAGGGTTCCACACCATTGCAGAAAGCTGACCAGGGGTGGACAACACGTCATTAACCCCGGCGTGTGACGCTGGCAATCTAGTGCGCCTAGTTGCGATATCGCCTGATGGCGGCTGTTTGAAAAGCGAGACAGGAAGCAAGACGAAAACCTCGCGATTACGGCCCAGCGTTTGCGTGAGATGAGGGTCATCTAAGTTCAATCCCGGAACCATATTTTGACGGCGTAGTCGCCGGAAAAATGATTCACGGAACATCATTCACGGAACTGCGGTTCCAAGGAGTTTAAGCGATCCAATGACAAGCAAGTTTCTGCATTCTTTCCTGGCCATAGCGGTTCTCTCGATGATCTCCATGTCAACGACATCCGCCTGGGCCCAAACCGCAAGCACGAGCGCGCCTTTGGGCGCGGCTCCTTCTTCTCCCGGCCCGGCAACCTCGGCGCCGATTGTGACGGGCAGCGGCTCCAAGCTGGGGACCATCAACATTGAACAGGCCGTGATGGGAAGCAACGAAGGTCAGCGCGACTTCGAGGCTTTGCGCAAAAAGCTGGAGCCGAAACAGAACGAACTGAAATCGCAGAACGATGAGCTCGAGAGTTTGCAGAAGCAGATGCAGACCCAGGGTGACAAGCTGAATCAAGACGCCCGCGCCACGCTGCAGCAGCAGATCGAGAGCAAGAAAAAATCCTTCGACCGCTCGGTACAGGATGCTCAGGAAGATTTCCAGAACCAGCAGAAAGAAATTTTCCAGCGCATTCTGCAAAAGATGGCGCCGGTGATTGTGAAGCACGCGCAGGAAGGCGGCTTCGCCATGGTGATGGATACGTCGAATCCGTGGCCGCAGAGTCCGCTGCTGTGGTACGGCGAACAGGGGGACATCACGAAGGCCGTGGTTGAGCTCTACAACACGCAGTCCGGCGTGCCCGCGCCCGCGGCGAGTGGAGCGGCGACTCCGCGGCCAGCAGCACCGAAGCCGGCTACACCGAAAGCAACCACACCGCCCAACAAATAGTTTTTACGACAACAGCTTTCTACGACACCAGGTGTGCCGTGAAAGTTCCGAAAAGGCCGCGCGCAGCGCGGCCTTTTTTGTTTGCGGATGCGAGCCGTCTGGCAAGCAAGCGGTGTCCTTATCAGCAAGCGGATTTCAGGAGGACACCATGTTTGACAGAAGCAGGTTGGACGGAAGCTTGCTTGACAGGACAATGTTTGCGGAGGCGGTGGATTCGTCCTGGGCCGAGCGGACACGACGGGGCTGGACAACTTTAGCTTCATTCGGATTGCAGGCGGCGGCGACTGGAGTGTTGCTGATCGTGCCTCTGCTGCGGACAACGGGGTTGCCGTCGTTCCACCAGCTCTCGACGCCGATCAGTTTGGGGCAACCGCTCAGGGAACCTGAAAGCACGCCGGCGCACGGGGGTTCGAACATGGCTCCGAGCAATCCCGCTCAAATTATTTTCAGGCGGCCGTCATCGATGCCGATCACGGGAGGCATACCTATCAAGGACGGTCCGCCGCAGGTCACGGGTTTTGGTCCTTATGTTGCCGGGCCTACAGGCGGAAATGGGCAGGGAATTATAGGTTTATTCGACAGCGGCACGCGGGCGGTTTTGCCGGCGCCGCCGGTGACCATTCCTCATTCGATCCGGCTCTCGCATATGAGCGAGGGAGATCTGACCCACAAGGTGCAGCCGACTTATCTTGCGCTGGCGCGCAGCGCCCGCATTCAGGGAGTTGTGGTGTTGCAGGCGATGATCAGCAAACTTGGAACGATTGAGAATTTGAAGGTGCTGAGCGGGCATCCGATGTTGGCGCCGGCGGCGATTGATGCGGTGCGGCAATGGCGGTACCGGCCTTACATTCTGAATAATGAGCCGGTCGAAGTGGAGACGCAGATTACGGTGAAGTTTTCGCTGGAAGGGAGTTGAGGTTCCCTCAAGGGCTGAAGCCCGACAGATTTTTAACAGTTGACGCGGCCCTGAAGGGCCGCTCTTCCACGGTTGTGGCTGAATTTCGTGGATCTCCGCAACCTGTTCAATCCGTGGCCTACCCAAAACCATTCACTCGCGACAGACGAAGCATCCCCAAAACCATTTGACGAGTGCTCGGGAGTAGCCCCAGCGTAACCTGAGGGCGCGCGGCGCTGCCGCTATAATCGAGGGCAGTGGCGAGCACTGTAGAAATCATGAGCCGCGTGGCGACCCGCCCGACCTGGGCGGAGGTTTCGCTCACTCGTTTGCGGCAAAACTTCCGGACGGTGGTGAATCATGCAGGCGCGGACGTGACTGCGTGCGCGGTGGTAAAGGCGGACGCTTATGGCCACGGGGCCGTGGAGTGTGCGCGGGCGCTGGAGTCGGAAGGCGCGAAGTGGCAGGGCGTTACATCGCTGGATGAGGCGATTCCGTTGCGCGATGCGGGAGTCGATTCGCGAATTTTGTTGATGACTGGTTTCTGGCGTGGAGAAGAAAGCGAGATCGTCCGGCTGCGGCTCACGCCTACGGTGTGGGAACCGTGGCACATTGAATCTCTGGAGAGAGCGGCAGCGTTTGGAGCGGGACGGCATGCGGTGCATTTGAAAGTGGATACCGGCATGGGACGGCTGGGAGTTTCACTCGATGAACTTCCGGTGGTGCTGAAAGCTTTAAAAGCTGCGCCGCACCTGGTTCTTGAAGGACTTTCTACTCACCTGGCTTCATCGGAAATTATGGATGCGCCTTCGGTGGCGGAGCAGGAGCGTCGTTTTGAAGACGCGCAGCGGGTGGTGCGAGCGGCCGGGTTCGAACCGAGTCTGATTCACCTCGCCAACACGAGCGCGCTGATCTCGCGGCGGGAAACGTGGAACAACATGATCCGTCCGGGCATTGCGCTCTACGGTTATTATTTGCCGTTTCAGCGCGCGGGACGGGAAGTGAGCGGGGGCACTCTGCGGCTTCCGGTGAAGCCGGTGCTGACCTGGAAGACCCGCATTCTTTCCATGCGGCACTTCGCC
>JBAUVJ010000426.1:0-5398 GCA_049583165.1 Candidatus Sulfotelmatobacter sp. | reverse complement strand
GTTCAGCCGTCGCCCAAAGTACGAATCGGCAAATTGGCACACAATTTACCGTGACCGCCGACCCTCTGGTACCACGACCACGTCAACAACCCTGTGTGGTACCGCTCTTCGCGGGTTACCAGTTCGCATTTTTCTCCCAGACGGCTCAGACTTTTGAGTTTACGCCTCCCGGCAACTGCTCCGGCCCGTGGGAAAAAGTAGTGTTTGAGGCGGACTTCAGCGAAAACGGCGGTGACCAGTTCGACCGCACAGCGAGTGTTTTTCTAGCAAACACAAACATCTATTTCGGAACCACCCCTGAACCGTTATCGACCCTTACCAATACATGGCATGTCGAGCGGGATGTTACCGACTACAGCGCATTATTGGCGATTCCGCAGTCGGGCGCGATCATTCTCCAGAACTGCACCACAGATTGCCCGGCCCCCTACAATACCGAGCTGAACGGAGTTTTCACGGTAAGCGCGGACCTGGAGTTTTATCCCGCGGAACGGCGTGATCGCGATGATCAGCGCGACCAGAGGCGACCTGACGTCGTCCTTCCTCTGATTCAAATCAACAGCAGCGGGGGGATCAACTTGCCAGCCACTCTGAGCTCGCCGACCGTCCTACTCTCGACGGCGTTTACGTTGCCCACCAATACCGAAGAGGCTTACCTCGACGTGATCTCTCAGAGCCAGTCTGACGATGAGCAGTGGTACGCGTGCTTCCCCAACGATCTGAGCAGCATCAACGAAGTTTACGGATGTGGAAACACAGACTTTCGCGAGTCTGAGATCACCATTGATGGTAAGCCAGCCGGCATAGCCCCCGTTTCTCCCTGGGTTTTCACGGGCTTTCTGCCAAACCAATGGATGCCGATTCCGGCGGCGCAAACTCTCGAATTTGTTCCTTATCGCGTAAACCTGACGCCCTTTGCCAGCCTGCTGAGCAACGGCCAGCCGCACACGATCGCGCTGAGCGTCTTCAACGACGACAGTTATTTCTCATCGACTGCGTCGCTGCTGCTCTTTCTTGACTCCGGGACGAAGCAGATCACGGGTGCAGTCACGAAGAACACGCTGACTAACCCATCTCCGGTGGTTACCGAAAACCTCCAGGGAACGTCGACGGTTACGGGGACGATCAAGGTTACGTCCAATCGCAATTTCAAGCTTGCCGGATACGTCAACACGTCCCATGGAAAGGTGTCCACAACAGTCGCCGGCCAGCAGAACTTCTCCAGCACCCAGACCATCGACTTCGATACCGTTAACGAAACGGTGCTCGATCAAAACACAGCGCTAGAAACCAGCGTCTCTTCCGCAACCACGATTTCGAGCGATAAAGGGACGTCCGTGATCCGCGATGATTTCAGCTTTCCCATCACGGTTGATTTTATCTTCCCGGTAAGCAGTTCTCCGTTCGGCTTTACGGTCGCGACCGGGCAGAAATATCAGGCCAGCCACCAGGTTTCGATCGATGGGTTCGTTATCGACACTTCGGCGGTCGCGAACTCAGTGAACGCGACAGACGCGAGTCCGATAAAAAGTTCGCAAGAATACACATTCTTTAATTCGGATGGAACATTCTACAACTGCGACATCGCAGCTGCGAACAACATTTTAACGGCGGTCAGTCGCGGGTGCAGACAAGACGAAAAATAAGTATTCCGTCGCGCAGGCGGTCTTCGACGGATGTTTTCTAAAAGATGAACGCCACTCCCCTTTGGCAGTGGCGTTCATCTTTTAGCGCCTGCAACTGGCGGGAAGCGGCTGGATCGATACAATGGAATTCCGCAGTCAAGAAAACGGAAACAGCCTACGCCCGACATTACGCCCAACGACGATGAGCTGTGGATGGAAGAATCCCTTCGCGCCGCGCAGCGGGCGCTCGAAGGCGGCGAAGTCCCTGTGGGAGCCGTGGTGGTTTGCCACGGCAAGATCGTTGGCCGGGGATGGAACCGCAACATTGGTGACTGCGATCCCACGGCCCATGCGGAGATCGTGGCGCTGCGTGAGGCCGGAGCTGCCGTTGGTAACCATCGTCTAGCCGACTGCGATCTGTTTGTTACAATTGAGCCGTGCGCGATGTGCGCCGGGGCCATGGTGCATGCCCGGATCAAGCGCCTTATTTATGGCGCGGACGATGCCAAGGCGGGCGCAGTTCAGTCCGTGCTGCAGGTGTTGAATCACCCTCAACTGAACCATCGCATGGAAGTTCGCGGCGGTGTGCTGGCGGGACGTTGCGCCGAGTTGCTTCAGGAATTCTTTAGAAGCCGCCGCTAGTTGAGGCGTTTCGCGGGCGTCAGCGAAGCGGGATCCCGCTGCCGAAATCGCGAGCGCGTTTTTTGCGCGAAGGATCGCACACCAGGCTAGTTGTCCCATGCGGAGAGGTGCGTGAGCGGTTGAAACGATCCGCCTCGAAAGCGGACATACCTTAACGGGTATCGTGGGTTCAAATCCCACCCTCTCCGCCATAATATTGAGTCACTACAATGTCGAATCTCGGAGACCGTCCTTCTGCAATTGCAATCTTCCCGCGACGGTCTCTACTGTGCGCGATTCACGATTCCCACCCGGAACGGCGGCTTGGCGGCCTCGGCCGGATCTTGAGTATAGGTTTCAGCAAACTTCGCCGGATCGTAGCCTCGCCATAACCAGATCATCTCTTCAGCAAATTCCGCGCCGCCCGCGGCGGCTGTATGTGGTCCCTGGCCGAAAGAAAAGCGGAAGTCATAGCCCTTCAACTTCAGCGCATTCGCCATTCGGATGTTTGCCATTGGCCACGAGCCATATTCTGGATTCTCCTGATCGTTGCTGCCGTCCTGGAGCAAGACGCGCAGATTGCGGTGCTCCTCGCGCAGAATTTTCTCCGGATAATCCTGGCCGCCGTCGGCGACCGCCGGATCTTCGTGCCACTGGATGGAAGTGAACGAACCAATCCAGGAGATGACACGGCTGAAACCATCAGGCATCTGCCAGGCGGCGTTGAAGGCGCAGATGCCGCCTGAACTCAACCCGGTGATGGCGCGGGAGTAAGCATCCGTGCGCAGGTTGTAGACCTTGGCGACGTTCGGCAACAATTCGTCACGCAGAAAGCGCGCATAGCGATCGGAGACGGTATCGTACTCGGTCGAGCGCATCGAATCCTTAAGCGTGCGCGACCACTTCTTTCCATACGCTTCGACGAAGCGATACGTTGGCGCGTCAGGCGATCCGCTGATATCGCCCGGGTTGGTGAAGACGGCGATGATGACCGGGATTTTTCCTTCAGCGATCAGATTGTCGAGCACGTTCAGGGCGGGATGGTCGCCCTTGCGATCCAGGTAGCCTTCCCCATCCTGAAAAACCATCACGGCGGCGGGCTTCTTGGGGTCGTACTGTGCGGGGACGTAGATCCAGTAATCGCTGACCATGCCGTCATAGATCTGGCTGCGCAAGCTGAGCCGCTTAGAAAGCACGCCGGTGGGCACGTTTGGACGCCGGAGTGCATCGCCGGCGAGAGGAGGAGGTGCAGGTGCTGGACCAGAGTTCGGTCCGCCGGGGTGGGGCGCGGCTTGTTGCGCCGCTAACTGAACCGACATCGCAAGCAGCGCAGGAAGAAGAATGTGGCTAATCCGCAAGAAGCTTCTCCGTCGCGTGCGCGAGCCGCCCTTCAGAAACTTCTATGCGAATAACTCGCGAGCCGAGGTCGTTCACACGTACTCCCGCTCGGCCCGCCGGATTTCCCGATACCGTTCAAACACTTTTTTCTCGCTCTCCAGCCCTAGCATGGAGCGAATCGAAGTGCCGCGGAAAGTATGCTTCAGCATTTTCCAGCCACTGAGCAGCACGAATTTCGGATCGTGGCGAAGCGCTACGGGGACGTGACGAACCTTCATCCAGCGCTCGGCTTTCCAGCGGAGGAACTCTACTTCTTCCGCCGGCACATGTTCGGTGCGAACCACGGCCGTTGTGCCGTCGTATTCTTCGAGCCGCTCGTTCATGATCAAACCTTGATCGCGGAAGTCTTTCGTCATGGGCGTGCGCGGATAGGGCGTGGGGTGTTGAATATAGGGCCAGTCCACGTAGCGGCGCGCGAACTCGAGATTCGCTTCTATCGACTCCTGCGTATCACCCGGGCTGCCCACAATCAATCCGCCGACCACATACATCTGGTTACGATGCAGGTACTCGATGGCTTTGAGAGTAGCGTTTCCCATGTTCTCGCCGTTGCTGCGCTCCGTGTTTTTCGCCGAGGCCTTCAGAAACTCCAGGTCGCCTTCCAGAATATTTTCGATGCCGAGAAACACGTAGCGGAATCCCGCCCGCCGCATCAGCGGAGCAAGAGTTTCACCGTGGTTGGCGATGGCGGATGTCATGCCCTGGACGAAGTAGTCCAACGTGTTAAGGCCGGCGGCAATAATCGCCTCGCACAGTCCCTCGAAGCGCTTCACGTTCAATGTAATGTTGTCGTCCACCAGGAAAATGGTTCGCGCCCCGTGATCGCGGGCATCGCGAATATCGTCCAGAACGCGATCGAATGAAAAGGTGTGGAAGTTGCGGCCGCGCATCTCGATAATCGAGCAGAAACTGCAATCGTAGGTGCAGCCGCGCGAAGTCTCGATCACATCGACCTGACGGCCCATGAGTGTATATCCCTGCAACACGCGCGAATCACGGTTGGGCTGGCGGATTTCTTTGTCTTCAAGGCGATGCGGAGGCCGCGCCGGATTGTGCACCCAGCTCTCGCCGTTGCGATAGGAGAGACCGCAGATCCGGTCGAAGCCGGAGCCGGCCTCGATGGCGCGCAATAATTCGCGGAAGGTAACTTCTCCCTCGCTGCGTACCAGGTAGTCGACGCCCATGTTCTCATAAGCCTCCGCGGCAAGGCTGGGATCGTAGCCGCCAACCACGATCTTCACACCTGGACGCAGCGCGCGGACCAGATCGATAATGCGGCCAGCCGTGCGCCGCTGGAATGTCATGATGGAGAGTCCAACGATTTCAGGTTTGTGCTCGGCGACCAGTTTGGTCACAGTTTCACGAACCTGGCGCTGAACCAGAATCAAATCGGCAACAGCTACGTGATGATGCGGATCAACATTTCCGGCCAGCGACGTGAGCGCGCCGTTGGGCATCCGGACAACAGCCGGGGGCATGTGTTCGAAAGAATCCGGCATCGAGAGTAACAGGACATTCATGGTCACCTGTCCTTACGTTGTGCTGTGATCCCGCTGGCGCGAGTTAAACCGCAATGACGAACCAGATGCCCGCAATTGTAACGCAGGACCGCGGATAGAAATGACGCGGCATCAAAAAAGGTCAAGCCGCGTCCCAATTTCAAGTTATCATTTCAACTAAGACGCCGCTCATACCGCAACTGGCATTTCGGTAGCGGCGATATTTTTGGGGGACGTATGGCGATCAAGTTGGTG
>JBAUVJ010000425.1:0-1702 GCA_049583165.1 Candidatus Sulfotelmatobacter sp. | reverse complement strand
GATCGTGTACCAACCCGCGCTGTCGGGTCCGAAATAGCTCAGGTATATAAGAATAGCGTTATTGCAATCGGCGTTGTAAGAGATGTCGGGTACTCCGCGCATGCCGCCGAGCTTCTGGCGCACCTTTTGCGGCAGAGAATCCCGCTGATAATCGGGAGCCTGGAACAGCTGGCTGATGCCGCCGCCACCGGCACAGCAACCCGGGTCGTTCCACACGGTCTCGGACTGGTAGTTGCCTGAGGTGTCGGTGGTCAGGATCGTGCCGCCGACTCCGGTTACGAGCGGGGACGAGGCGGGAAAGCCGACGGTGGGAAACGGATAGAACGTGACGCCGTTAGTCTCGGGGTTGCTGCTGCCGTCATCGCCGGCGGCAGCGAGCAGTGTCACATGCTCCGCGGCCGCGCGCTGGTGAAACGCCAGGAAATCCGCGATCACCTTGGGGCCACCGGGTCCGGCCGTGTCGCGGAACAGCGTATTCTCCGTGGCGCTCCAGCTCTGCGAGATGATCTTACCCAGATGGCGATCAAGCGCATACTTCTCCAGCTCGAGAAACTCTGGCATACCCTGCACGCCCTCGGTCTCGTCGACCGGACTCGTCATCAGTACGATGGCGGCACCCGGGGCCATGGCGTGCGCTCACTCGACGTCGAGCGTCGTTTCGGCGGCCCAACCCGGCTGATCGGGGTAGAGCGTCGGGTCCCAGGGAACCGATCCGAGGGGCGACAGCACCGTGAACGCTGGCGGGTCGGGGATCCCGAAGCCCGCGTCGAAAGCGGCGAGGTCGCCGGCGATCGTCGGACTGCCGTAGGAGTCGATGATGATGATCGTCTGCCCGGCGCCGACCATCCCGGAATTGATGAGTCCATTCATGCCGTACGCGGTGCGCATCTCCCGCGGTGAGTAGCAGGGGACACCGAAGTTCTCACGACAGAACTCATCCGTCGGCGGCTGGTTGACGTCCTTGCTCAGGAGCTGCCGGAGAATCGCATGCGGTGCGGCCAGCGCGGATCCGCAGGCGAGGATGGAACAGATCATGGCGAGCGTTGCGGCTCGTGCGAGCCGCGTGTGTGAACCGCTGGGCATGACATCTCTCCCGCTGTTGGATGTGGTCGGTGGAGTTCTTCTTCGTGGGCCCGAACCGCTGCTCAAACGTGGCACCCGCAGCTTCTTTGTTTCTCGGGGCGCCGTCCAGAACGCGGTTGAATTACGCCTTGCTCACGGAGATGTCAAGCTGCTGACGCTCAGCCCTTTTCGGTGCTAATCGCCAGCTACGCGGTGTCTGCCACAACGAATAGACGCGCCGCAGCATTGCGCACCCGGCATCACCTCGGGCGGTGCCAGTCAGGCGGTGCCTCTGTGCACGACAGCGCGCGCTCCAATTTCGGCAACCATCGGAGTGCCTGCCTGGCGCATGATGGCTTCGAGCTCGCGCGCATAGATATCGAGCAGCGCTTCGATCCCCTCCTGGCCGAAGGCGGCGAGTCCCCAGCCTTGAGGGCGCCCGATGCCAACCGCGGAGGCTCCGAGCGCCAGTGCCTTGTATACCTTAGCCGACGCTTGCACCACGCCAGATTATGAATTTTCCCTCGCTGACGTCTCCATAACCGCGCTCTTCAGGGGCAAAATCCACCCTTGTCTCAAAGAATCGCTTGAACACGGGCGAAGCGTCAATGCAGTCCGAAAAGCTAGGGTACATGTAGAC
>JBAUVJ010000424.1:0-6636 GCA_049583165.1 Candidatus Sulfotelmatobacter sp. | reverse complement strand
CGGCACGGCTGAAGCCGTGCCCCTTCAAAACTGTGAGTTAGATTCTAGCCGAATAGGCGCATCAGGCCAGTGGGGGGGAGATCGGCGACCAGGAATTTTTTGTCTTTTGTTCCGGCTCTATGTGTTGCAGCCGCGCGAAGGAGCGATTCGGCGGCCAGATAGCCGCTGCGGACAGCGCCTTCCATGGTAGCAGGCCAGCCTGTGGCGGTCCAATCGCCGGCGAGGAAGACGCGGGGCCATGCGGTCGATTGCGGGGGACGGTGTGCGTCGATGCCGGGGCGGGGCGAGTACGTGGCGTGAACTTCCTTGATCACGGTGGACTTCAGCAGAGTTGCTGCGCGGGCTGCGGGAAAAAATTCGCGGACTTCGTTGAGCGCAAGGTCGACGATTTCGGAGCGCGATTTGTCGATGAGAGAGTTCGAGGCGCTGACGACGAGTTCGATGTAGCTTCCGGTTGGTTCTGTATTGGCCCCTGCGCTGCTGCGCGTCGAAAGCAGGCGGGATTTGTGGAACATCCATTGAATGGTGCGGTCGAGGAGGACGGCGTGGTCGAGGTCGGTGATTTGGCGATCGAACCAGAGGTGAATGCCGGTGATGGGACAGGATTCGAAGTGGGTGAGGTTTTCGCGGAGCGGCACGGCTGACGGGATATCGGGCAGTACGCGATCGATGGTGTTGAAGGGGAGGGCGAGGATCAGGTAGTCGAACGATTCTTCATTATCTTTTTCTTCTTTATTTGTATCCGCGCCGGTGAGGCGAATCTGCACGTGCGATGCCTCGGGCAAAAAGGTTTCGAGCGAAGTGCGGAGGCGGATTTCGCCGCCGCGGGCGCGGATGTGGTCTCCAGCTTTGTTGTAAAGGTCGGTGAGCGGAAGGCTGGGAACGCCCATGTGGCGGGCGGGCGGCGACTTCATGGATTCGCGGACGACTTGGGCGGCGTAGGAAATCGAGATCCGGTCAAGATGTTCGCTGAGCGCGCTGACCAGGATTGGCTTCCAGAAACGCTCGATAGCGGCTTCGGTTTGATGGTGACGGCGGCACCAGGCGAGAAATGATTCGCCGGTGTCGAGCTGGGCGGTCAGGGTGAGGGCGGCGATGGCGCGCGAGATCACCAGCTTGTCTTTTGCACCTAGAAAGGGAAAGTGCAGGAATGAAGGCGCGGTGTGGAGTGGCGCGGGGAGCGCGGAAGCGCGCATGACGCTGGTCCGCCCGCCGGGCTCGATGAAGGTCATGTCCTCGTACCAGCGGATTTGATCTTCCACGCCGATGCGGCGGTAGAACTCGATGAGGTTGGTGCAGACGCGAAACAGGACGTGCTGACAGTTGTCGACGACTTCGCCGGTTCCGGGATGCTCATAAGAAGAAGCGCGGCCGCCGAGGTAGGGGCGGCGCTCGAAGACAGTGACGCGGCAGCCCGAGTCGGCGAGGGCGCAGGCCGCGGCGAGCCCGGCGAGTCCGCCGCCGGCTATGGCGATCTTGGAGGACATTGAGTTGTTATCTTAATTTACAGCACATTTAGAGCAGCGCGTTCCTCGCCCGGCCTTTGGCCGCGTTCGGAATGACATCGGGTGGGAGTGTCGGGCGCATCAGGTAAGGCGTTGCAGGAAACCTTTCCCGAGGATGCGCAGTTTTTCGCCGACGGTGAGGCTCATCTTTCCGTTGAAAACGTCGTAGTTGCGCGCGGCAATTTTTTCGAGGAGCTTGCGATAAATGTTGATCAGCACCCAAAGCGCGGGCTGGCTGTCTTCGGTGATGTAGGGAATGAGTTGGTCCCCGGCTAGGTAGCCTTCACGGGCGCGATCGGCTTCGAGCGCGAGCAGAGGGCGGAAGCAGTCGGGGTTCGGCGTGGAGAGCAGTTCGGCCGCGGAGAGGTTGAACTTTGCCAGATCTTCCTCGGGCAGGTAGACGCGGCCCATGGCGGCGTCTTCTTTCACGTCGCGAATGATATTGGTGAGTTGGAAAGCCAAGCCGCATTGTTCGGCGAGAGATTCGGCGGCGGGGTCGCGGTATCCGAAGATATGAATGCAGACGAGGCCCACGACGGAGGCGACGCGGTAGCAGTATAGTCGCAGGTCTTCGAAAGTTTTGTATTGCAGAATGAGTGAAGACGGCGCGCCTTGATCGACGGGTGCGGGCTCGACCACATCCATGGCGGTGCCGAAGGCGAGGTCGTCGAGCAGGCCGGCGGGGATGGAGTAGCGGCGCTCGGCGTCGGTGAGGGCGAGGAGAATGGGGTCGTCGGTGGGCTGGCCCTGCTGAGCGGAGTGCAGCGCGTCCAGCCAAGCGTCGAGATTGAAGCGGCGTTGCTGGGCGGTGAGCCCGGGGTCGTCGGCAATGTCATCGCAGCGTCGCATGAAGGCATAGACGGCGGACAGGGCCTGGCGCTTGCGCTTGGGCAGAACCAGAAATGCGTAGTAGAAATTTTTCGCCTTGGCGCGAGTGATTCCGCGGCAGACGGAATACGCCATCGTGAGCTGCGTAGGAGCGGGAGTCCAGGGGGGGATCAGCGCGGGTTGGGATGCGGTGCTCATTCTCATTGCGGATTCGTGGGCATTTTGAAGCGATGTTCTTCGTGGATAGGTTGTCGAGCTTCGCTCGACCGGACAGCCGAAGGCGGCTGTCCCCACATTTTGTTCCTCGCGATCCCGTGCCTTACCATAACTTGCTCACTGCGGCCCGGGCTACCAGCGCGAGTTTACGCGACTTGGAGATTACAGGGCGATTTCCGAGGACGGCAAAGTGCTGGCGCTCGATGGCGTTGAGAATTTCCTGGCCGCCGCGACTGAATAATTCGAGATCGATGGCCAATTCGGCGTCTACTTTTTTTACCAGCGGCAGGCCGAACTGAAACCATTCGCGGGCGCGCTCGACTTCAAACTTCATCAGATCGCAGAACGCGACCGTATTGCACTTCTGCGCCAGGTCTTGTTCGGTGACGGAATGGCGTCGCAAGTCTTCGAGCGGTAGATAGATTCGACCTTTGGCGTAGTCGTCGGATACGTCCTGCCAGAAATTGGCGAGTTGCAGGGCGGTGCAGGTGTAATCGGAAAGCTGTTGGCGCTCGGCGTCGTGATAGCCGCACAGATAGAGCACGAGATGGCCGACAGGATTTGCGGAGTAGCGGCAGTAGGCGAGGACATTCTCGAAAGTTTCGAAGCGGGTTACGGTTTGGTCCTGGCGGAAAGCGATGAGGAGATCGGAAAATTCGTGCTGCGGAATGCTGAATTTTCTGACGGTCTCAGAAAGCGCGACGAAAACGGGATGACGCGGAGTTCCGTGGTAGCAAGCATCGAGTTGAGCTTGCCACTCGTCGAGTAGGGCGAGGGAGGTTGCCGCGTCGCCGACTTCGTCGCCGAGATCGTCGGAGATGCGGCAGTAGGCGTAGACGTTGAGGAAATCCTGACGCAATTGTTTGGGCAAAAACCAGGTAGCAACCGAGAAGTTTTCGTAGTGCGAGTGAGCGAGCTGGCGACAATATTCCTGGGCTTGGGCAAGCGAAGGAGCGGATGGAGGGATGGCGTAAGCGGCCGGGAGACGGCTCCAGGGCGAGGATGCGAGTGGCGGATTTTGTGTGGCGAGCACGGTTATTTGTCGAAGTCTTCCCTTAAAGGTTTACTTGGCCGTACACTCACTTTCCCACTTTTCGCAACAGAGGCGAGAAGTGGGCCCCCGGCCGGCGAGACGCCGGCGCTGCTCTTGCTAATGGCCGGGAATGATGGCGGTTTTGATGTCGCCGCCGCGGTTTAGCATGTGGCGGAGCACCTTCTGAAGGCTGGAGAGCGGGGCTTCGCCGGTGATGTAATCCGTGGGACGAATTTTCTTAGCGGCGATCAGACCGAAGGCGCGGCGCACGGTTTCGGGCGTGTGATGGAACGTGGCTTTCAGTGTGATCTCCGAGTAGTGTAGGCGATTGGTATCGAGCTGCACCTTGGAGCCACTGGCGCATCCGCCGAAGAAATTCACCGTGCCGCCTTTGCGGACCATTTCCACAGTCCACTCCCAGGCTTCGGGACGGCCGACGGCTTCGATCACGACATCGCAACCGCGTTTTTGTGGGGTGAGCGCGCGCACCGCTTCTACAACGTTTTGAACTTTTGTGGTCTGCACGATTTCGTGCGCGCCCATGTGTTTGGCGGCCACGACCTGCTCGTCGCGCTTTACGACAGAGATCACGTTGCAACCGATGGCGCGGGCTACCTGGACGAACATGAGTCCGATGGGGCCGCCGCCGATGATGGTGACGGTATCGCCGATTTCGACGCCGGTTTCATGCAGGCCGCGAAGAACGCAGGCCAGCGGCTCGGTCATGGCTGCATCTTCAAAGCTCACGTTGGGCGGAATAACCAGCATGTTAGCTTCGACAATGCGGCGAGGCACGCGAATATATTCGGCGTAGGCTCCGTTGTTGAAGAGAAGATCTTCGCAGAGATTTTCCTGATGCTTGGAGCAATAAAAGCACATCTGGCAGGGCGCGGAGTTCAGCGCAACCACCTTCATGCCCTTCTTGAAGCTGTGCACACCTTCGCCGACTTCTTCAATGACTCCGGCCAGTTCGTGGCCGAAGAGTGCGGGGGGAACGATCATGCGGGCGTGGTAGCCGCGCTGATAGACCTTGAGGTCGGTGCCGCAGGTAAGAGCGACCTGAACTTTGACGAGCACCTCTCCCTTTTCCACGCGAGGAATGGGCACTCGTTCAATTTTGAGATCTTCTTTGCCGTACAGGACGGCAGCCGTCATTTTTCCGTTCACTGCTGGCTTCCTTCCGGGGCCTCGCGCTTCCAAGTAACACCGGGCTGAATCACAATCTTCATCGACGAAGGCTGGGGATGAGAGGCGAGATCCAAAGCTCGCGCACTTTCCTGCAGCGGGAACCGGTGACTGATCAAACGCTCCAAGTCCATCTCCCGGCTCATCACAAAGCGAACCGAATCCTCCTGCAAATCCACGGACGCACTATATGAACCGACCAATGATTTTTCGTCCACGCAAATGGCCGCGGGATCGACCACTACTTCTCCGCGCTGAGTTTGCGCAAACAATAACACCCGCCCCCCTGGGCGAACCGCATCCATTGCCGGGCGAATCAGGCCGTTGCTGCCTACCGCCAAAATCACGGCATCGGCACCACGTTCTCCGGTCTGTTCACGGACTGTACGAACTACATCGTGCTTCGATGCGTCTATCGTATTCTGTAATCCGAGGCTTACAGCTATTTTAAGCCTTTCGGGATACAAATCGGAAGTAATAACCGTGGCCCCTGCTTGGCGCGCCAGCACGCTGAGAATGATGCCGATGGGGCCCTGCCCGATGGTGAGAACGGTTTCGCCGGGCTGAAGGCGGAGGGCCTGAATTCCCTTCATGCACGTGTTGACGGGTTCCACGAAGCAAGCTTGCTCGAAGGAGACGCCTTGAGGAATGCGCACAGTTCCCTGCTCTACGATCCAATCCATCACACGGACGTATTGGGCGAATCCGCCGCCGGAGGGCTCAAAACCAGCGGTGCAGCCGACTTTTTTGTAGGTGGCGCACTGGGCGAAGGTCTGGTGAAGGCAGTAGTAGCACTGGCGGCAGGGGATGTGATGAAAGACCACGACGCGGTCGCCAGGAGCGAACTGGCGGACACCGGCGCCTACGGCGGCGACTACGCCCGAGGTTTCATGGCCGAAAATGCGAGGCGCGGAATGCGATCCAGTGGCGATTTTTTTGAGATCGGTGCCACAGACTCCGCAGGTGTGGACGCGGAGCAGTAACTCTCCCGCGCCGATTTGGGGGACGGGAACGGTCTCGAGACGGACGTCATTGACTCCACGGTAAACCGCCGCCAGCATGGTAGAGGGGATTGCACTGTTTTGGTTGCTCACTGCGGACTGATCGGCAATCGCCATGGATGAATCTATTTTACTTGGATGAGGTGGATTCGGTTTGGCTTCATGCTGTTGATTGGGCTGCGAGGCTATTTGGGAGTGCTTTCCGCGCTTCTGGGGTCGGTGTTGGTGAATTCGATCGCAACCGTCATCGAATCCAGATACGGCGAATCCGGTGGATCGAAGCGAAATGCCTTGACTTGCAGGACGACATAAAAGCCGTCCACCTTAATGATGCGCTTGGCGAATACAGGCACGGTTGCCGATTTCGAAGGATCCAAGCGCCACAAGGCGGTTTTCGGATCGTTGCTGATATCGTCAGAGAATTCCTGGGCTGTCATGAGGACATTGTCGTAAAGGCGATGCTGAAGGTCGACCAATTTTGCCTGCCACATGGTGATGGCGGTCTCGCCCAACGGTATTCGCGGAAGAAGGGAAAAATCGTAGCGTTCGACACCTCGAGAATCTTTGAGGCGCTCGTGGAACGTTTGATCCTGCAAAGAGAACCTAACCTCGAAATGGTCGGGCATAATCTGGGTTGCGCCCTGGCGAAAACTTTCCGCGTATTGCGGTGGGGCAGTCGACTGACAGAGCGTTAGTTGTGGAAGCAGTAGCCCGACTACACACAACGCCGCCGGAAGCATTCGTTGGAGTTTCAATCGCGTCCTCTGGTGCCTAGGATAGTTTGGTTGGAGATCGCCGAATGATTTAGATCCTGAAGGGATTGCTGGAGATGCTGCGTCAGAGCTTTTGAGGCTTCGCCGCTGTTGAC
>JBAUVJ010000423.1:0-2547 GCA_049583165.1 Candidatus Sulfotelmatobacter sp. | reverse complement strand
CGTGAACAATGATCAATTCGGACTGCGTTTAGACCAATATCTTTCTTCCGCGGACACGCTGAATTTTCGCTACATGTACAGCGCCGGTCCAACAACCGATCCGCTTCCTCCGGGCGGCGCGAATGTGCCCGGCTTCCCGGTGGGACAAGACGATCGCGCGCAAAATTTTGTCGCGCAAGAAACGCATATCTTTTCCCCCGCAGTGATTAGCGTAGCTCGTGTTTCTTATCTGCGCAACAAATTTATCTTTGGCGAAGGCGTCAATCACGAATCTCCGTCAAGTCTTGGGTTTCAATATCAGCCGAGTCTCGCCGCGGCTCTCGGCCCACCTTTCATTCAAATCGGCGGCTACGCCTCGGTCGGCGATCCCATCACGGGGCCGCGCGATACGTACCAGAATACGTTTGACTACTCCGGTTCCCTAAGCTGGATTCACAGCAACCACGAAATGAAGTTTGGCGGAGGCTATCGGCACGACAATATCAATGCCCTGCAAGGCATAGCCACCAACGGCTTTTTTGTGTTCTCGACTTTTCCCTACAGCGATGGATTCGCTAGTTTCCTGTCGGGGCAGGCTGTTTTCTTTCTACAAGGTGTCGGCAACTTCTCCCGGGGAATCCGGGGGCAGGCTTCGAATGCGTATGCTCAGGACACCTACAAGCTCAACTCGCGCATAACTTTGAATTTAGGACTCCGCTACGAGTTGCCATCTCCAGATACAGAAATTCACAATCGGCAAAATCTCTGGGTTCCGGGCGCACAGTCCAGAGTGATGCCGAGCGCTCCCGCCGGCCTGCTCTATCCGGGCGACCCCGGCGTGCCTGGCGGTTTGATCCCCACAGAGAAAACGGCATTTGCCCCTCGCGCCGGCGTGGCCTGGGATCCTACGGGCAACGCGAAATGGCTGGTGAGCGCGGCGTATGGCATTTTCTACGAGCCGTACTACACAGGAAATGGTGGCCCGCTGCAATCCCCCATCAGCGCGCCGCCGTTTCTTCAAACTCCACAAGTAAGTACGCCGACTAGCTTTGCCAATCCCTACGCGGGTCAAAGTCTCTTCACTGGCCAGTTCGCCGAGCCTATGACCATTCTGACGCTCACCCGCAACCTGCCACTGCCCTACGCGCAAGACTGGAATCTCAATATCCAGAAATCGTTCGGCAGCGATTGGCTGGCGCAGATCGGCTACGTGGGAACGAATGGAACCAAGCTGCCACGGTTCATTGAAGGTAACCCAACAGTCTTTGTTCCTGGCGTGGTCACTAATGACCCTCCTGACTGTACGGTGGCAACCCCATGCCCGATTTCCTCGGAAAACAACGTCAACCAGCGGCGGATGTATTCGGGATGCACCTTGGCGCAACCAAACGGCTGTGTCTATGCCTCGGCTGGCCTGATCGCGGGAATCGCGAATTCGTCCTACAACGCGCTGGAGGCCAGCCTTCGAAAGCGCTTTGGCTACGGCCTTTCCTTCCTCGCTTCTTACACGCTGGCGAAATCCATTGATGACGTTTCCTCTTTCAACATTACCGGCTCGGCTTCACAACCAGTTGCTGGCGAAAATGACCTGGCGCAGAATCCATTCGATCTTGCCGCAGAGCGTGGCCGATCGATGTTCGACGATCGCCACCGGTTTGTGCTGAGCTACCAGTGGAGTCTTCCGTTTTGGAGGCAAGGTCACACCTGGTACGAGCACGCGCTCGGCGACTGGCAGTTGAACGGCATCGTAACGTTCATGACCGGTGGCCCCTTCACCGTATTCGATTCGTCAGACAACTCTTTGCAAGGCGGCGCGCCGGAAGTCACCGGCTTTTCCGCGAACCGTCCGAACTTGATCGGGAACCCCAACTCCGGCCCGCGCACTCCGCAGGAATGGTTCAACGTAAGCGCTTTTCAGCAACTCGCTCCCGATCCTCTTGGGCGGTTCCAGGTATTTGGGGACGAAGGGCGCAACGTGGTTGCAGGGCCAGGCTATGTGGATTGGGACTTCTCGGCCTTCAAGAACATCAAGGTAACGGAAGCGAAAGAATTTCAATTCCGTGCGGAGTTCTTCAATCTTCTGAACCATACGAACTTCCGCTTGCCGGTCAGTGACATCAGTTCGCCGGACTTCGGACAAATTCAAGCGGATGTGAGTCCACGAGTGATTCAGTTGGCGCTGAAATTTCTTTTTTGATGGAGGCTTTGCTTCGTGATAGCGGACGAATCAGCGGAGCTGCTTAATATTTTGTAAATGGGAGGATCGCCGAATGGCTCACATTCAACTTCCAGAAGGACTGCCCGGTATCCGCGGGCCAATGGTCTTCAGCCCCGAAACCGCGAAACCGTTGTGTGATCTTGCTCAGGTTCTGCTCACCGGTCCCCATAGCCTGACTCCGGCGGAACGAGAAATGATTGCCACGTATGTCTCTTCGCAGAACGATTGTTATTACTGCCAGACCTGCCACGGTTCGGCGGCCGCGCAACATCTCGGCGGCAGCCCGGCGGATTACGAACTGATCAGCGAGATCAAACGGAATTACGAGGCAACTCCGATCCCCCCCAAGA